>JAYSFT010000048.1:0-18765 GCA_041913245.1 Rhodospirillaceae bacterium | reverse complement strand
ATCGCGACCGTGGTCGCGGAACATCTGGGCGGCACGGAAGGCAAGTTCGGCCAGATGATGACCGCGCGCGCCCACGCGCTGGGCATGACCAGCACCGTGTTCCGCAACGCCTCGGGCCTGCCGGATCCGCGGCAGGTGTCCACCGCGCGCGACATGGCCACCCTGTCCATGGCGCTGATCGAGAAGTTCCCCCAGCATTACGCGGTGTTCTCGAAAGATCAGTTCACCTTCAACGGCTACACCTACCGCACCCACAACCGCCTGCTGGCCGCCTATGAAGGCGCCGACGGCCTCAAGACCGGCTTCATCAACACCTCGGGCTTCAACCTCTCCGCCTCCGCCATGCGCGACGGGCACCGGATCGTCGCCGTGACCTTCGGCGGCCCGACGGCCGCCGCGCGAGACCGTCACATGGCCGACCTGCTGGACCGCGGTTTCGCGCTGCTGTCGAACCAGCCGGAAACCACCGTCGCCACGGCCCGCATCTATAACTACGAGGAAAGCTTCAAGCGCCCGGTCGCCCCGGTGATGGTGGCGCGCGCCACCCCGAAGAAGGGCAAGAAGCCGGTGGCGTCCGAAACCGCCATCGGCGACGTGAACGAGCCGGCCAGCACCCTGTCCGCGTCCATCCCGGCCGCCGCGCAGGGCATGTGGGCGATCCAGGTGGGGGCCTTCTCCAGCCGCGCCACCGCCGAAACCCAGGCCCGCGCCGCCGAACTGAAGCTGAAGCCGGACTACGCCAGCGCCTCGGCCATCGTCCAGGCCGGCAAGAGCAACGGCAAGACCATCTACCGCGCCCGCATCGTCGGCCTGCCGAAGTCCGACCTGATCCGCGCCTGCGCCATCGCCGCCCCGAAAGCCAAGAACGCCTGCCAGGCGATCTCGCCGGAAGCCGCGGCGGCCCAGGTGGCGGCTCGGTAACAGGTCACGGACACCCGGGCGCGTTGCCCCGGATCCTGGAGCTTCGCTCCAGGATGACGGAGGGGGGATGACGGAGGGGGGATGACGCCTCGGCTTGAAAAATACCGTTCTATGGGCTATATAGACCCCATCGAGTTTCTGCCTGCCTTGTTGCAGAGCCCTTCGGGGCCCCTTCCAAGACATCGCTAGATTCGTACAGCGGCTGCGCGATTGTCGTGTTGCCGTCCGCGCAAATGTGCGCTTTCTCAGGAGGCCAACATGGCTAACGGTACTGTTAAGTGGTTCAACGCAACGAAGGGTTTCGGTTTCATCCAGCCTTCGGACGGCAGCAAGGATGTGTTCGTGCACATCAGCGCCGTCGAACGCGCCGGTCTGCGTACGCTCAACGAAGGTCAGGCGATCAGCTTTGACGTCGTGAACGAACGCGGCAAGGACGCGGCGGCGAACCTCAAAGTCGCCTAACTTTCTTTTGCACGGACAACGGCCTCGCCGATGGCGAGGCCGTTTTCTTTTTCCGGCATTTCCAGGAGTACGACGGATGGCGAACGGGCTTTTCAAAAGCGGCGACAGCGTGGTGTATCCGGGACATGGAGTGGGAACGGTCGGCGCCCTCAAGGCTGAGACCGTCGGCGGCCTGACGATCGACGTGCTGACCGTCACATTCGAAACCGGGATGACGCTGCGGATCCCGACCGCGAACCTGAAGAAGTCGGGACTGCGCAAAGTGGTCACGCGCCAGGTGATGCGCGACGTGTTCGCGGTGCTGAGCCGGGCGCCGGCCTCGCGCAAGCGCGCGATGTGGCGCCACCGGGCGCTGGAATACGCCGCCAAGATCAAGACCGGCGACGCGGTGGCTATCGCCGAGATCGTGCGCGACCTCCATCGCGCCCCCGGCAACGGCGAGTCCTCCTACAGCGAAAAAGCGATTTACCAGCAGGCCTGGGACCATCTGATCCCCGAGATCGCGGTGGTCCAGGACACGGACAAGGAATCCGCCGGCAAGAAAGTGGTGGGCTTGCTGGAAGCGGCGTAGCCGCCACATTTCGTTTGGCGACAGTGGCGACAGGCGACACTTTTGGAATTCGCCAATCGATCCAATGACGTAGCCCAAAATCGCGCTTTGGCGACACTTTGGCGACACTTTGGCGACACTTTTGGCGGACACTAGGCGGCACTGTCCCCACCATTCTTTTCGACCTTCCAGGCGTAGCGTCGGCCCGAGCGCCGCGGCGCGGAGGTTCCCTGGAACGCGTCGTTCGCCGGCTGGACGACGCCGAGACGCTCCATGCGCCGCATGAGCTTGTAAGCGGTGTCGACGTCGCGCATGCCGCGCGGGCCCGTGCGGCAGATGTCGCGGAGCGTGATGTCTTTCTCGGCGCAGCTGCGTTGCAGCCAGGCGCACAGGATATCTTCCTTCTCCCCTTCGCTGAGTTCAGGGGCCGACGCGCCCAGGAGAGAAAGCCGCACTTGCGCGTAATAGCGTGCGAGCGCGAGGCCCTGTTCGAGATGACGCGCGGTGATTTCCCCGAGCGCGCCGTCCTCCATGAAGGCGACAAGGACCGCGAGGCGCGCGGCATGTTCGGGCAGATGGCCGGCGAAGGCGCGCAGGGCGGCGAAGTCCGCGCCGGGCGCCATGGCGGCCTCGACCTCCTGCACATAGGCCAGCCAGACGGCGGCGGCGTCGTTCGTGAAGGCCACGATGCGGAAGTCCGTACTGGGATGCTTTTCATAGAGCGCGCCGAGAGCGCCGAGCAGCGTCTGGAACGCGAGCGGCGGATCGTCGGAGTTGGACAACATGAACGTGCGCGCGCCGACGCGCGACGCGGGCGCGGCCACGAGCATGCGCCCGAGCAGGCCGCTTTCGGCGAGTTCCGTTTCGCCCAGGAGTGCGCGGCCCGCGCGCGGCGGCGCGACAAGATGAACCGACAGGCGCGGAAAGAACGTAGGTCCCACGGCCTGATGAATCACCTTGCCGTTCCAGATGGCGCACAGGGATGCCGCCTCCTTGCGCCGGAGACGCCCCGGCTGGAACAGATCGTGCGGATGGCGGACGAAGAAACCGGTCTGGCGGCCATAGCCGCGGTAGCGGTCCTCGGGCTGCGGCGCGCGCGCACTGTAGAAGAGATCGAGATGCCGAAGCGGTTCGGGCCGCCGCATGCCCGCGTCGAAGCCGCGTTCCCACGTCCGGACCGTATCGACCAGCATTTTCTCGGCGGTGTCCGCCCCCTCGCCCGGGCCGACCAGCGTGGCGAAAAAACAGGAGACCGGCCGCGGCGCGCCGGTGGGAAGCCGGACGCCGACAAGCCGCTGCGCCGCCATGGCCGCGAGGGCGAGGACGTGATGGGCGACGAGTTCCTCCGGCGCCTGGGTTTGCGCGGCGACGGCGGTGACGGCCGCGCCGAGCAAGGGGCCGAGGGCGGCGGTGGGAAAGGGCGGGGCCGGGGTCGCGGACGAGTTCGCGGATGAGTTTGTGGGCGCGCCGGGGGCGGCGGTATCGAGAGCGGAAGCGGGAGCCATGGCATGCACCTCCTGTCGATTCGAAACAGGGACATCGTGCATATTATGGGGACTATTTGCAAGACAAAAATCCAGCGCGGCATTTTCCTAAAAATTGAAAGGGCTTAGCGTTCTGAAAAGACGAGACGCAGACACGGCTCCTCGCCTTTCCGGGAGGAGAAAAAACAAGTGGGGCTCCCCTGGGGACCTGAATTAACATTTCAGGCACAGACAACATCGGTCATGGGGCGCGGGATGAAGATTCGGGCGGGAGTGTTTCTGGGGGCATGGCTTCTGGCGGCGGGCGCGGTTTGCGCCGCGGAGCTCGATATTCCGGCCGCCAAGGCCGGCGTGGCGCGGACCCTCGCGGCGGACTATCCGCGGCTCGAGGCGCTGTACAAGGATCTGCACGCGCATCCCGAGCTGGGGATGATGGAGACGCGCACCGCCGCGGCGCTGGCGGCGCAGATGCGCGAGGCCGGGTTCGAGGTCACCGAGCGGGTGGGCAAGACCGGGATCGTGGCGATGTACCGGAACGGCCCCGGCCCGCTGGTCATGGTGCGCACCGACCTGGACGCGCTGCCGATGGAGGAGAAGACCGGCCTCGCCTACGCCAGCAAGGCCAAGCAGATGTGGAACGGCAAGGAGACCTTCACGGCGCATAGCTGCGGGCACGACATCCACATGGCGACCTGGGTGGGCACGGCGCGCGCGCTGGCGGCGCAAAAGGACAAGTGGAAAGGCACGCTGATGTTCATCGGCCAGCCGGCCGAGGAAAGCGCGGGCGGGCCGGAGGACATGATCGCCGACAAGCTGTTCGAACGCTTCGGCAAGCCCGACATGGGTTTCGCGCTGCATGTGGGCCCCGATCCGGCGGGCCAGGTGCACTACAAACCCGGCGTGCTGACGTCGAATTCGGATTCCATCGCCATCACCTTCATCGGCAAGGGCGGGCACGGCTCGATGCCGAGCGCGGCCATCGATCCCGTGGTGATGGCGGCGCGCTTCATCATCGACGTGCAGACCGTGGTGAGCCGGCAGAAGCCCGCGGGCGAGTTCGGCGTGATCACCATCGGGGCGATCGAAGGCGGCAGCGCGGGCAACATCATCCCGGACCGCGTGAGCTTGCGCGGCACCATCCGCTCCTATTCGCCCGAGGTGCGCAAGCTGCTGGCCGACGGCATCCACCGCACGGCCGGCGCGGTGGCGGCCATGGCGGGCGCGCCGGAACCGGAGGTGCGGATCATCACAGGCGGCACGGCGGTGGTGAACGACGCGGCGCTGGCCGAGCGCACCGGCGCGCTGTTCGCGGCGGCGTTCGGCGACAAGGCGGTGCGCGACGAAGAACCGGGATCGGCCAGCGAGGACTATTCGGTGTTCGTGCTGGCCGGGATTCCCTCGATGTACTTCGGCATCGGCGGCACGGATCCGGCGACGTTCAAGGAGGCGCAGGCGAAGGGCCTGGAGGTCCCGTTCAACCATTCGCCGCAGTTCGCCCCGGCGCCGGGGCCGGCGATCCGCACGGGCGTGGAGGCGATGACGCTGGCGGTGATGAACGTGATGCGCCCATGAGGGGCTGGTGTATCACGACCTACAGCGCGGACAGGAAAACGATGAAAACATTCGCCTTCATAACGGCCGGGCTCGCGGTCTTTTCCAACGCCGCCGTCGCGGCCGAGGCGCCGCCGCGCTGCCTGGGCGCGATCAGTTCCTGCATCAAGGTCCAGGGCGCGCTCAGCATGGAGACCAACGTCGGTTTCGTGCTCGACATCGAAGGCTCGCGCTCCTTCGTCATGAGCCGGCATCCGCCGCCGCGGGCCATCAGCGAGATCATCGGCCTGGATCTCAGCGCCAGGATCGAGGGCGTCTACACCGTCTGCCCCATGCGCCATGACACCAATCAATTCGGGCACCGGCACATCTACTGCATGGAGAGCTTCGAGAATCTTGTCGTGACGCCGAGCGGTTCGGCGAAACCCGCGCTGTGCAAGAGCTACACATGCAAAAAGTGAGGCTTTTAATCGCCGTGCTCGCGGCGACGTTCGCGGGCGCCCTGCCCGCCTTGGCCCACGACGCCATGATGCTGTCGCTGCGCAATCTCAAACCAAATCCCGGCGAAGGCGTCGCCTGGTTCCAGATCGAGATGGACGAGCCGGCCGCGATCACCTACCGCTGCCAGAACATCCCCTTCTGGAGCATCGCCACGGCGCAGACCGCGCTGGAAGGACACAAGGTCGTTCTGGAAGGCTGGACCGACAGCCAGGCCGCGCGCATCGGCGCGAACCAGGTGGACCGGCTCAACAACCTCCTCTTCCTGATGCGTTTCGAGGACGAGCCCTTTCCGCTGAAGCTGACGGGCCGCGTGCAATATTGGCGGCGCGACGACAAGGGCGTGATCCAGATCCGCGAGGAAGAGCTCAAACCCAACCAGATCGCGCTGGAACCCCGGCTATCCTGCCCGCCGCAGCCGTAAAGAAATGGGGCGTAAAAGAAATGGGGTAAAAGAAATGGGGTCAGAGTCCATCACTTAAATGGAGTCTGACCCCATTTCCCCCATTTCTTTGTTATATTTGGGCTTGTGACAACCCCTGCGAGATTGTAAATGCAAATTATTCGCATTTATGGGGTGTTTTTTGAATGTTCCGGCGTCCTGTTCCAGCCGTCTGCTGTGCCGCCATCCTGGCGTCCTTCCCGGCTTCGCTTCTGTCCTGCACCGCCCTTGCCGCCCCGGCCCCCAACGCCGCGGCGGACGAGATGTTCGCCGCGCTCGATAAGCTGGACGCGCTCGACCGCGAGGAGATGACCCGGCTTCTGGACGAGGCGATGCGGTGCGTGAGCGCGCAAAACTTCGGCTGCGCCGACACCAAGATCGCCGGCGCCAGGAAGCGCGCCCACGGCACGGACGATAAGGAAGCCATCCAGATCGTGGCCGACGCGCTGGCCTCGGAACGCGCGTTCGCCGCGGAGACCGCCGCGCAGGAACAGCGCTTCGCCCAGCAGATGGCGCAGGCGCAGCAGGAACAGGAGGACGAGGAACGCGCGCAGCGCGACATGCGCGAGCGGCGCGAGCGCGACTGCCGCAACGTCTGCTTTTCCCTGGAGAACCAGAACCTGTGCATCGAGGGCGTCATCGGCACCAACGACTGCCGGCAGATGGAGGGAGGCGAGGATTCGGGCGGCGGCATGAGCAACGACATCGGCGCGGCGCAGATCATCGAGAACCTGAAGCGCGGCGGCCGGACGCTGAACCAGCTGGGCCAGCAGCAGGTGCAGGCGATGCAGGACCTTGCCCAGCAGCGGCGCCAGGCGCAGGAAGACGCGCAGCGCGAGATGCAGCGTCGCCGCGAACAACAGGCCCAGGCCGCCGCGGAGCGCCGCCAACAGATGGCGGACGCCGCGCAAAGCCGCCAGCAGGCCAACGCGCAGCGGCAGCAGCAGATGCAGGCCGCCCGCCAGGCGCAGGAGGACGAACGCGCGCGCCGCGCCGCCCAGGCCAAGACGCGACTACAGCAGGCGCAGGACCAGGAGGCGCAAAGACAGGCCGACGCGCAGGCGAAGCATGAGAAGGAGATCGCCGAAAAGCAGCGCGTGGCGAAAGCCGCGCAGGACAAGGCCGCGGGCGAGGCCAAGAAGGCGGCCGACGCGCAAGCGGACCTGCAAGCCAAGCAGACCTTCCTCGACAATCTCGCGCGCGGCACGCAGCTCACGACCAAGGTGTGCTACGGCGACACCTTTGTCGTCGGCGTCCGCCCGAAGATCAAACCGGAGAAAGTCGCCTGCGTGGATGTCGAATACCGCGTGCAGTGCCCGGGCGCGCCGGCCATCGACGGCGTCGGCCTGAACTTCGTCGGCATCGGCATCGACTGTTTCACGGGCGATACGTTCGAGAGCTACAAGGTGCGCCCGTCGTGCAAGGAGCCGGCGGTGAGCGTGCGCAAATTCACGGAATGCCGCTAATGCGCGTGACGATCTTGGGCGCCGCCGGTGTTTTTTCCGCGGCGCTGGCCTGTGCTCGCCACGGCGTATGGCTTCAATTTAGGACTGTAAGATGAAACTGCGCTTCGACCGTTTTCGGACTGTTTGCTTCATTCTGGCCGGCTTCATCCCGCTGACGCCGCTTGACGCAGCCGCACAAACCGCAAAGACAGCCGCGCAAAAACCGGGCGCCTTGCGCCTCGCGTGCGACGGGCCCAGCGAAGGGGCCATCGTCACCATCAACGGGGAGGAGAAAGGCCCCTGCCCGATGAATATCCTGGTCGCGCCGGGCCCCATCCGCGTGCACGCGCAGAAAGAAGACGGCGACATCGCCGTGCGCGTGTTCGACCAGGCGTTCACGCTGCAGCCGGGCGAGCCGCGCCGCGTGGACATCGAACTGTCCGGGCCCAAGCTGACGGAGAAAGGGCTGGAGCTGAAGCGCGCGGAGGACGAAGCGAAACGGCTCGCCGCGCAGAAGGAAGCCGAACGTGTGCAGCTGGCCGCGGCGCGCGAGCGCAACAAGGAACTCGTCCGCCGCGTCATGCGCGAGCTGAAGACGGCGGACTTCTCCGAACTCAGGGCCGCCGAACTGGCCGATCCGGAAGGCGTCGATGTCTTCGACGTGCATACGGTGCTGGCCGCCGTGAACGTCAACATGCCGGAGCTGATCGATACGCTGGAGCGCGGCTACAAGAGCGGCGCGATCACCACCACCCAGGTCGCGCATCTGCCCAAGCTGCCGGCCCTGCTGGAGGACCCCGCGTTCGTCGACGTCGTGACCCGGTTCGCCGGCGAGGACGGCCTGGCGAAGGTGCGCGAGGGGGCAAGCGTGGAAGGGCGTCTCGCCTGGTTCAACCAGGTGATCGGCAGCGCCAAGCATAATTACCTCGAGGCCGACGACTGCAACGACGAGGGCGTCTGCTTCACCTATATGCGACGGGAAATAGCGGGAACCGAAACAAAAAGCTATGACGACTATCCACCCGCCTGCGCCACGATGTTTCATATGGGCAATGTCATCGGTGCGAATGATGCGACCGCGAAGAACACGGAGCAGCTGTTCTTTTGGGGCGGCCTCGCCTCGCATAAAATTGCGCCGATGACCGCCACGCGTTCGGGCCCGGTCGTGCAATTGAATCCGACGCGCACATGGCCGGTGCGAAACATTGCGACACCGAGCGAATATCACGCGCTGTTGGAAGCGGACCTACTGCAAACGGTCACCGCCGCCTGCACCAAAGCGGTGGCCGCCATGCCGAAGGCGCCGGCGAAAAAGAGATAAAAATGGGAAGAAGAAATGGGGTCAGAGTCCATCATGTTAAATGGAGTCTGACCCCATTAGTTTCCGCCCCATTAGTTTCCGTTAGTGGGCGGCGGATTCGGAGGGGAGGTCGAGGCCGCTGGCTTGGAGGTGGTGGGCGAGTTCGGCTTTGAGGGTCTCGAGCGCGGCGGCGTCGGAGGCTTCGGCGCGGGCGACCAGGACGGCCTGGGTGTTCGAGGCGCGCAGCAGCCACCAGCCGCCGTTCGAGGTCACGCGCACGCCGTCGATGTCCGAAACCTCGGCGCCCGACTTCCGAAGGCGCGCCTTCACTTCGTCGATGACCGCGAACTTGCGGGCGTCGTCGCACGGGAAACGCAGTTCGGGCGTATTCACCATGATCGGCATGGCGTCGTACCGGCGCACGAGATCGAACGCCCCGTCGCGCGCCATGATGGAGAGGAAGCGCACGGCGGCATACACGGCGTCGTCGAAGCCGTAATACTTGTCGGCGAAGAAGATATGCCCGCTCATCTCGCCGGCCAGCGGCGCCTTGATCTCGGCCATCTTGTTCTTGATCAGGGAATGGCCGGTCTTCCACATCAGCGGTTTGCCGCCCATGCGGCCGACCTCGTCGAACAGGGCCTGGCTCGCCTTCACGTCGGCGATGATCGGCGCGCCCGGCGAGTCATGCAGCACGTCCTCGGCCAGCACCTGGAGGATCTGATCGCCCCACAGGATGCGGCCCTTCCCGTCCACCACACCGATGCGATCGGCGTCGCCGTCGAAGGCGAAACCGACGTCGGCCTTCTGCCTGGCGACCTCGGCGATCAGCTGTTCGAGGTTCTTGGGCACCGTCGGGTCCGGATGATGCGCCGGGAACGTGCCGTCGATGGCGCCGTTCAGCACGACGTGCCGGCCCGGAAGCTTTTTCACCAGCGCCGTCACCGTCTCGCCGCCGGCGCCGTTGCCCGGATCCCACACCGCCGTGAGTTCGCGCGCGCCCTTGAAATCCTTCAGGAGGCGCTCGACGTAGGCCTCGAACACCGGAACGTCCCTCACCGCTCCCGCCGCGCCGTCGACATCGCCGCGCGCGGCCATCTCGCCGAGAGTCTTGATGTCGGCGCCGAAGAACGGCTTTTTGTTGAGCATCATCTTGAAGCCGTTGTGGGTCGGCGGATTGTGCGAACCGGTCACCATGATGCCGCCGTCCGCGCCGCGTTCGACGGTCGCGAAATAGAGCATGGGCGTCGGACCGCGGCCAACGCGTTCCACCTCGACCCCGGCCGAAACGAGGCCCTCGACAAGCGCGGCTTCCATGGAAGGAGAACTCACGCGCCCGTCGTAGCCGACGCAGACGCGCGTTCCGCCGGAGCGCTTCACCAGCGTGCCGAAGACCTTACCCACGGCCGCCGCGTCGGCCTTTGAGAGGGTTTCGCCGACGATGCCGCGGATGTCGTATTCCCGAAGAACGGTGGGATGGAAGGTGTGCTTAAAGGTCATATGCGTTGGGTGCTCACGTTGATATTGGAAGCTGCGGGCGGCCGATGCTGGTGTAGTGGAAGCCGGCGGCTTTCACGTCGGCCGGGGTATAGACGTTGCGCAGGTCGATGAGCACCGGCGCCTTGAGCAGGGATTTGGCGCGCGGCAGGTCGAGATTGCGGAACTGGTTCCACTCGGTCAGCAGAACAAGCGCGTCGGCGTCCTTCATGGTCTCATAGGCGTCGTTGCAGTAGACCACGTTCGGAAGAAGCTTCTTGGCTTCGTGCATGCCTTCCGGGTCGAAGCCGCGCACGGTCGCGCCCTGCTCTTCGAGCACCGGAATGATCGAGAGGCTGGGCGAATCGCGCATGTCGTCGGTGTTCGGCTTGAAGGTCAGGCCGAGGAAGGCGACGGTCTTGCCCTTCACCGAGCCGCCGCAAGCCGCGACGATCTTGTCGGCCATCTTGCGCTTGCGCTTGTCGTTCACGTCCACGACGGTTTCGATGATGCGCAGCGGCGCGCCGTAATCCTGCGCGGTCTTCACCAGCGCCAGCGTGTCCTTCGGGAAACAGGAGCCGCCGTAACCCGGGCCGGCGTGCAGGAACTTCTTGCCGATCCGGCCGTCGAGGCCAATTCCCTTGGCGACGTCGTGCACATTGGCGCCCACCTTCTCGCACAGGTCGGCGATCTCGTTGATGAAGGTGATCTTGGCGGCGAGGAAGGTATTGGCCGCGTATTTGATCAGCTCGGAGGTTTCGAGCGAGGTGAACATGATCGGCGTTTCGATCAGGTACAGCACGCGGTAGAGCTGGCGCATGACTTTCTGCGCGCGTTCGCTTTCCGTGCCGATGACCACGCGGTCCGGGCGCATGAAGTCGTTGATGGCGGAGCCTTCACGCAGGAACTCGGGGTTCGACGCCACGTCGAATTCCAGCTCCGGGCGGGCGGCGCGGATGATGCGCTCCACATGGCGGCCGGTGCCCACGGGAACCGTCGATTTCGTCACCACCACGGCGTAACCGGTGAGATGCGCGGCGATGTCCATGGCCGCGCCGTAGACGTAGGAGAGATCGGCGTGGCCGTCGCCGCGCCTGGACGGCGTGCCGACGGCGATGAACACCGCGTCGGCGCCGGCGACGGCGGCCTTGATGTCGGTGGTGAAGGTCAGGCGGCCCGCCGCGGCGTTGTCCGCGACCAGGGTGTCCAGACCCGGTTCGTAGATCGGAATCTCGCCCTTCCGGAGCCGGGCGATCTTCTCGGCGTCGCGGTCGACGCAGACCACGTCGACGCCGAATTCGGAAAAACACGCCCCGGACACGAGGCCGACGTAGCCCGTTCCGATCACCGCGATGCGCATCAACTTATCTCCGAAAGGGTTAGCCGATCAGCCGCGCGAGCAGCGGTTTCAGGCGCGGCGCGAGGTCCGGGTTCGCGAGGGCAAAGGCGACGTTCGCTTCGATGAAGCCGACCCTGGTTCCGCAGTCATATCTTTTCCCCTCGAAGCGCAGGCCGTGAAAGGGCGTGCGCGAAATCGTCTTGTTCAAGGCGTCGGTGAGCTGGATCTCGTTGCCGGCGCCGCGCGTATGTTTGTCCAATTCGTCGAAAACGCCGTGGTCCAGGACATAGCGCCCGATGATCGCCAGGGTCGACGGCGCCCGTTCGGGCAATGGCTTTTCCACCAAACCGCGCGCCGCGGCGAGCCGGCCGTCGTCGGAGGCGACATCCAGAATGCCGTAGCGGCTGGTTTGATCCCGCGGGACATCCTCGACCGCGACGACATGGCCGCCCACTTTTGCATGGGCGTCGATGAGCTGCTTCATGCAGGAGGTTTGCGACAGCACCATGTCGTCCGGCAGGATGACGGCGAAAGGCTCGCGGCCGACGAGATCCTTGGCGCACCACACGGCATGGCCCAGGCCCAGGGGTTCGCCCTGAAGGACGATCTGCATGTTGCCCGCCGGCAGGCTGGCGTCACGGACAAGCTTCAGCTCGGCGAGCTTGTTCTTGGATTCCAGGGACTTTTCCAGCACTTCCTGGGCCGAAAAATGCGCGGCGATGGCTTCCTTGCCTTCGGCGCTGACGAAAATGAACTCCTCGATCCCCGCCGCGCGGGCTTCCTCGACCGCATATTGGACCACCGGCTTGTCGACGACCGGGATCATTTCCTTGGGAATGACTTTGGTGGCGGGAAGAAATCGGGTTCCGAGGCCGGCGACAGGCAGGACCGCCTTACGCACGCGCTGAGCCATTGATGATCCTTATCGAACAATTGCGAGGGGCCGGCGGGGAACCGGCCGTCAGAATTTGTGACACGCCACAGGTCGGCGTGGCAATGCAACCTTTCAATTATGAAGATGTTCCCTTGAGGAGAAAATCCTTTGCCTGGTTCACCTTAGCGGCCAGGTAATCGCTCCCGCCCCGATCCGGATGGAGCTGCGCCATCAGCTTGCGGTAGGCGGTTTTGACCTCCTCGCGCCCGGCGCCGTCTTTCAGCCCCAGGATGCGCAAGGCTTCGTCCCGGGTCATGGCCCCGGGGGCCGCCGCGGGAGCGCCGGGGCCGGGGCCGGACGTCTCGCGCCAGTCGGGATGGGTCCGGTCGAGAAAGGCTTCCAGGAGATTCACGGAATCGGCGTCGCCGGCGACTTCGTTCAGCAGCGCCGTGAGATCGGCGAGCGGCATCCGGCTCAGGCGGCCGCCGCGCCTGGTTCCGGCGGTCACCTCGCCGTCCATGGCGCCCGATGAAAGATCGAGGCTCATGTTCAGGAAGGCGCTGGTGACATGGGAGGCGCTGGCCGCGGCGGGCCCCGCGCCGAAGCCGCGTCCAAACCCGAAGGAGCGGAACATGCCGGTGAATTGGCGCATGGCGTTCACCATGTGGAACACGCGCCAGGCCCAGGCGAAAAAGGCCATGAGAAGGCCGATGGCCGCGCCGAGACGCCCCGTCCCGGCGAGCACGACGATGCCGAGAATGAGGACGCCGGCGCCGATCCATTTCGCGCTCGACTTGATCTGCTTCACGTCGGCGTCGGAATACCATTTGAGCAGGACGTAGATCGCGACGACGACCGCGACGCCAAGAAGGAGCGGACCCATCAGCTTTTTCCGCTCAGTTGATGCGTGATCTGGAGCGCCGCGCCGCCGGCTTTGGCGCCGTAGTTCTCCAGCGCCTTGCGTCCGCCGGCCGCGAACACCGCAACGGCCTTCAGCAGATCGCGCAGTTCCCGCGCGCTGTTCGCATCGAAGGCGGAATAGGCGCCGCGGGTGACGCGCGCGACCCGGCGGAAAACGCCCCCCGCCGGCTCGCCGCCGCCCTCATGGAAGACGAACACGGGCACGCCTTGCAGGCCGAGCCGGCCGGCCGCGTCCAGAATCGCGTCCGGGGATTCCTCGACCGCGTCGCCGATGAAGACAAGCGCGTTCACCTTGGACGCCTTCGACGCCGCGAGCGCGTGACGCAGCACGCGCAAGATCTGCGTGTTGCCGCCTTCGACATCGACGGTGCGCATGAGACCGACCACGCGGGCCGGGTCGCCGAGCCACGGACTGGCCCCGAAATCCATGACGCCGCGATAGTAGACGAGCTGCACGTCAAGCCCGCCGACGGTCGCGGCCTCCTTGAACATATCGCTCTGGATCGCCATCGCCTGGGCCCAGGTGGGCCCCCGGCTGGCGGTGGCGTCCATGGCGAAGATCAGGCGGCCATTCTTGGCGTCGGGGGCGCGCACCGGCGTTTTCGCCGCCTGGTCCAGGAAGGCGGCGACGTCACCGGAGGACGAACGTATGGTGGGGGTCTTGTTACCGGACATGGACTGCCTTTTATTTCGAGCATGTTCTGATCGGAAAACCGCAATCACACTTTTCCGGAACATGCTCTAAGCGCCGATCAGCGACGCCTCCAGCGTATCCTTTAAACCGAGCGCGATCATCAGCGCCCGCAACTCCTGGCGGGCCGCCACATGGGACATAGCGAGCGCGCCGTCCTTCGCAAGGGCCGCGAGGTCTTCGACCGTCAGGCCGTCGAGGAAAAGCTCGCGGTACACCACGCGCTCGGCGATGCCGTCCACCAAACGAAAACCGATGCGCCGGGCGAGTTCCGCGAGCAGCTTCGCCACCAGCTTCTTGTTACGCGCCTCCAACTGGCCGAGACGGTTACGCAGCACCACCCAATCGATGGAGCCGCCGTCGCGCTTCGCCCGCAGCTGCTTCGCGCGCCACACGCGCTCGGCGTAGTGGCTGGGGCGCACGATGGTCTGCTTCAGGGGATCGACGTCGGACATGACGTCGAGGTCGATCAGGCTGTCGTTCATCGGCGTGACGATGACATCGGCGAAGGAATGGCCGATCTGCGACAGCGTGGTGTCGAAGCCCGGCGTGTCGATCACCACGACATCATGGCCGCCGGTCTCGGCCAGCACACGCGGCAATTCGACCTCGTAGCCGGCCTCGTCCGTGCGCGAATTGATGGCGTGGTGCGCGGGCAGCGGAATGGGAAGCCCGGTGCGCTCCTTGTAACGCCGGCGGTTGGCCACGTATTTGCCGAGGGTGCCCTGGCGCGCGTCGAGATCGACCGTCGCGACCGACAGGCCGCGGTTCATGAGGGCCACCGCGAGATGCATGGCCAGGGTCGACTTGCCGGTCCCGCCCTTTTCGTTGCCGAAAACGACGATCCGCGGCGTGGATGGAGAGCGCATTCTGCCTACCAAAACTGAACTTCGCGGGAATCTTAGTCGGCGTCATTGCAAAACGAAAACGAAAACAAAAAACAAAAAATCGACCCCTCCCCCCCACACACCCCTCCCCTTTCAGGGGAGGGGAAAAAACAAGAGGGCCTCCCCTTTCAGGGGAGGGGAAAAAGAGGGACACTCGTTTTTTCTCCTCCCTCAAAACGATCCCTCCCTAACCCTAAGACAGCGAGGAAGCGCGCATGGAGCAAGTGGATTGTGTCGTCATCGGCGCGGGGGTCGTGGGGCTTGCGGTGGCCAGGGCGATGGCGCGCAAGGGGCGCGAGGTGATCATCCTCGAAAAGGCCGACGCTTTTGGAACCGAGACCAGCTCGCGCAACAGCGAGGTGATCCACGCGGGCGTCTTCTATGTCCACGGCAGCCTGAAGGAGCGCCTGTGCATCGAGGGGCGCGACAAGATGTACGCCTTCTGCGACGCCTACGGGGTCGCCTACAAGCGCAGCACCAAACTGATCTACGCCGCCGACGAGAAGGAACGCGACGGCCTCAAGGCGCTGCAAAAACACGCAGCCGACAGCGGCGTCCACATGACCTGGATGAGCGCGGCGGATGCAAAACGCCTGGAGCCGGAACTTCACTGTGCCGCGGCGCTCCATTCCCCCTTGAGCGGCATCGTCGACAGTCACGCGCTGATGCTGGCCTTCCTGGGTGACGCCGAAGCGCACGGCGCCTCCATCGCTTACAACAGCCCCGTCATCGGCGGGCGCGGCGCCGACGGCGGCGTGGAGATCGAGACCGGCGGGCCCGACGCCATGAGCCTCGACGCCCGCACGGTCATCAATTGCGCCGGGCTCGGCGCCCAGGCCATCGGACGGGCCGTCCAGGGCGTGCGCCCCGCGAGCATTCCGCCCCAGCACTATGCCAAGGGCAGTTATTTCTACCTGTCGGGGAAAGCCCCCTTCAGCCGGCTGATCTACCCCTTGCCGGGTCGGGCCAGCCTCGGGCTGCATTACACCCGCGACCTTTCGGGCCAGGGCCGGTTCGGGCCCGACCTGGAGTGGGTGGACGCCATCGACTACCGGATCCAGGAGGAGCGGGAACACCTGTTTTACACGGAAATCCGGCGTTACTGGCCGGGGCTGCCGGACGGCGCCCTGCGCCCCGGCTACAGCGGCATCCGGCCCAAGATCCAGGGCCCCGGGGAGCCGGCAAAAGACTTCCTGATCCAGATGCCCGCCGAAACCGGCGTTAACGGTTTCGTTGCCCTTTACGGCATAGAATCGCCGGGGCTCACTTCATGTCTCGCCATCGCCGATTGGGTGGCGGAGCGGGTTACGTGATCAAGCGCATTTTAACGACGTTGCTGGCGACGAGTTGTCTGTTCTCCCTTACCGGAGCACTGGCGCAGGAAAAGCCTGTCCCGCCGGCCGCCGCGGGGCGCGTCCTCGGCCCGCCGGCCGGCGCCGGCCTTGAAGGCTCCGACCCCGAACCGGAAGAGCAGGCCGAAGAGGCCCCCGTCATCCCCGTTCCCGCCGCCAACGCGAAACCGAGCACCGCGAGCCCGGACCTGCTCGACCGCACGCGCACCCTGCTCGGCGAGATCGAGGTGCTGGACATCCCCTTGCAGGAGATCCCCAACTACCGCGCCTCCATGCGCGAGATGGTCGAGGACCTGGCCACTTACGCCGAAAAGCGCGATGCCAATTTCATCGTCGTCACCCGTCCGGGTTTCGATCTGCTGTCGTGGAGCCGCCGCGAATTCGACCTGGCCGAAATCAAGCGCGACCCGCTGGCGAAGATCCCGCAGGATGCCATCGTGCAGGTCGGCACGCCGATGCGCCGCTACATCCAAAGCATCGACGGTTTTCTTCTGAACGGACAATTCTGCGCGCCCTTGCGCGTGCCCGGCGCCGACCTTCAGGCCATGCTGAAACAGGGCCTCAAGGGCCTCACCGTCGAACATTGCGCGACGCCGGAACAGGCCTCGGCGGCGCTGCAGACCGCCGTGCGCATGGGCGTGGTCTCGCATATCGACCTGGACGACACCGACGACTTCGCCCGCACGCCGACCCGCCGCCCCTCGCCGGAAAATCCGCGCAACGTCGAAACCCTGCTCGGCGCGCGCAACATGGCCATGCTGCTCGACAGCCGCGACTACGCCACGCGCGAAGAATGGTTCGCGGCCATGGCCGCGACCAACTACGACGTGCTCGTCACCGACGCCTTCTACAAAGGCAACCGTGCGCTGACCAAGGACGAAGTCCACCACTTGAAATTCAAGGAAATGGGCGCGCGCCGCCTTGTGCTCGCGCGCATGTCGGTCGGATACGCGGAGGACGAGCGCTTCTACTGGCAGCGCGAGTGGCGGATCGGCGAGCCGAGCTGGATCCAGGCGCTCGGTCCCGAGCGCGCCGGCCAGTACGTGGTCGAGTTCTGGAACCCGGCGTGGAAGGCGATCATCGGGCGCTATTTCGCCGGCATCATGGATCTCGGCTTCGACGGCGTCGTGCTCGACGGCGTCGAGGCGTATCGCCGCTTTGAATTCATGACCCCGCTCGATCCGGTGCAGACGCAGCGGAACGAAGCCCAGCGCTAGGAATATATTTCAGGCGGATGCGGTTTCGCCGGTCATCTTCTTGATGACCAGGGCCAGGCCCGCGACGATCTTCTGGCCCATGGGCCCGCCGTCGCCTTCCATCTTCTGCTGCATGATGAGACGCAAGGTCTCCACATGCACCTTCACGCCTTCCATCTGCGCGTCGGTCAGATCGTCGCCGCAATCCTCGATGAAACGGGCGAGCTGCGCGCCGACATTGGAGATCAGCGGATAACCGAAGCTGGCGCCCTGGCCCTTGATGAGCTGGACGATCGCATACAGTTCCTGCACGCGCGCGACGCGGTTCGGCTTGTCCTTCACGGCGACCTCGTAGGCGCCCTGCAGGCGGTTGAGGTCTTCGCCGACCGCTTCGAGATAGTCGAATTTGGCGTTGCCCATCGACTTCTCGGCCGCGTCCAGCCAAACCCCGTCGATCGTGCCCGTGACCCCAGCCAGCTTCTGCTTCAGCCGCAGATTGTTCGGTGGCGTAATATATTGAACTTCCGGCTTATCAGACATCAGCGGTTCCTGGGGCGAACCTGGAAACGGTCCAGGGTGCGTCGGGGGAAGTGTACCCGTCCCGCGCCCGCTTTACCACCTGCTTCCGGACCGGTTGAGAAGGCCGTTTCGGGGCTAAAGCAGGACCCAGGTCGCGAGTCCCAGGAAGGTGAAAAAGCCGACAATATCCGTCACGGTTGTGAGGAAAACGCCGGCCGACGAGGCCGGGTCCGTGCCCGCCTTGTCGAGCGCGAGCGGAATGAGAATCCCGGCAAGTCCGGCCACCGTGAGATTGGTCAGCATCGCGGCGGCGATCACGACGCCGAGCAGGATGTCGCCGAACCAGAACGACGCCACGGCGCCCACCAGCGCGGCGAACAGGACCCCGTTGATCAGGCCGACGAAGAGTTCCTTGCCCACCACGCGCAGCGCGTTGCTGGAATCGAGTTCGCGGGTCGCGAGCGCGCGCACCACCGTCGCGAGGGTCTGGGTGCCGGCGTTGCCCCCCATGCCCGCGACGATCGGCATCAGCACCGCGAGCGCCGCCAGCTTCTCGATCGAGGCGGTGAACATGCCGACGACATAGGAGGCCATGAAGGCGGTGATGAGGTTGAGCGCGAGCCAGGTGAAACGCGACTGCGCGGTCGCGATCACCGCGGTGTAGAGGCTCGACTGGTCCACCTCGGACACGCCGGCCATCTTCAGGATGTCCGCGCCGGCTTCTTCGTCGATGACGTCCACGATGTCGTCGATGGTGATCTGGCCGATCAGGCGTCCGGACTTGTCCACGACCGGGGCCGCGGCAAGGTCGCGCTGGCGGAACAGGAAGGCCACTTCCTCGCGGTCCATGTCCGTCG
>JAYSFT010000047.1:0-18988 GCA_041913245.1 Rhodospirillaceae bacterium | reverse complement strand
CGCGGAGCTTGTCGAGCAGGAACTCCATGCCGTCCTGGACGCCCATCGGGTCCAGGATGCGGCGCAGGACCCACATCTTCGACAGGTCGCCTGGCTTGACCAGAAGTTCTTCCTTGCGCGTGCCCGATTTGGTGATGTCGATCGACGGGAACACGCGCTTGTCCGACAGCTTGCGGTCGAGCACGATTTCCGAGTTACCGGTGCCCTTGAATTCTTCGAAGATCACTTCGTCCATGCGGCTGCCGGTATCGATCAGCGCCGTTGCGATAATGGTCAGCGAGCCGCCCTCTTCGATGTTGCGCGCCGCCCCGAAAAACCGTTTCGGGCGCTGGAGCGCGTTCGCGTCGACGCCGCCCGTCAGCACTTTGCCGGACGATGGCACGACGGTGTTGTACGCGCGGGCGAGACGGGTGATTGAATCGAGGAGAATGACCACGTCACGCTTGTGTTCCACCAGGCGCTTGGCTTTCTCGATGACCATTTCGGCCACTTGAACGTGGCGTGAGGCCGGTTCGTCGAAAGTCGAGCTTACAACCTCGCCTTTTACGGTACGGTCCATGTCGGTAACTTCTTCCGGACGTTCGTCGATCAGAAGTACGATCAGGTAAACTTCCGGGTGGTTTGCCGCGATCGCGTTGGCGATGCTTTGCAACATGATCGTTTTGCCGGTCCGCGGCTGGGCCGTGATCAGCGCGCGTTGGCCCTTGCCGAGCGGCGAGACCAGTTCGATCACCCGGCCCGTCAGGTCTTTGTTCTTGGTGTCTTTCTGCTCGACTTCCATCGACAGTTTTTCGTCGGGATAGAGCGGGGTCAGGTTGTCGAAGTTGATCCGGTGGCGAACATTGTCCGGATCCTCGAAATTGATGGTGTTGACCTTCAAGAGCGCGAAATAACGTTCACCGTCTTTCGGCGCGCGGATTTGACCTTCCACCGTATCCCCGGTGCGTAAAGCGAAACGCCGCACCTGGCTGGGTGACACGTAAATATCGTCCGGACCCGGCAGATAGTTTGCTTCCGGCGAGCGCAGGAAGCCGAAACCGTCCTGCAAGATTTCCAGAACACCGTCACCATCGATCGAGGTGTCCTTCTCGGCCAGCACCTTAAGGATGCCGAACAGGAGATCCTGGCGGCGAAGGTTCGAGGCGTTTTCGATGCCGCATTCCTCGGCAAAGCTGAGAAGTTCGGCGGGGGTTTTGCGCTTCAGTTCCTGAAGATGCATGGATGCTGAAATATGTAAGGGGTGGAAGGATGTGCGGTTGAAAAGGCAGCGGTTAAGAAGGGTCGCTGGAGGGAGGTTTTCGAGAGGCCGGTCGCGAGACGCTGGCGGCGGGTCGTTGATCGAGGCTGATCTCTGACGGGGGCGATTTTGGGAAGACGGGCCAAACGCCCCGTTCTGACGATGGAAGCGATACCTGAAGCCGGCCCAACGAGTCAATATTTGAATTTAAGGCAAGGCGCTTCCAGCGAGGAAAACAATCCACCCTTAATCTTAGAAGTCCTTAGGTGAAGAATGAAGATTGGGCCTGTGAGTAACGATAATCATAACTGCTCTTTTTCTATCCTGTGATGTGTACACATTCATGACTGGAAGCCGTTTGGTGTGGGAATCATTCTTGAAATGGCCGTGACGGCGGCGTCAGGAGTAAAATGTCAAAAACGTGGAAAACGGGTATTGTTGCTTTCGCCTGATTTCATTCACCTGATTCACGGTTTTCTTCACCGCAACGCCGGATGTTCACAAAAGCGTCAATGGATTCACATGCTGCGTGCACGCTTTAACGAGGATCCGAAAAACGGCCAAGTTATCCCCGAAGAAGATTCTTATCCCGCTGCCCTGTGGGTTTTGATTTTCGCGTCTATGGAGCCTTTTTCCGGTGCCCGATCGCGCTCCTTATAACCTTCATCTCGTCTCCGATTCGTCCGGCGAAACGGTGACCAACATCGCCCGCGCCTGCCTGGTGCAATATGAAAATGTTCAAGTCACCGAGCATTTTTGGTGGTTGGTTCGCACCCCCGGTCAAATGAACAGGGTGATCGAGGGAATTCGCAGCGCCCCCGGCCTCGTGATTTTCACCCTTCTTGACGGAAAGATCCGCGGCCTCCTCGAGCAGGCTTGCCGGGACTTGAAGATTGCCTATGTCTCGGCGCTGGACCCGGTCATGGGCGCTTTATCGCAGTTCTTCGAGCGCCGCGCCGGCACCGAGATCGGCCGCCAGCATGCCCTCGACGACGAATATTTCCACCGTATCGATGCCATGCACTTCACTGTCGCCCACGACGACGGCCAATCCATGGCCACCATGCTGGAAGCCGATGTCATCCTGATCGGTGTTTCACGCACTTCTAAAACACCGACATGCATGTATCTCGCCAACCGCGGCCTCAAGGCCGGCAATATCCCTTTGGTTCCGAACGTCGCCCTGACGCCGGACGTCATCGCGGCGAAAAAGCCGCTGATCGTGGGCTTGACCCGTGAGCCGAAAAGCCTCTCCGACATTCGCCAGAGCCGGTTGCGCATCATGAACGAGGACCGCAGCGAAGGTTACGCGGATCTCGAGACCGTGCGCGAGGAAATCGCCGAATCCCGGCGCCTGTTCGCCAAACACGGCTGGCCCGTGATCGACGTCACCCGCCGTTCCATCGAGGAAACCGCGGCGACCATCATTCAACTTTACACCCAGCGTACATTCCCCGCCTCATGACCCGTCCTCTGATCCTTGCTTCCGCGAGCAAAAGCCGCGCGAACCTGATGCGCGCGGCCGGACTCTCTTTTGAACAGATCCCCGCCCACGTCGATGAAGATGCGATCAAGGCCGCGATGAAGGCCGAAGGCGTCTCGGCGTCGGATTGCGCGCTCGCCCTGGCCGAGTTCAAAGCCGGAACGATTTCGATGCGCTATCCGGAAGCCCTCGTGATCGGCGCCGACCAGATGCTCGATTGCGACGGCGACTGGTTCGACAAACCCAAGGATGTCGCCGGCGCGCGCAGTCACTTGCTGAAGCTGCGCGGCAAGACACACATATTGCCCACGAGTGTCACCGTCGCGCTCCATGGCTCGCCGATCTGGCATCATACCTCTCAGCCGCGCATGACCGTGCGGGTTTTCTCCGACGCTTTCCTTGATGAATATGTCGCCGCTGTTGGCGAGGCGCTCACCTCCTCGGTCGGGGCTTATCATCTCGAGGGCCGTGGCGCGCAGATCTTCAACAAGGTCGACGGCGATTTCTTTACTGTGCTTGGCCTCCCGCTTCTGGAGCTTCTCGGTTTCCTGCGCGAACACCGTGTGGTGACGTCATGAAACCGATCAAAGCCGGCATCATGGGCTGGCCCGTCGATCATTCGCGCTCGCCCGCCCTGCACGAATTCTGGCTGAAGGCCTACGGCGTCGAAGGCAGCTATGTGCGCCTGCCGGTGCCGCCGGAAAGCCTCGGTGCCGCCATCGGCGAGCTGCATGAGAAGGGTTTCTCCGGGGTCAATCTCACCGTGCCGCATAAGGAAGCCGCCCTTTCATTTCTGACCGGCATCACCAACGAAGCACGCCAAATCGGGGCGGTGAATACGATCTTCCTGACCGCGGACGGAAAGAGGCTCGGCACGAACACGGATGCTTACGGCTTCATCACGAACCTTCGCACCGAGGCGCCGATGTGGAAGCCGGACGCCGGGCCGGCCGTCGTGCTGGGCGCGGGCGGCGCGGCGCGCGCCGTATGTTTTGCGCTGCAGGACGCCGGTGTGAACGAGATCCGCGTGGTCAACCGCACCGTTGCGCGCGCGGAGTCTCTCGCGATGGAAATGGGCCCGCGCCGGCTTAAGCCGCTGCCGTGGGAGAACATGAAACAGGCGCTTGGCGATGCGGCGCTGCTCGTCAACACCACCACCCTCGGCATGAAGGGCCAGCCGCCGCTCGACATCGATCTCGCGCCGCTGCCGGCCACGGCGGTGGTGAATGATATCGTCTATGCGCCGCTCGAAACACCGCTGCTCGCCGGCGCGCGCGCGCGCAAAAACCCGGCGGTCGACGGACTTGGCATGCTCCTGTATCAGGCGCAGCCCGCTTTCGCCGGATGGTTCGGTGTGCGGCCTGAAGTTACCCCCGCGTTAAGGGCTCATGTGCTCGCCGCATGACACGCCGCCGGCTTCACCCGCACAAAGTTCGTCCGCGCCGTTGGCCGTCGCAGATCATCGGGTTGACCGGCTCCATCGCCATGGGAAAATCCACGGCGACATCGTTTTTGACCCGTGCGGGCATTCCGGTCTTCAGCGCCGACGCCGCTGTGCACAAACTACTCGGCCCGCGCGGCATCGCGGTCGGTCCTGTCAGTGAACGTTTCCCCGGCGTGACATCGGACAAGGGCATCGACCGCGCGGCGCTGGGCAAGGCGGTGTTCGCAAACCCTGAGGCGCTGGCCGCGCTGGAAGCCATCCTCCATCCCATGGTGAAGACCGCGCGCGTGCATTTCTTCCAGGCCTCGGCCTTGAACCGCCATGCCATCGTCGCGGTCGAGATTCCGCTTCTTTTCGAAACCCCGCAAAACGATCTCTTCGACATGATCGTCGTCGTTTCGTCGCCGGCCTTCCTGCAACGCCAGCGGGCGCTGCGCCGTCCCGGCATGACCGCGGAGAAATTGAAAGCGATCCTCGCGCGCCAGATGCCCGATGCCAAAAAAAGGCGCCTGGCGGACGCGGTCATCCCGTCGGGTCTCGGAAAGCGCGAGACCTTGCGCTGCCTGACGCGCGCTCTAAAATCACGCCTGGGCCCGGGCGGAGAACCTTAAGAGATGCGCGAGATCGTCCTTGATACGGAAACCACGGGGTTCGATCCCTTGAGCGGTCACCGCGTGGTCGAAATCGGCTGCATCGAGCTCTTCAACCACATGCCCACGGGCCGCGAGTTCCACCGCTATCTGAACCCCGAGCGCGACATGCCGGCGGAAGCCGAAGCGGTGCACGGGCTCTCGGCGGCGTTCCTGGCCGACAAGCCCTTATTCTCATCTCTGGCGGACGAGCTTCTCGGTTTCATCGGCGAATCCCCGATCATCGCCCACAACGCCGGCTTTGATATGAACTTCATCAATGCCGAACTCCGCCGGATCGGCCGCGGTCCGCTGGCGGCCGACCGTGCGATCGACACCGTGATACTCGCCCGCCGGAAATTCCCCGGCGCCCAGGCGAGTCTCGACGCCTTGTGCCGGCGTTTTCAAATCGACCTGTCCGAGCGCGGAAAACACGGGGCTCTTCTCGACGCCAAGCTTCTGGCGCGGGTTTATCTCGAACTCATCGGCGGGCGTGAGCCAGGTCTTGCCCTCGCGGCGTCCGAAGTCGCCGCCGCCGCCGCCGCCGCGCCCGAGGAAAAGATCGAGCGCATCGCGCGCGAACCACGGCCTCACGCGGCACGCGCGGAAGAGCTTGCCGCTCACGCGGCATTCGTGGCGAAGCTGAAAAACCCGATTTGGCTGAAAGCCGCGGCCGAAACCGCGGCCTAACCTCTTAGTGAACAGCCGGCTGCGGCTGGCTTTGGCCCGGAACGCCGAACTTCTGACGGTACAGAAGCCCGAAATCGACCAGTTGCAGCTGCAGCGGCGGGAAACCGCCGTGGCCGGTCGCGTCCGAAACGATCTGGCGGGCGAACGGGAAGATCTGGCGCGGCACTTCAATCATGAGCAAGGGATGGATGTGCTCTTCCGGCACGATGGCTTTGTTCACTTCCACGGCGGCGCAATAAACCAGCTCGCAGATGAACGCCTTGCGCTCGCCGACGGTGGCTTCCAGGTGGATGGTCAGGGAGACCTCATAAGCGCTGTCGCTGACCGGACGGGCGACCACGTCGATGCTGATCGGGATCTCCGGAGCCTGCGTCTGCAAGATGCTGTAGATCTCCGGCGCGCCCGGGACTTCGAACGACAGGTCCTTAATGTACTGGCCCGCGATCCGGATCGGGGCGAACGGCGGCGCTTGGTCTTCACTCGGCGCGGATTCCGGGGGCAGATCGCTCGTCTCGCTCATGGTCGTCTCCGTTGGGGCGCATGAATTGTGCGCGAGGCGGGCACGTAACACGCTTCCACCGCCCGTACAAGAAGCCCTTACAAGTACTTATGCGGAAGTGATGTGTTACCCGGAATAGAGTCCCCGCGGCGTCTAAATCGGACCCCTTCGCTTGCCCTTTGGCGGACGAGAGCCTATTTTTAATGTATGGCCGACGTCTCGACTTCGGCTTTCTAAGAGCCGCGAGATGCTCCTTGGGGGCTCCCTCCAACCAAGCGACGGCGAGACAATGGAAGGCTTTCAGTTTATCGACATCATAATCCTCGCGATGGTCGCGGGGTTCATCGTGCTGCGTCTGCGCAGCGTCCTCGGACGCCGCACCGGCCATGAGCCTACCCGCGACGGCCGCCCCGACGAGGGCTATGCGCGTGGAACGTCTAATTCTCCCGATAACGTTGTGACCATTCCGGGTGCCGCGCGCCGCTCGCGCGAAGGCGCGTTTGATATCGAACCGGCCTACCAGGGCACCCCCATGGAAGCCGGCCTGGTGCAGATCAAGATGGCCGACCCCAGCTTCAGCGTCGGCCGGTTCGGCGAAGGCGCGGCCAAGGCCTTTGAATTGATTGTGAACGCTTATGCGCGCGGCGACGCCGACACCCTGAAGCCGCTGCTCAGCCCCGAGGTCTATGGCGGCTTCGCCAACGCCATCCAGGACCGCGAACAGCGTGGCGAAACCATGGAAACCGAGCTCGTTGTCCTGAAGCCGCCCAAGGTGGAAGCGATTTCCGTCGAAGGTATGCGCGCCTCGATCGACGTGCGTTTCCAAAGCGAACAGGTCAACGTGATCAAAAACAACGCCGGCGAAATCATCGACGGCGACCGCGAGCATGTCGACAGCGTCACCGATGTGTGGACCTTCGCGCGCGATCTCTCCAGCCGCGACCCGAACTGGGTCCTGGTTGCTACCCGGAGCGTTGAGTAACCTTCTCCCAGTTTCTGTCGAAGTCTCGTGGCTGAACCGGACGCCCCACCCCCACGCCCGCGCTCGACCGTCGCTCTCGTAGCGGCGCTCCTCGTTGGAGCCGTCATTGGCGCGGCGGCGGCGATTAGTTTCATGCGCCAGCATCAACCTCCCGCGGAAACGCGTGAGGAGCGGCCGCCTGCAACAGCCGCCGCGAAACCCGACACCGCCGTCACCTACACGCCCGTCGGTCTCGACAGTCTGCCGGGCTGGCAGGAAGAATCCATCGCGCAAGCCCTGCCCGCGCTGCACCGCTCCTGCGAGCGCATCAAAACGCTCGCGCCCGACCGCGTGATCGGCACCGGCAATATCGCGCGGCCGGCTTCCGCCTGGCATAACGCGTGCGACGCGATCCTGCGCGTGAACGGCGGCGACGCCGCGCTGCGCGCCGTCCTGTCCGACATGTTCGTCGGATATCGCGTGGCCGCGGGCTCGGGCGAAACCGCGAACGATCACGGCCTCTTCACCGGCTACTACGAAGCCGACCTGCGCGGCTCGCTCGAACAGAGCGGCATGTATCAATATCCGATCTACGCGCTGCCGCGCGATCTCGTCACCGTCGATGTGCGCGACTTCGCCGCCGGCGCCAACCTTCCCTCGGGCGCGCCCTCCAATATCGTCGGGCGCGTGATCGACAGCGGCCGCGGCATGCGCATGACGCCCTATTATACGCGCGCCGAAATCGACAGCGCGCGCGCCATCGCCAACGCCGCCGATATTCTTGTCTGGGCCGATGATCCCGTCATGGTCCATGTGCTGCATGTGCAGGGCTCGGGCCGCGTGACGCTTCCCGACGGCTCGGTCATGCGCATCGGGTTCGCCGGCTCCAACGGCCGCCAGTTCAAGGGCATCGGCTCCATTCTCCTGGAAGCCGGCGCGCTCAAACCGGGCGGCGCGTCGATGATCGCCGTGCGCGAATGGCTACGCGCGCATCCCGAGGACGCGGCGAAGTATATGAACCTCAACACGCGCTACATCTTCTTCCGCAAATTGAACGCGGTTGAAGCCGAGGACGGCCCGGTCGGCGCCTCGGGCGTTTCGCTCACGCCCGGCCGCTCCATCGCCGTCGATCCTCGCTTCATTCCCCTGGGAGCGCCCCTCTGGCTCGACACCAAGGACCCCGATGAGCTTCCTATTCAACGTCTGGTGGTAGCCCAGGACACCGGCGCGGCCATTACAGGTCCGGTGCGCGGCGACTTCTTTTGGGGCCACGGCGAAGACGCTTTCATGAAAGCCGCGCGTATGAAAAGCAGCGGTGCCTACGTGGTCTTCGTGCCCAAGGCCCCTGAATCCCTGTCTTCGCCCGTTCCACCGCCGGTCGAACCGTCCGAGGGTTCGGACAGAGCCGCGTCAACGCCCCAGCAATCCGAATAGGCGTTCTGGCGTCCGTCCTTCAGAATCGGTAAACATTCTTCTGTTACCTTCACAAGTTGGGGACCCCGTGAGTCATGCGGTAAGCGTGACCGCCCGGAGTGAAGATGAGTACGACCGCGAAACAGCCTACGCATGAGAAGAAGCGCGACCGCGCGCTCTACGCGCGTCTGGTGGAATCCTACCATGCGGACCGCGTCAGCATTTTCGTCGACTTCGACCGCCTGAACACGCCGCGCTCGCCGCTGTGGAGTCCGTGGGAAAACGTCGCGCCTCTGCTCTTGGTGTTCATCGGTTCGCTCACCTTGATGTTCACCCTGGATCTCATTCTCGGCACCGCCGTGATGGTGCTCGGCGTGTTCTTCTATCTGTTCATCGTGCGCCCCTGGATCGCCCAGCGCGTCTACCGGCGTGCGATCGCCGCGGCGACCGAGAACCTGCACAACTGGAATCTGCTCTGGAAGCTGGGTGGCCTCGTGCTCACCCTCAACTTCATGAACAAGACGCGCTGCGTTTCGCCCGACGGCGATTGGCGCGCCTTCGTCACCCGGTACCTGCCGGAAATGGAACTCGACGGCGTCGAAGCCTATCACGCCTTCAACCGCATCGCGCGCGGCGAGGAGACGGGCGATGCCGCCAATAAGGGTCCGGGCAAGAGCAACATCGGCCGCGGCCAAAACGACCGCGGCGAAGATCCCCGTCTTCAAGACGTCCATATGTAATGTGACGCCGCCTCGCGTAGAGCGCGGTGCGGCCCTACATTCCCTCCCATGAAAGACAGCGAGCTCTGGCGCTATGTGACGCGCAACGTCACGCCGTACCGTCCGCAGCGTCATCCGACCCCGGAGCCGGCGGCCATGCCGCGCGAGGAGATGCGCGCCGCGCCGCCGCCCGAACCGGATTTTTTCGCCCTCTCGCCGCCGCCGGTCAAACGCGCGCCCGCGCCCCTGAAGCTTGGCGCCGTCGCGGCGATGGACAAACGCACGGGTCAGCGCTTCAAGCGCGGCGACATGACCGTCGATGGACGCATCGATCTTCACGGCATGACGGTGGAACAGGCCCACGGCGCCCTGGTCGGCTTTATTCGCCGTTCGCATGCGCGCGGGGCGCGCTGCGTGGTCGTGGTCACGGGCAAGGGCGAGCGCGGCGGCGGCAAGATCCGCCGTGAAACGCCGGAATGGCTGAACCGCTCCGATCTGCGCCCGCTGATCCTCGCTGTCACGGAAGCGCGCCGGTATCACGGCGGCGCCGGCGCGCTCTATGTGCTTCTAAAGCGGGTTAGAGAATAAACCGCGAGAGATCGCCTTTCTTGGCGAGCGCTCCCACCTGCGATTGCACATAAGCCGCCGTGACGGTGAAGGTTTCGCCGGAACGGTCCGTCGCGGTGAAGCTGATTTCCTCCAGGAGTTTTTCCAGCACGGTGTGCAGGCGCCGCGCGCCGATGTTCTCGACGCTGGTGTTGATCTCGGCGGCAAGATCCGCGATGGCGACGATCGCCTCCCCGCCGAACTCCAGGGTCACATTCTCGGTGCCGAGCAGCGCCTTGTACTGCTTGATCAGGCTGGCTTCGGTTTCGGTCAGGATGCGGATGAAATCGTCGCGGGTCAGCGCCTTCAACTCGACGCGGATGGGAAGGCGTCCCTGCAGCTCGGGCAAAAGGTCCGAGGGCTTGGCCAGATGGAACGCGCCGGAGGCGATGAACAGGATGTGATCCGTCTTCACCGGGCCGTGCTTGGTGTTCACCGTGGTCCCTTCGATCAGCGGCAGAAGATCGCGCTGCACGCCCTCACGGCTCACGTCGGCGCCGCGCGCGTCCTCACGCCCCGTGATCTTGTCGATTTCATCCAGAAACACGATGCCGTCGTTCTCCACGGACGAAATCGCCTCACGGACGAGGTTCTCCTGGTTCAGAAGCTTGTCGGACTCCTCGCGCATCAACACTTCGTAGGATTGGCTCACGGTCATCTTACGCGGCCGCGTGCGGTTGCCCATCATGCCGCCGAGCACTTCGCTCAAATTCATCATGCCCATCTGCGCGCCGGGCATGCCGGGGATATCGATGGTGGGCATTGAAGCCGTGGCGGCTTCCTGCACGTTCACTTCGATTTCACGGTCGTTGAGTTCGCCTTCGCGCAGCATTTTCCGGAATTTCTGGCGCGTCTCCGGGCCGGCATTGTCGCCCACCAGGGCGTTGAGAACGCGCTCTTCGGCGGCGAGTTCGGCTTTCGCCGTGACTTCCTTGCGTTGTTTCTCGCGGGTCATGGTCAGCGCAATCTCGGTCAGGTCGCGCACGATGCTTTCCACGTCCCGGCCGACGTAACCGACTTCCGTGAACTTGGTCGCTTCGACTTTCAGAAAAGGCGCGTTGGCGAGTTTCGCCAGCCGGCGCGCGATCTCGGTTTTGCCCACACCCGTCGGGCCGACCATGAGAATGTTCTTCGGCAGCACTTCCTCGCGCAGGCCTTCCGGCAACTGCTGGCGGCGCCAGCGGTTGCGCAAAGCAACCGCAACGGCCTTCTTGGCGTCGGCCTGGCCGATGATGAAGCGATCAAGCTCCGACACAATCTCGCGCGGCGAAAAAGAACTCATAGTGTTTCGACGACCAGTTCGTTGTTGGTGTAGATGCAGATGTCGGCGGCGATCTTCATCGCCTTGCGCGCGATGGCTTCGGCGTCCATATCGGGGCGGTCGGCCAGCGCGCGCGCCGCCGCGAGAGCAAACGCGCCGCCCGAACCAATGCCGATCAGGCCGTCTTCCGGCTCCAGCACGTCGCCGGTGCCCGACAGGATCAGCGATACGTCCTTGTCCGCCACGGCCATCATCGCCTCCAGACGGCGCAGGTAGCGATCCGTGCGCCAGTCCTTGGCGAGCTCCACGCAAGCGCGCATCAATTGCCCAGGGTGTTTTTCGAGTTTGGCTTCAAGCCGTTCGAACAGCGTGAAAGCGTCGGCGGTGGCGCCGGCGAACCCGGCGATGACTTTTCCATCCGACAGGCGGCGCACCTTGCGCGCGTTGGATTTCAGCACCTGATTGCCCAGGGTGACCTGTCCGTCGCCGGCCACGACGACCTTGCCGTTCTTGCGGACGGCCAGAATGGTGGTGCCATACCAAGCGGCGGGATCGTGGTGGGTCATCGCGTTATCCGGAAAATATGTGAAGAAAAGAAGGGCTGAGGATGGGGTGTGTCACACCTTGATTCAAGGCTTGAGCTTGAGGACGACGGGCACATGGTCGGACGGCGGTGTCCAGTGCCGCACGTCGAGCAGCACGTCGACACTCTCGAGCCGGTCTTTCAGCGCTGGTGTGATCCAGATGTGATCCAGGCGCCGGCCCTTGTTCGTCGCTTGCCAGTCGGCGGCCCGGTAACTCCACCAGGTGAACACCGGATTGTCCGCAGGATGTACCTCGCGCAGGGCGTCGATGAAATAGAGCGCGCGCTTCATCCGCTCCAGAGCCGCGATCTCGACCGGCGTATGTGTAACAATGCGCGACATGCGGGCGTGGTCCCATACATCGCTGGGAAGCGGCGCGATATTGAAGTCTCCCGCCACAACCGCGGCGTCGGCCAAGCCGTGATGCCCGGCCATGAAGTCGGCGATGGCGTCCACGAATTTGAGCTTGTGATCGAATTTGGGATTGAGCGCGCGGTCCGGGATATCGCCGCCCGCGGGCACATACAGGCTGTGCACTTTGACCGCGCGGTCACCATCGCCCACTACCGCGCTCACATGGCGCGCGTCGTCGCGCCCGCAGTGGCGGTGCAGATCGATATTGGACAGCGGCAGCTTCGAAAGGATCGCGACGCCGTTGTAGGCCTTCTGTCCGGCGTAGGCTTGGTGGATGTAACCGAGATCCTCGATCTCTTTGCGTGGAAACAGCGCGTCCGTGCACTTGGTTTCCTGCAGGCAGATCACATCGGGCGCGGCCAGATCGACGAGGCGGTCGAGCTGCGCCAGGCGTTTGCGGATCGAATTGATGTTCCAGGTCGCAAGAGTGAGCATGACGCGAACCAGTACCACAAAAGAAACGGCGCCCGATGTGGGGGGACATCGGGCGCCTTTGCGTCTGCCGAACGGTAGGGGGACCGTTTTTTCGGCCCGGCGGAGACCTTTGCGATACCCGCCGTCTAAGGCTGATATATGTCGCGTTTTCCAAATTGCAAATTGACCGCCCGGAATGGCGGCCATGCAAAAGCGCATATGAGTTATCGAGGAAAATCAGACCTTTACTTAATTAACGACCATGAACTGCCCGTCATGGTCGTTAATACTCACGCCGGTGTGAAAGGCGGGAGGATGCGACTCCCCGGGTTGGTCTTTGTTACGTGCCGCTCCGCCCCGCGGTGTCGGGCCTCTTTAAAGATGCGCGGCGCGGCCACGCCGTCGGAGTGGAACTAGTCCTTGTTCCGCGCCGCTCTGGCGTCGTACCGGAACAGCGCCTTATCGAGCGCCACGCCTTTTTGCGCGTTTTCGAGGGTCACGATGACCTCTTTGTTCTGCGCATCGACCACGCGCCACTGACGCAGCTCGAAGGGGCCTTCGCTGAATACCATGGTGAGTTTTCCGGCCGCCGGATCCTTGGCCATGGCAGCGGTGATCTCCATCGTGCCCGGGCCGCGCTTGACGTCCATGAGCTTCACTGTCGGATCGCTGAAGGACAGATTCTCCTTCAATAACAGGCCTGCCGGCGTTTCATCGAGGTCCAGATGACTCGCGTCATTCATCTGGGTATCGACATAGATCAGGAACTTGCCGTCGGCCACCATCAGCATCGGTGTGGGCTTGTCGTACACAAGGCGCATGCGGCCCGGGCGCGAAATGAACAGATCGCCGGTGTAATTGCCGCCGTCCGGGTTCACTTGGACGAAGCGCGATTTCAAGGTGGTGATGCCGTTGAGATAGGCCTCGGCTTTCTTCAAGGCCTCGGTGTCTGGCGCGTCGGCGGCGTAAGCCCCATTGGATAGAAGAGGCGCCGCGAAACCCAGCGCCGCAATCAGCAGGATGAAAACTCGAAGCAATCTCGCCATGGCGTCCTCAATTTTGAGCGTCCCGCTCAACATGGGGGGACACTATGGCGAGCCTATGGCCAAGTCCACTTTGTCGTCGCGTTGATCACATATCCTGCGGTTCGGGCAGCAGAATCTCGCGCTTCCCGACATGGTTGGCCTTGGAGATCATGCCCTGCTTTTCCATGTCCTCGATGATCTTGGCAGCGCGGTTGTAACCGATCTGCAGGTGGCGCTGGATGAAGCTGGTGGACGCCTTGCGCTCGCGGGCCACGATAGCCACGGCTTGATCAAACAGACCGTCGCCGGTCGAGGTATTGCCGCCCGCCATGCCCGAGAAACCCGGCACGTCCTCGAGATCGTCTTCTTCCGTGACCGCTTCGACGTAATCGGGCACGGCCTGCGCGCGCAGATGCGCGGTGACTTCCTCGACTTCCTTGTCGCTCACGAACGGCCCGTGCACGCGGGTAATACGTCCCCCGGCCGCCATGTAAAGCATGTCCCCCTGGCCCAGGAGCTGCTCGGCTCCCTGTTCGCCCAGGATGGTGCGGCTGTCGATCTTCGAGGTCACCTGGAAGCTGATGCGCGTCGGGAAGTTCGCCTTGATGGTGCCGGTGATGACGTCCACCGACGGACGCTGCGTGGCCATGATCACATGGATGCCGGCCGCGCGCGCCATCTGCGCCAGACGCTGCACGGCGGCTTCGACGTCCTTGCCCGCGACCAGCATCAGGTCCGCCATTTCGTCGATGATCACGACGATGTACGGCAGCGGGTTCATGTCGAGCGCCTGCTCTTCGTAGATCGGCTTGCCCGTTCCCGGATCGAAGCCGGTCTGCACGGTACGGGTCAGGGTCTTGCCGGCCTTCACCGCTTCGGCGAGGCGCTGGTTGTAGCCCGATACGTTGCGCACCGAGAGCTGCGACATCGCGCGGTAACGGTTCTCCATCTCGCGTACGACCCACTTCAGCGCCATCACCGCCTTTCCCGGTTCCGTCACAACAGGCGCGAGCAGGTGCGGAATGCCGTCGTACACGGACAATTCCAGCATCTTCGGATCGATCATGATCAGGCGAACGTCTTTCGGCGTATTCCGATACAGCAGCGACATGATCATGGTGTTGATGGCCACCGATTTACCCGACCCTGTCGTGCCGGCGACCAGCAAGTGCGGCATGCGCGCGAGATCGGCGAACACCGGCGCGCCGCCGATGTCCTTGCCCAGCGCGAGGACCAGCTTGGCTTCGCTACGTTCGAATTCTTCGGTCGCCAGCTGTTCGCGCAGGAGCACGGTTTCGCGGTGCGCGTTGGGCAGTTCGATGCCGATCACGCTGCGTCCCGGCACCACCGCGATACGGACCGCGACCGCGCTCATGGAGCGTGCGATGTCGTCCGCGAGCGAGACGACGCGCGAGGTCTTGGTGCCCGGCGCGGGTTCGAGTTCGTACAAGGTCACCACCGGACCCGGGCGCACTTTGACGATCTGGCCCTTGATGCCGAAATCGTCGAGCACGGATTCCAGCATGCGCGCGTTGGCTTCCAGGGCTTCCTTGCTCACCACGTTCTGCACGCGCGTGGACGGAGCAGTGAGTACGTCGAGACTCGGAAGGTCGAAGTCCTTCTTGCTCCTGGGCAGGAGATCGCCCTGGCGCGCGGCCATTTCGCGCTTCGACGGCTTGGCGGGCTTCGACCGCGTTTCAACCACGGCGGTCTCACGGACGCGCGGCGCTTCGTCCGCCGCATCCTCTTCTTCGTCCTCCTCATCAAGGATCGCGCGTGCCCGCACCGGGGCTTCGATCTCCTCGTCCTCATCGGCGGTCTGCGCCGGCGCGGCGGGTTCGATGAGCTCACGCTTGGTTTTCACCGGCTTTTCGATCTTTTCCGCGGGTTCCGCTTTTGGCAGGCGGTCCACCACCCACATCGGCGCGCGCGCCAGGACGACGGCCGCCGCCGCCAGAGCCTTGGCGGTGGCGACGCAGGCCGCGCCGGCGACGGCGAAGCGCACGGTCATGGACCACAGGAGGAGCCCGGTTCCCGCGGCCGCCGCCGCAAGGCCGACAACTAGGCCCAAGGTGATGGCAACAGCCGGAGCGCCATATGCGGTCAAAGCCTCAAGCAGCACGTCACCGGCGGCGCCGCCGAGACCCGCGGCGATGGGCCAGCCGCCGAAGGCCGGCACGATCTCGAAGCCGATGGCGAGCAGGAGCGCGGCGGTGATCAGGGCAACCGTGCGCAGCCACAGCCAGGAGACGGTCTCGCCCTTCATGAGACGCACACCCCACGCGCCGATGGCGAAAATGATCGCCAGCGCACCAAGGCCAACCGTTTGTAACAGCGCGTCCGACAGAAGCGCGCCCGTGAGCCCCAGCGCGTTCTGCGGCGTGAGGTCCGTCGCGGTGTTGAGCGAGGGATCGTCCGGCGAGTAGCTGACGAGCGCGAGCAGAGCCAGGACACATACCATCACCACGCTCAGTCCGGCGGCGAACAACGCGGCGCGCTTCAGCATCGCGGCCCAGGCGGGCGGCAGGAACGGCGTGTTCTGACTACGGACGGCGGCGGTCATGAGATATCCTCGTGGTGACTATTCTGTTCACACGGTCTCTAGGATCGGAATCATACGGGCGAGCGCGTCGGCGACTTTCGTACGCTCGTGCACCAGGGCGACGCGGATGTACGCCTGGCCCGGATTTACACCTGGCTCCGCGCCCCCCGCGGCGCGGGCGAGATAAGCACCCGGAAGAACCTTGATGCCGCCCTTTTCCCACAGCGCGCGGGCGGCGGCTTCGCCGTCCTTCACGTCCAGCCACAAGAAGAAGCCGCCGGCGGGGCGATAGAAACCAAAACGTTTGCCGAAGATGCGCTCGGCGTCGTCATTTTTGGCGCGGTATAGCGCGCGGTTCTCGATCACATGCGCTTCGTCGCTCCACAATGCCGTCGCCGCGGCCATCACGGGCAAGGGCTGAACCGCGCCGCCATGGGCGCGCAGCTTCGAGAGTTTGGCGATGAGATCGGGATCGCCCGCGACAAAACCGGCGCGCAGGCCCGGCACGCTGGAGCGTTTTGACAAGGAGTTGAAGACGAGCACGTTCTTGAGGCCGCCGCCCAATTCGGCGCAGGCGGCCAGCGCGCCGGCGGGCGGCGCGTCGTCATAGATCTCGGAGTAGCATTCGTCGCAGGCGAGGACAAAATCATGTTTGCGCGCGAGGGTGATGGCGGTCTTCAACTGTCCCAGCGTCGCGATGGTGCCTTGCGGGTTCGATGGCGTGCACAGATACGCCATCGCGGCGCGCTCCAGGTCTTCGCGTGCGACCGCTTCGTAGTTCGGTTGGAAATCGGTCTCGCGGGTCGCGGCCACGAACACGGGTTCTGCGCCGTTCATTACCGCCGCGCCGAAATACACCTGGTAGAAGGGGTTTGGCATCAGGACGGCCGCGGTCCGGCCGTTCTTGCTGGCCGGCACGCACAGCTGCGCGGCCATGAACAGGCCTTCGCGGCTGCCGGCCAGCGGCAGGATGTGTTTTTCCGAATCGAGGTATCTGGCGGGGAGGTTGAAGCGCTGGGTGCACCACGCGGCGACCGCTATCCGATAAGCCGGGGTCCCGGCGTTGGGCGGGTACTTGCCCCAGTCGTCCTGCGCCTCGGCCAGGGCGGCGTGCAGCAGGGCGGGCGGTGTATGCTGAGGCTCGCCGATGGACATGATGGTCTGGTCGGACGGCGGTGTTAGCCCGGCCAAGAGGGCGGCCAGGCGCTGGAACGGATACTCCGTCAGCCCATCCAAACGCGCGTTGTACATCGACTTCCGCCGGAACCCAGGAAACGAGGCTCATTCTCGCCCGGCAGGGTATACAAAGCGTAAATAAAAGGCAAAAAACTTCGTAATTTCAGGAGTATCGAAGGCTATCCTAAGATTTTTCTTGAGAGATCGCGAACTCTATCTACAACTAGGATTTGGTAATTATTTCAGATATTTAATAGCCTTAATCAACGTTAAAAACGAGCCCCGCGACCTAACCTATACCAGAAGCTCCCGCAGAACCGCATTGAGGGCCATGCGGCCCGGCGCGGTCGCGCGCAGAGTCCCGGAAGTGTCTTCCAGGAAACCGCCCTCGACCAGCCGGGTGATGGAACCGGGGTTGGCCAAGGTTTCCACCGTCCGGCCCGCGAGCCGGGCGAAGCGGGTCTTGTCCACGCCTTCGGCGATCCGAAGTCCCATCATCAGAAGCTCCCGCGCGCGGTCTTCCGGCGCGATGGCGCTTTCTTCCTGGGTACCCTGACCGGCGCTCTCCACTTTCTTGAGCCACAGGGCCGGCGCCTTGATCTGGCGGGTCGCCACCGCGCCGCCCCTTAAACTCAGGCGGCCATGGGCGCCGGGTCCGATGCCGACATAGTCGCCGCCGCGCCAGTAGGTGAGATTATGCCGGCAGGTTGATCCGTCGGCGGCGTGGTTGGAAATCTCGTAGGCCGGAAAACCCGCCTCGGCGCAAAGCGCCTGCGTGTCCTCGAACATCATCGCCGCCTCGTCTTCGTCCGGCAGCGCGAATTCGCCGCGCTCATGGGCGTCGAACATCGCGGTGCCCGGTTCCATGGTGAGCTGGTAGAGCGACAGGTGCGTGATGTCGTTGTGCAATACTTCACGCAGCGCCTCGCCGAGCTCCGCGCGCCACGCGTCCGGCGATTGCTTCGGGCGCGCATAGATCAGATCGAAGGACACGCGCGGAAAAATCTTCGCCGCCGTGCGCCAGGCGCGGCGCGCTTCTTCGACGCCATGATGGCGCCCCAGGAATTTGAGATCGGCGTCGTTCAGCGCCTGCACACCCATGGACAGGCGATTCACGCCGGCCTCGCGAATGGCATTGAAGCGGTCCGCGTCCACGGTGCCGGGATTTGCTTCCAGCGTGATTTCAAGGTCGTTGGCGGTGCGCCAGCCTTTGCGCGCGGCTTCGACGATCGCACCCGCGGTAGCGGGATCCATCAAGGATGGCGTGCCGCCGCCGAAGAAAATGCTGGTGAGGATTTTGCCCGGCGTACGCGCGGCGAAGTGCGCGAGTTCGGTGAGGAGCCCATGCTTCCACGCGGCTTGATCGATGCTCTGTGCGACATGACTGTTGAAGTCGCAGTACGGACATTTGGAAATGCAGAACGGCCAGTGCACATAAAGGCCGAAGCCTTCGTTGCCCTGTATGCTCAAGAGAAGCTCGCCGCCACGAGTTTTCGGAACGCGTCGGCGCGGTGGCTCATCTGGTGTTTTTTAGCCGGGTCCATCTGGCCGAAGGTGATGTCGAAACCATCGGGGACGAAGATGGGATCGTAGCCGAAGCCGTGGGTCCCGCGCGGCGGAAACGTCAGCGTGCCTTCGACTTTTCCTTCGACGGTCTCGCAGTGGCCGTCGGGCCAGGCCAGCGTCAAAGCGCAGATAAACCGGGCGGTTTTCACAGGATTGTCGCCCATCGCGGTCTGGATCTTGCGCATGGCGAGACCAAAGTCCTTCTCCGGGCCGGCCCAGCGCGCCGAATAGACCCCCGGCGCGCCGTTCAAGGCGTCGACGGCGAGACCTGAATCATCGGACAGCGCGATCATCTGCGCGCCCATGGCCGCGGCCAGCGCTTTCA
>JAYSFT010000046.1:0-19419 GCA_041913245.1 Rhodospirillaceae bacterium | reverse complement strand
GCGCGGCGGATGCGGTCGCCGAAGCGAAGCCGCAAGGCGTGCTCGGCTTCTAGCCGACCATCCGATACAAGTTTCAAAACCCGCGAAGCCGTCACTTCGCGGGTTTTGTTTTTATGGCGTCCGGATTACTTCCGTAACGGACGCGCGGACAATCCGCTCCAGTAATTCAATACGACATCGACGGTCGCCCGCCCCTCACCGACCACGAACGCCGCATCCTTCACGTCCGGCTTGCCGTAGCCGAGACGCGGGTTGTTGGGGAAACCGTAGCCGTCGCTGAACGGGTTGAGTTTACCGTCGCCGTTCCGATCATGGAGAATGGCCGCCGCATATCCGCCGGCGCTCGGGACGACGACGCAGACCTCGCCGTCGCCCGTCTGAGGCGTGGGAATATCGATGCGCTGGAAGACCTTTCCCGCCGCGCGCAAGGCGCGGCCGGGAGACAGGAAATCGTCGGGGTTATCAGGATAAAGCTCGACCCGAAGCTGTCCGGCGCGGTCCTTGAAGCCCGAAACGCGCACGAGCACGCTGGGGCCCGTATAGCCTTCGGGGCAGTCGGCCTCATGGGTCGACAGCGACGCGGGCGGACCCTCCTGGGCGTGTGCGGCGCCCACAAACCCATATGTCATCAAAGCAAGAAGAATCCAGCCCATGGTCATGCCCTTTGCCGCCGACCGCCCCGGACGATCAATTAGTGCGTCTGCCCTTCGGCAGCAAGGCGCTCGCGGCCGCCGCGAAGCGCCCGCGCAAGCAAAAGCCGCTCAACCCCAAGGGCCCAGCCGACGCCCTCGGCGTAGCGGCCGCCGCCGCCAAGCTGGCGCACCGCGCCAAGGGCGGCGCACTCGGTTTCAAAGCCGGCGTCGATATAATACCGGAGGCCGCGGCGCACCTTGTCATTGAAGGTGTAAGGAATCCCGAGTTCCTCGAGGCAGGCTTTCATCAGCGAGACGACTTCCTCGCGACCGACGCTCGGTCCCAGCGCTTCAATGCCGAACTGCGTGAACTCGCGGTAGCGGCCGGTCTGCGGGCGTTCATACCGATAACAGCGCAGGACATAAAAAATCCGCGCGGGCTTGGGCATGGTGGCGGCCCAACCGTTATTCCAAAGCTCCTGCACCATCCCGGTGGCCTCAGGCACGAGGCAGACGGGGCGGTTGCCGCGGTCACGGAAAGTCCACATCTGGGCTTCCTTTTCGGGTCCGATCTTGCCCAGGAACGTGCCGGACTCCCAAATGGAGGGCAGGACGATTTCAGAGTAGCCCGCTTCGGTGAACCACCCTCCGCAGGACGGAGATGGTCTCGACATAGCGGCGGGCCTCTTCACCCGTCAGAACTTTGGTGCCTCGTAACATGGGAATCTCCTTTCAAGCGGCCCGCGACGAAGGAGACATAGAAAAGGCCCCGTCCGTCGGAGGGGCCTGGTTTCGTAATTAAAATCGCAGAAATGCGTTACGGCCCGCCCATCAGGTGATGACGGTGGCGCGCATGCGCGAACGTGTTGCGGGCGGCGTTTTTCATCGGCGCTTGTCTACACGCGCGGCGCGTGGACCGCAAGCGGTTCACGGGCACGGGCACGGCGCCGTTGAAAGACCAGGCGCGTGCCTCGCCAGACCTCGACCCGGGAAAGAGCACTGGCGGCAAGAAGATGGACCGCCTCGTCCCGCGCGGCCCCGTCCGACGCAAAATGCAGGACCAGGACAGCCGCGGCGTGGGCGACGCCGTCCTCGAAGAAGCAAACGCGATAGGCCTGATGCATGGCGGTTGTCCCGATGCTCTTCATCCGCGAGCCCAACAAAGCTTTGCAACTTCCATACCAAGGAGACAAAACATGGGGACACAGCGCCTTATGGGGCCACATGGCTTGGAAGCGTAAAGAAAGGAGACAGGCGTGAGCGACCTCGCGGCTTATGCCGGACTCTTCGCCGCCGCGTTCCTGGCCGCGACGATCTTTCCGGCCCAGTCGGAAGCCGCGCTCGCGGCGCTGCTGCTGGCCGGAGATCGGCCCGTGACAGGACTGATCGCGACCGCGAGCGTGGGCAATGTGCTCGGCGCCATGGTGAATTGGCTGCTCGGACGCGGCCTCGAGCGGTTCAAGGAGAAGCGCTGGTTCCCCGCCAACGCCCAGACCCTCGCGCGCGCGCAAGAATGGTATCGGCGTTACGGCAAATGGTCGCTGTTGCTCTCGTGGGCGCCGTTCATCGGCGATCCGATCACCGTGGTCGCCGGCGTGATGCGCGAACCGCTGCCGATCTTTCTCGCGCTCGTGACCATCGCCAAAGTGGGCCGCTACCTCGCGGTCGCCGCCGCCATCGGCGCGTTATAGACCGAACCCAACGCATCGCATGGAAATCGAGGCGTTCTGCATCGCGTCATAAATCGTTTCCGCGCGTTCGGCCGGATCGGCGGCGCCGAGCGCGTAGAGGAACGGATACCAGTGCTCGGGCGTCGGGATTGAAAGGCGGCCGGCCTCGGTGGAACGCGCGTCGTGGACCAACGCCGCATCGTCGCGCGCCGCGAGCTTCCCGGCGACCCATATATCGAATTCCGCCGCCCACGGATAAGGCGGCGCGGCTTCGTCCCATTTGATCAGGCGCAAATTGTGCACGATGTTGCCGCTGCCGACGATGAGCACGCCGAGATCGCGCAATTTCGCGATGCTGCGCCCCGCGACATAGTGGAAGCGCTCGTCGCGCTCCATGTGCAGGCTGAGCTGCAGCACGGGCACATCGGCGTCCGGGAAAATGTGCCGGAGCACGGACCATGCGCCGTGATCGAGGCCCCACTGCTCGTCGTCGAGATTGACGGTGATGTCCGTGATGCGCGCCTTGATCTCCTCGGCGAGCGCGGGATCGCCCGGGGCGGGATACTGCACGTCGAACAGCGGTTTTGGAAAACCGTAGAAGTCATGGATGGTGCGCGGCCGCGCCTGGTGCGTGATCCAGGTGCCTTCCGTCATCCAGTGCGCCGAGACGCACAGGACCGCGCGGGGCCGCGCGAGCGCGCGCCCTAGATCCTGAAGTGTACGAGTGTACTCGTTATCCGCGATCGCGTTCATCGGAGAGCCGTGGCCAATGAACAGAACCGGCGCGCGCATGGCGTTACTCCACCCGTTCGATCAGGGCTTGCGCCGCCGCCGGCGCGCGCTCCTTGGCACCCGAGATGAAATAGACAAACGCATCGCCGCGCTTCGCCCAGGCTTTGGCGCGCTTGGCCCAGGCGTCGAGTTCGGCCGGCTTGTATCCGGTCTTGACGGCGGGCCTGGTGCGCATGAGGCGCGCATAGGTGAAATCGGCCGTCGGCTCGTCGATCTCGGGTAAGTCGTCATCGTCGGCATAGACGATGGCGGCGTTGTATTTGCGGGCGAGATCGAAGAAGCGCTCGTCCTGGAAGGTGGGGCTGCGCACCTCGAGGGCGTGGCGCAGCGGCAGGCCGTCGATCTCCGGCGGCAGCAGTTTCAGGAAGGCTTCGAAGTCGGCGGGATCGAATTTCTTCGTGCCCATGAACTGCCAATTGACGGGGCCGAGGCGATCCTTGAGCGCACTGAGGCCCTGGGTGAGAAAACGCATGACGGACTCGCCGGCGCCGGCGAGCACACGCCGGTTGGTGCAGAAGCGCGAGGCCTTCACCGCGAAGACAAAACCGTCGGGCGTCTCCTCGCGCCACTTGGCCCAGGTGGCGGGCTTGAAGGAGGAATAATAGGTACCGTTGATCTCGATGGAGGTCAGCGCGCGGCTGGCGAACGCCAGCTCTTTCTTCTGGGAGAGGCCCTTCGGGTAGAAAATTCCGCGCCAGGGCTCATAGGTCCAGCCGCCGATGCCCACGAGGACCCGGGAGGGCGGCTTGGCAGGTTTCTTTGCGGCGCGCTTGACCATGTGGACCTCCGAAGCAACGGCGACAGTTTATACGCAGAAAGCTAGGAAAGTCAGAGGGTTAAATGGGATCAGAGTGAGCCGGGGAATGGAGGCTGACCCCAAACTCCCCACTTGCAGGGCAGCTCTGCGATTATATACATAGTATATAATATCATATGATTCGTATAACGGCGTCTGAAATGAGCCGTCCGGAGCCGAAGCGCATGAGCGCTCCCAAGAACTTTCCCGTCGTCATGGATGTGTATGAGCTTTCGCGCACCATGCGGCAGTACCTGAGCCGCGCGACCCGCAGCCTGGGGTTCACCCAGGAGCAATGGCGCGCCCTGTGGCATCTGTCGCGCAACGAAGGCCTGACCCAGACCAATCTCGCGAACCTGCTCGAAGTGCAGCCGATCTCGCTGACGCGGGCGCTCGACCGTCTGGCCGAACAGGACCTGATCGAGCGCCGCCCGTCACCGAACGACCGCCGCGCCACACAAGTATATCTCACCGAGAACGCCCGGCCGGTGATCGCGAAACTGACCGGGATCCTCGATGAGTTCCGCGCCGCCGCCATCGCCGGACTTACGGGAGACGAACTCGCGCAAGCGTCCGATATCCTGAAACGCATGCGCGCCAATCTCGACAAACAAGACACCACCGTCAGCGTCGCCTAGGACCCATGACCATGAACGCGAATACCAACACCCCGAAGAGCGCCCTGCGCCGCCTCCTGCTTCTCGGCGTTCCACTGACCGTGATCCTGATCGGCGGCGGGCTCTATCTCGCGGGCGGGCGCTTCGTCTCGACCGATAACGCCTATGTGAAGGCCGACATCGCCTCCTTGTCGCCGGAGATCTCCGGCAACATCTTGCAGGTGCTGGTGACGGACAATCAGAAGGTCACCAAAGGCCAGGCGCTTCTGACCATCGACGCTACCAACTACAAGGTCGGCCTCGCCGGCGCCGAAGCGCAAATGCGCACCGCCGCCGCGAGCGTCGAAAGCGCGAAGGCGCGCTACCGTCAAAAAGAAGAGTCCATCGCCCTGATGCAGACCAACGTGAAATTCGCCGAGCGCGAATTCCAGCGTCAGTCTCAGCTGGCGAAGGCCAACTTCGTCGCGGCTGCCAAGCTCGACCAGGCACAGCATGACCTGGAATCGGCGCGCCGCAACCTGCGCCTCCTGCAACAGGAGAAGGCCGAAATCCTCGCGACGCTCGAGGGCAATCCCGACATCCGCCCGGAAGAGCATTCGTCTTATCAGCAGGCGCTGGTCGGCCGCGAAAGCGCACAGCTGTTCGTCGAACGCGCGACACTGGTTGCACCGTTCGACGGCATCGTCAGCCAGGTGCCCAAGGTCGGCGATTTCGCGCGCACCGGCGCGCCCATCATGTCCCTGGTGTCGACGTCGGGGGTGTGGGTGGAAGCGAACTTCAAGGAAACCGATCTCACCCAAATGAAGCCCGGCCAGCCGGTCGACATCGAGGTCGACACGTATCCCGGCCGCAAGTTCCACGGCAAGGTGGCGAGCATCAGCCAGGCGACGGGCGCTGAATTCTCGGTGCTGCCGGCGCAGAATTCGAGCGGCAACTGGGTGAAGGTCGTGCAGCGCATCCCGGTGCGCATCGCCTTCGACGATCCCGCGGGCGGCCCCACGCTGCGCGCCGGAATGAGCGTGATCGCCGAAGTGGACACCGGCACCCGCCGCGCGTCCCACTGGTTCGGCGCCCAGGCGAGCGACGGCACCCGGGCTCCCTAAAACGTTCCGCAAGATCGGATCCGCGCAATGGCGCAGATGTACGAGTATTTCAACGCCCACCCCGGCCGCCGCTCGGCGCTGGTGATCGTCGTCACCCTGGCGATGATCATGCAGACGCTGGACGCCACCATCGCCAACGTTGCCCTGCCGCACATGCAAAGCAGTATGAGCGCCGCGCAGGACCAGATCAGCTGGGTGCTGACCTCCTACATGATCGCCTCGGCGATCGGAATGTCGCTCACCGGATTTCTAGCGTCGCGCTTCGGCACCAAGAATCTGCTCATCTCCTCGATCGTCGGCTTCACCGCCGCTTCGATGCTGTGCGGCATCGCCCAGACGCTGCCTGAGATGATCATGTTCCGCGTGGCCCAAGGGCTGTTCGGCGCGGGCCTTCTGCCCCTGTCGCAGTCGATCATGCTCGACGTGTTCCCGCGCGAGAAACAAGGCCCCGCCATGGCGATCTGGGGCATGGGCGTGATGCTCGGCCCGATCCTGGGCCCGACGCTGGGCGGCTATCTCACCGAATATTATAACTGGCGCTGGATCTTCTTCATCAACGCGCCGCTGGGAGTGATCAGCACCCTGAGCGTGATGGCGCTGTTGCCGGAAACGCCGCCGAACAAACAGACGTATTTCGACTTCCTGGGATTCGGTTTGCTGGCGATGGCGCTGACCTCGTTCCAGTTGATGCTGGACCGCGGCGAGACACAGGACTGGTTCCAATCGTACGAGATCATCATCGAAGCGGGTATCGCGGCGCTGGCTTTCTACGCCTTCATCGCTCATGTGCTGACCACCGACAAACCCTTCATCACGCTCAGCCTGTTCCGGGACCTCAACTATAGCGTCAGCATGGTCATCGGCGCGGCGTTCGGCGTCACGCTGTTCGCGACCATGACCTTGATGCCGCTGATGCTGCAGAACCTGATGCATTATTCCGTCATCGACACCGGCTTCGTGCTGATGCCGCGCGGCATCGGCACCATGTTCGCCATGGCGCTGGTCGGGCGCATCGTCACCAAGCTCGATGCGCGCCTGATCATGTTCTTCGGCCTGACCCTGACGGCGGCCGCGCTGTGGCACATGTCGACCTGGACGATGGATGTATCCAGCTTCGAGATGATCGCAACCGGTGTCCTGCAGGGCGTGGGCATCGGCTTCCTGTTCCCGCCGTTGTCGATGATCGCCTACATGACGCTTGCGCCGCATCTGCGCACGGAAGCGGCCGCGTTCTTCAGCCTGACGCGCAACATGGGATCGAGCGTGGGCATCTCCGTGATGATCGCGCTGGTGGCTCAGAACACGCAGATCAATCATGCGAGCCTGGCGGAGTACGTCACGCCGTTCAGCCGCCCCCTGCAGGCGCTGGTTCCCGAATCCGGCTGGTCGATCGGCGCCGCGTCGGGCATCGCGCACCTCAACGGCGAACTGACGCGCCAGGCGATGATGATCTCGTACCTGAACGACTATCGCCTGATGGCCTACGCGATCGTGCTGGTGATGCCGCTGATCTTCTTCTTGCGCGTGCCCAAGTACGCCGGAGCGGCGCCGGCCCAGCCGGCGGTCGCGGCGGCGGCCGAGCACTAGAACGTTTGGCGCCTGGTGCGGATCCCGACGTAAACGCCGCGGTGATGCCTGATATTCTCGGGATCCATCAACGTGTCGTGGATGTCGCCGACGATGTCATACTGTTCGAAGACGAGGTCGAAGCCCGCGTCCTGAAGCAATTGCAGGAGCGCTTCCTTGGTCGGCCAGAAGCTGCGCTGGTTGGTCCAGGACGCCCATTTCATCTGCTCAAGCTGATCGACCGTCCCGCCGTTGTGTTCGTGGTACCAGCGGCCGGGCACGCCTTCATGCTTTTCCAGGGGGCCCATGACGTCCTTGAAAGCGGTCATGGGATACCAGTCGTGCGGCGCGAAATGCGTGTTGATGATGACGGCGTCGCGCGCCTGGCGGCCCATCAGATGAATGAACTCGCCCGGACGGTCGAGGTGATAGAGCAACCCGCAGCAAAAAATGACGTCGAAGGGGCCGTACTTGGCGACGTTCCAGCAGTCGTCCTTGGCGAAATCCAAATTCGCAAGCCCGGCCCGGCGCTTCACCTCGAGACAATTGTCGAAGTTCGACTGACGCACTTCCAGCCCGAAGGCGTCCATGCCCATGCGCGCGAACTCGAGCGCGTACCCGCCTTCCAGGCAGCCGAGGTCGGCGATGCGCTTGCCGGCGAAATCGCCGCGGTAAAGGAGGTGCAGAAGGCGCTTCGCGCCCCGGCACCATTGGGTGTCCGCGACCAGGCCGCCGGCATAGCCCGGCAAGGTCTCACTGCCGTCGGCGAAGCGGATATTGTGGGCGGTAAAGCTATTGGCGGTCATCGCGGCTCCCTCAGGCACCTGTTTCTTAGCCGCAACGGGTGTGAGAACGGAAGCTCATTTCGCCAGAATAGCCATTTGCGAAACGATGCGGGTTGGCTAGGTTCGGGCCTGGGGGATGCGGGCCATCATGTCTGAAACGTCGAAGATCGAATTAGCGTCCATCATCATCATGGGGATCGGCCTGTATGCCGTCCTCCATATCGGCCTGCTTGCGGCGTTGCTGCCGGGCCTGTTGATTTTCCATGTGGTGAATTTGATCTCCCCGGTCTTTTTCAGGATGGGCCTCAATCACGACGCCGGGCGCACCGTCGCACTGGCCGTCCCGCTGCTGATCGTCAGCGTCGCGGTGGGCCTGGGGATCCTCGAGATCATCGACCTCGTGACCGGGCCGGACAGCTTCGTCGAACTCATGCACCGCATGGCGGAGGTCGTCGGCACATCGCGCGAATATCTGCCCATGTGGGCGCAGCAGTACCTGCCGTCCAATGTCGGCGACATCGAGGCCGCGGGCGCGAAATGGCTGCGCGAGAACGCCGGCCAACTGGGCCAGTTCAGCCAGAACGCGGGCCGCGTCGCCTTTCATATCGTGATCGGAATGATCATCGGCGGGCTGGTGGCCTTCTACAGCGGCATCCATAATCCCTCGCTGGGCCCCCTGGCCCGGGCGCTGGAGGACCGCGCCGAGTTCCTCAGCAACGCGTTCCGCAACATCGTCTTTTCGCAGATCCGCATTTCGGCCCTGAACACCTTCCTCACGGCGATCTACCTCACCGTCGTGCTGCCGCTGGTCGGCATACAACTGCCCCTCCTGAAGACCATGATCGCGGTGACGTTCATCGCCGGCCTTCTGCCGGTCCTGGGCAATCTGATCTCCAATACCGTGATCGTCATCGTCAGCTTGAGCGTCGGCCCCCTGGTCGCGGCCGGCTCGCTCGCCTTCCTGGTGGTGATCCACAAGCTCGAGTATTTCGTGAACGCCCGCATCATCGGAACGCGCATCAAGGCGCGGGCCTGGGAACTGCTGGCCGCGATGCTGGTGATGGAGGCTTGGTTCGGCATCTCCGGCCTGATCGCCGCGCCGATCTACTACGCCTATCTCAAGGATGAACTGAAGGCCCGTGCGCTGATTTAGAGGCGCCGCGCTATCCAAAAGAAAACGGCGGCGCCTGATCGACGCCGCCGTTTTTTATTCACGCGATAGCGCAGGGGTTAGCCCTTCGCGCCCCAGGAATCACAATGACCGTGGATGTTCGCCGGGCCATTGAAGATCATGCAACTGCCGCAGTTGCCTTTCACTTCATGGAGGAAGCCGCAGCCGCCGCACACCTTGGTCGGATCCTTTGAAGTTTCGACGTAGTTGAGCGACTCACGGATGCTCATCTGACCGCTGTCGAGTTTGGTTGGATCGACGCAGAGCGCTTCGGCGGCAGAGGCCGCGCGCGAAACCCCAAGCATCGCAAGGCCGGCCAGCGGCAGCGTCGCGCCACGCGCCAAAAGCTTACGTCGGGTAAAATTGAATTCAGTCATAGCGTCCGTTCCTCCCATTGATAACAGTTGAGTACCCGCCACGGCACAGGATCAATGTCGGAGACAATTGTGCTGCAATTGCGTCCAAACTTGAGCGCTGCCGCCACAACTCGAAAAGATTCGGCGCGAGGCCCACATCCCCCACGGAGCCCGAATTCGTTCGCGATACTAACGACTTAAGACCCGTGTAACAACGCTGTTTTTGGCGCGGGCGCAAGAGACGCTCACACAGATGTGTAGGTGCTTACGCTTTCACGATATTCGCGCGCTCGGCGATGCCGCGCAGCGCGTTGCGGGTATCGACGACGAGCTTGGCGGACCGCGCGACCGCCGCGTAATCGACCGCATCATGATCCGTCACAATCACCACCGCATCGTAGCCGGCGATGGCGGCGGGCGCGAGGGCGACGGACGCTCGGCCCGCGATGGGACCGTAGTGGCGCGTCGGCGGGATCTTCGGCACGAAGGGATCGTGATAGTCGACCGCCGCGCCGCGCTCCTCCAGAAGCTCGATCAGGCGCAGGGCCGGGCTTTCGCGGGTGTCGTCGACGTTCTTTTTATAGGCGAGCCCGAGCAGAAGCAGGCGCGCGCCCTTGACGCCGCGCGAGAAGCGCACATCGAGGGCTTTGGCGAGCCGGTCGACGACAAGGTACGGCATGGCGGTATTGATTTCGCCGGCCAGTTCGATGAAACGCGTGGCGACGTCGAACTCGCGCGCCTTCCATGAAAGATAAAAAGGATCGATGGGAATGCAGTGCCCGCCGAGGCCGGGCCCCGGATAGAAAGGCATGAAGCCGAACGGCTTGGTCTTGGCCGCTTCGATCACATCCCACACGTCGATGCCCATGGCGTCGAACACCACCTTGAGCTCGTTCACCAGCGCGATGTTCACCGCGCGGAAGATATTCTCGGTCAGCTTGACCGCTTCGGCGGTCGCGGTGCCGGCCACCGGAACGATCTTCGGAACGATGGCGCCGTAAAGCGCGGCGGTCAGCGCCAGGGCCTCCTCGCCGTCGGCGCCGACGACTTTCGCCGTGTTGGCGACGCTGAAGTTCGGATTGCCCGGATCTTCCCGCTCGGGCGAAAAGGCGAGGAAAAAATCCTTGCGGCTCTTGAGGCCCGTCTTCTCGAGGATGGGACGCACCAGTTCATCCGTGGTGCCCGGGTAGGTGGTCGATTCAAGCACGACCAGTTGGCCGGGCCGCAAATGCGCGGCGACGCTTTCGGTTGTTTTGACCACGTAGCTCATGTCCGGTTCCCGCTGCCGGGTCAGCGGCGTGGGCACGCAGATCAAGATGGCGTCGGCTTCGGTCAAGCGCGCGAAATCGGCGGACGGAAGAAGCGTCTTCGCGTTCACCAGGGCCGTAACGGCGGCATCCGGAATACGGTCGATGTAGGAGCGGCCAGCGTTCAGCTTCTCGATCTTCGCGGCGTCGATGTCGAGCGCCAACGTCCGGAAGCCCTTCTCGGCGAACGCGCGCGCGAGCGGAAGGCCCACGTAGCCAAGGCCTATCACGGCCACCACGGCCGAGCGGTCGGTAATGCGCGGAAGGGTCAAGGTCATGGGCAAGCCGATAGCACGGGATTTTGTTTTGCGCATGATCTATTCCGAAAACCGGATGCCACTTTTCGGGATCATGCGCTCGCCCCTAAAAGGGCGGCTTCACCTTGCCGAGGAAGGCGATGCCGGCAATGAGCAGATAAAGCACCGCCATGTAGAAGAGGGTGTGGTTGACGGCCCGCGCGACGGCTTCCTCGCGTTCGGGTGTCGGGCCCTCTTCGCCGATTTCGGCGAAGGGCGCGAAAAACGGACGGAAACTGACGTCGATCGCGATGACCGTCCAGAAGGCGAGCCCGAACATCGCCAGCTTGGCGGCGAACCAGGGCTCGTCGATCGGCGAGCCGGTCGCCAGTGAATTGAGGCCATAGACCACGAAACCGGCTCCGGCGAGCGCCTGGAAGGCAATCTCGATATAACCGAGCAGCGCGCCCATGGGCGTCGATTCACGGCGCACGCCGCCGACGATCAGGAACAGCCAGACCGCCGCCGCGCACCAGAACAGAACGCGTAAGTCGGGCGAGAGCGGATAGACGTTGATGGCGCCCGTCAGCTCGATGCCCACAGGCAGGATCAATGCGAAACAGATGCGGGGAAGGATGTTGATCTTACGGGCGAGGGCCACGAAACGGCCGCGCGCCTCGTAGGCGAGCTTCGTATTCTTCGCCGCCGCGGTGCAGGTAAAGACGCCGATCTCGGCGCACAGCCACACGGCGAACAGCGCGATATGGGTGTAGTCCCATAAAGCCGGGTTATTCGCCATTGACCGCCGTCTCCCCCCCGAGCGCACCGGCTTGCTCCCGCCTGCCGGCTCCAAGCCCAAAGAGAATAACGAACAGAAGGGTTAAAATCACCTGAAGGTCGAGCAACGCGCCGCGCACGCCGTGGACGGTCACGGCGAATTCGACGGTGCCGGCGAAACTCTCACCGGTCAGGCCGCCGATGAGCCGGGCGAAGGCGATGTTCTCGGCGATGTCGCAGCCGAGCGTATAGAGCGGCACGAAAATAATGCCGCCGCGCTCGAGAAACGCCGAGATGCGGTTCGGCCGGCGGAACAGCCATGCCCAGAGCAACATCAACGCGCCGGCGCTGACGAAACTGAGGAGAAGATCGACCACGAAGAATGGGAGGTACGCGGGGCCCGCCGTGCGTTCATAGGCGCCGAGCTGGATGGCGATCATGTAGCGCGTCAGGGGAAACTGAACGTCGAACGGTTTGAAGGTGGTGACCGCCTGGAAATGCGGGACCAGCATCCCGTCCCGCACGACGACCACCAACAGCGCGAAAATCACGGCGGCCGCCACGGCGCGGCCGCTTGCGCGTGACTTCAGGAATGCGGTGAAGGTGGTCATTTACGAAAAGCGGGCACGTCGCGGACGGAAGCCTAGTTGTGCCACGGGGCGCGCCCCTGCGTACAGCAGGGAAACCCCGCCCCAATCAACCGCTCCGGTCAACCGCTCCGTCAGCCTCCAAGCGCCGGAAAACTGGCGCGCAGGCCTTCGAGGATATTGCTGATCGCCAGGGCGGCAAGAATGATGCCGAGAACGCGGGTCATGACATTGATGCCCGTGACCCCCAGCATCCGCATGATCCGGCTGGCGATGAGGAACATGAGGCCGGTGATCAAGAGCACCGCGAGCATCACGGCCGCGACGACGCTGCGGCCGGCCAGCGAGGCGGCGTTCTGCGACTGCAGCAGGATGACCGACGTGATCGCGCCCGGGCCCGCGATCAGCGGTACCGCCAGCGGGAAGACCGCGACGTCCGGACGGTGGCTCGCCTCCTCCTCCTCCTTGCGGGTCGTGGCGCGGATGCCGCTTTCCTTGACCAGCACCATGTCCACCGCGAGCAGCAAAAGCAAGACGCCCCCGGCGATGCGGAACGCGGCGACCGAGACGCCGAGATAATGCAGCAGCGGTTGTCCGATCACGGTGAAAACCAGAAGGATCGCCGCGGCGATCGTGACGCTTTTCAGCGCCGTCGCGCGGCGGCCCGCCGGATCGAGGTGCGCGGTGTGACCGATGAAAAACGGCACGACGCCGATCGGGTCGATAATGACGATAAAGTTGACGAAGGCGGCCAGCGCGAGGTCAATCATGGCGGGAGCTTAGCAGGACCGCCGCGCCCGGGTCTTGCCTCAACCTTGCCCCACGGACGTCAAAACCGGCCCTTAGGATAGGGAGCATGAAACGTTCCTTATTCATTGCCGCCGTCCTCATTGGGCTGCTGCTGACCTACAGCGGCGCTGAAACCTTGATGATCCAGGTCGACGCCGCGGAAGGCTTGAAATCCAGCATCATCACCTTCGTTCTGACGCTGGGCTTCGCGCTTCTGGGGCCGGCGCTTCTCGCAGCCGCGGTCTTCTTTCATCGCCGGGGCGATTCGCGCGGACCTGCGCCTCATCATGTGCCTGCAACTCCGAAGGAAGCGTATCGCCCTTACCTTCACGGTCACTGACGGGCCGGATCCGCAACCAACGGCACGCAGATCGCGCGCGCTGGTTGCGCGGATTCACTTGCTGAAACCGCGCCACAATCGCGCCATTCATCCGCCTTATTCGGTTGGTGATATCGGAGTCGACAAACACGAACGAACGATCGGATCCCTCACCCCACACCCCCGCTGATCCGGTCGCTGAGAGCCTCACCCGACGAAGCACGGGTGAGGCTCTCGCCTTTTCGGATCGGAGCTTTCTTGATCGCCGCGCGCGGAGCGGGCAGACTGCGCCGATCTCACCGCACGAGGTGGGAACCACGGGGGTGGCCGTGAAGCGTCAAATGCTCACCGCGTTCCGCGCCTTCGCGTTCGCCGTCGGATGTTTCATCCTGATGGCGCTGGGCGGCATCAGGGTGCGGTCCGCCGGAGACGTCGCGCTTTTCGTGCTGGGCCTGGCGGCGTTCTGGGTTCTGATCGAAAAAGTTTTTTTGAATTTGAAGGCCAAACAGGCGCCGCGAAAGTTCTAGACTCTCATCCCCCACCGGCCCGCGCTTTTAGCTCATGATCAAAAGAATTCTCGGTTTCCTCGTCGCGCTCACGCTCATTTATGGCGCCGCATGGCTGGGCGCGGCTTTCTGGCTGCGCGCGCGCATGGACGCCTTCGCGGCGGACCTCGCCGGCAAAGGTTACGCGATTGAACATAGCGAGCCGCTGTTCGTCGGTTTTCCCGCGGCGGTGGGATTGAAGCTTGCGGACCTCAGCGTCACGGCGCCGTCCGCGCATGGCGGTTGGCGTTGGCAAGGAACGCCGGTCGTCGTGAGGCTGCATCTCGGCGCGCCGACGGACCCGGTCGTCGATCTCAGCGGCGTTCAGCGAATCACCGGCCTTCTGTCCGCGCCGGACGAGGGACTGAGGCTTGACGTCGGGGAAGGGCTTGCCGCCCTCACGTTCGGGCAGGATCAAGCCTTGGAGGATATCGTCGTCAAGCTGACCGGCGCGCGCGTGACAGGTGCGGCGTCGCCCGGGACGCCGCTCACCGTCAAGGACAGCGTGCTGGACGTATCATTGGTGAAGGGTCATATCGCCTGGCGGATGGACGAGATCGGTCTGCCGGAGACGGTTCCGGCCCTCGGACAGACGATCCGCAGCGTGCAGATTGCGCTCGATATCGCCGGCCCCTTTCCCGCCGGACCGCTGCGCGAGGCCCTGGCCGCCTGGCGGGACGCCGGCGGCGCCGTTGAAGTGCGCTCCTTCGCGCTGGATTGGCCGCCGGCCGGCGCGGCCGGGACCGGCACCCTCGCCCTCGATGAGGCGCTGCAGCCCATGGGCGCGGCTACCGTCAAGTTCCAGGGGTTCTTCGACATCGTCGCGGCGCTTCAGGCCAAGGGTTATGTGCATGAACGCGAGGCCAGCATGGCCAAGATCGTCCTCGGCATGCTGGCGCGGCCCGCGCCGGCCGGCGCGCCGGAACTGTCGCTGCCGATCACGGTGCAGGACCGCAAGCTGTCGGCGGGGCCCGTGACGTTGATGGAGACGCCCGAAGTGATCTGGGACCGCGAAGCGAAAGTCCCTTAAGCGAGGGTCTGCTCTTCGTACTTCTGGATCACCGCGGTTTCCGCGAGGCCCGCGGCGTACCATTCCTTCATGGCGGGATGATTCAAGACCGTCTCGCAATAGGCGCGGCCGATCGGATCGAGGGTCGGGATCACGCCGTAGGTCTTGAAGCGCGTGACAACGGGCGCATACATGGCGTCGGCGTTCGAGAAGGCGCCGAACAGGAACGGACCGGTTTCGCCGCCGAAACGGCCGCGGCATTCCTTCCACAGCGCGTCGATCCGCGCGATGTCGGCATTGACCGCGTCGGGACGGCTCTTGTCCGGCACCGACCGGCGGATGTTCATGGTCATATGGTTGCGCAGGTTCGAGAAGCCGGCGTGCATCTCGGCCGAAACGGAACGCGCCTGCGCGCGGGCCGGCGGATCTTTCGGCCACCAGCTTTTGTCCGCAAACGTGTCGGCGAGGTAATCGAGGATCGCCAGGGATTCCCACACGGTGATGGAACCGTGGATGAGCACCGGCACCTTCGCCGCCCCCGAATATTTCCTGATTTGCGCGGCCGTATCGGGTTGCTGCAGGCCCACGACGGTTTCGCGAAACGCGAGGCCTTGCGCCTTCATCGCGATCCATGGGCGCAAGGACCAGGACGAATAGGCCTTGTTGCCGATGACGAGATGAAGCTCCGCCATGAGATTCCCTTTTGCTAGGCCTGCCTGGCGTCGATGATGCTGCGGCGGATGGCGCGCGTGCGGGTGAAGTGATCCTCGAGAGTCGCGCCGTCGCCTTTCCTGATGGCGCGCTGCATCGCGGTCAGATCCTCGGTGAAGCGCTGAAGGATCTCGAGCACCGCGTCGCGGTTATTGAGGAACACGTCGCGCCACATGATCGGGTCCGAGGCGGCGATGCGCGTGAAATCGCGGAAACCCGACGCCGAGTACTTGATCACCTCCTGCTTGAGGTCGCCGGAAAGGTCCGTCGCCGTGCCGACGATGGTGTAGGCGATGAGATGCGGCAGGTGCGAGGTGATGGCGAGCACCCTGTCATGGTGATCGGGATCCATCGTATCGACCTTGGCGCCCATCTTGCGCCAGAGCTCGGCGACTTTCGCGACAGCTTTCGCAGACGTACGCTTGGGCGGCGTGATGATCGACCAGCGGTTTTCAAAAAGCTCGGCGAACCCGGCTTCGGGCCCGGAGTGCTCGGTCCCGGCGATCGGGTGCGCGGGAACGAAGTGAACGTCTTTCGGGATATGCGGCGCGACGGCGTCGATGACCATGCGCTTCACGGAGCCGACATCGGTGACGATGGCGCCCTTCTTGAGATGCGGCGCGATGACGCGCGCGATCTCGCCGTTGGTTCCGACGGGCGTCGCGAGGACGATGAGGTCGGCGCCGGCCACGGCCTTGGCGCAGTTGCCCGTCGCTTCGTCGGCGATGCCCAGTTTCACGGCGGCCTTCACATGCTTCGGATTCCCGTCGCAGGCCACATAGGTTCCCGCGAGGCCGGCGCGGCGCATGGCACGCGCCACGGAAGACCCGATCAGGCCGATCCCGATAAAGCAGACCCGGTCGAACAGCGGTTTCGGTTTACGCGCTTTGGCCATTACTTGCGTTCCATGAAGGCGGTCATGACATCGAGGAAGATGGTCATTTCCTCTTCATCGCCGATCGTCACGCGCAGGTGGTTTGGAAGGCCGTAGCCGTCGACGCGCCGGATGATGACGCCGTTTTCCTGCAGGAAAGCGTCGCATTCGGCCGCGGTCTTGCCGGGAACCTTCGAAAATTCGGGCAACAGGAAGTTGCCGTGGGACTCGCCGACCTTGAGGCCGAGGCCGCGCAGGCGCTGCAGGGCGATGCCGAGCCACTTTTTCGTGTGCGCCTTGGTCCGCGCGACGTGGTCCCGATCCGCGAGGGCCGCGAGACCGGCGAACTGCGCGGGACGCGAGACATTGAAGGGCGAACGGATGCGCTCCATCACGCCGACGATGTTCTTCGCCCCGAAACCCCACCCGAGGCGCACGGAGGCGAGGCCATAGATCTTGGAGAACGTGCGCATGGCGATGGTGTTCTCCGTTTCCGAGGCCAGCGCGAAGCCGGATTCATAATCCGGCGCGTCCACGAATTCGGCGTAGGCGTCGTCGCACACCAGCAGGATGTCCTCGCGCAGGCCCGCGCGCAGGCGGCGAATCTCCGCGCCGGGGACATAGGTGCCGGTGGGATTGTTGGGATTGGCGACAAAAACAATGCGCGTCTTCGGCGTGACCCGCTCAAGGATGGCGTCGACGTCGGTGGTGAGATTTTTTTCCGGCGCGACGACCGGTTTGGCGCCCACGCCCTTGGCGTAGATGTTGTACATCGCGAAACCGTGCGCGGTGTGGATGATCTCGTCGCCCACGCCGGCGAAGCCGCGCATGGCAAGACCAAGCAGTTCGTCGGACCCCGCGCCGCAGATGATGCGCGCGGGATCGAGGTCATGCGCCTTGCCCAGGGCGGCGCGGATTTCGCCGGAATCGCCGGCCGGATAGCGGTGAGATTCGGCGAGAGAACCCGCGAGCGCCGCGACCGCCTTCGGGCTGGGGCCGAGGGCGGCTTCGTTCGAGGACAGTTTGACCACGCGCCGCACCCCTTGGACCTGGGATTTGCCCGGCTCGTAGATCGCGATATCCATGATCCCGGGTCGTGGTTGCGGCAACGCCATGGACGCCTCTCGTGTGAGCCGAAAGGGCTGTGCGGCAGCCCGTTACACTGGTTCACCCTATAGTGGGCAAGCCCGCTAAAATCAAAGAAAACGTTGACATATGGGCGGCTTGGCGGTGAGTTGCCGCGCATGAACCCTGATAAAACCCAGCAAAGCCGGCCGGACGGCGCGCCTTCCCATGGGAAGAGCCTGACGCTGGCCGAGCCCCTGACCTTACAGTCGGGGGTCACGCTGTCGCCGGTGACGCTGGCGTATGAGACCTACGGCACGCTGAACGCCGACCGGTCCAACTGCGTGCTGGTATGCCATGCGTTGACCGGGGATCACTTTGTGGCCAGCGCGCACCCGATCACCAAGAACCCCGGCTGGTGGATCGACCTCGTCGGCCCCGGAAAAGTGATCGACACGGACAAGTTCTTCGTCGTGTGCTCGAACGTGCTCGGCGGCTGCATGGGCTCGACGGGTCCGAAAGAAATCAACCCGGCGACGGGCGCGCCGTGGGGCCTTACGTTTCCGGTCATCACGATCCGCGACATGGTGCAGGCGCAGGCGCGCCTTCTCGATCACCTGGGCGTCGAAAGCCTTTTCTGCGTCCTGGGCGGCTCGATGGGCGCGATGCAGGCGCTGGAGTGGGCGGTGCGGTTCCCGCATCGCGTCTTCTCCGCCATCCCCATCGCGGGGTCCTACCGGCATTCGGCGCAAAACATCGCGTTTCACGAAGTCGGCCGCCAGGCGATCATGGCCGATCCGGATTGGGCGCACGGAAATTATCTCGCCGAGGGCAAGAAGCCGAAACGCGGCCTCGCGGTCGCGCGCATGGCCGCGCATATCACGTATCTTTCGGAAGTCGCGCTTCACAATAAATTCGGGCGCCGTTTGCAAAATCGCGACGCGCTGACCTACGGCTTCGAAGCGGACTTCCAGGTGGAAAGTTATCTGCGCCATCAAGGATCCACCTTCGTGGAGCGCTTCGACGCCAACTCCTACCTCTACATCACGCGCGCGCTGGACTACTTCGACCTGCAGGCGGAAAGCGGCGGCGTGCTTGCCGAAGCGTTTCGCGGCACGCCCGTGCGGTTCTGCCTGATTTCGTTTTCCTCCGACTGGCTGTATCCGACGGACGAAAGCAAAACCATCGTACACGCCCTCAACGCGGTGGCGGCGAACGTGAGTTTCGTCGAAGTCGCCTCGCAGCAGGGGCACGACGCGTTCCTTCTCGACGAGCCTGAATTCCACCAGACGATGGAAGGATTCCTGGCCGGCGCGGCGGAAGCGCGCGGCATCGCGTACCGGCCGGCGAACCGATGAGCGCGCCGCAGAACATTCGCGTCGATCTGCAGCATGTGGCGGATCTGGTCGCCCCGAGGAGCCGCTTGCTCGACGTCGGCTGCGGCGACGGCGCGCTGCTGGCCTATCTCAAGATCTTCAAGCAGGTGGACGGCCGCGGCCTCGAGCTGTCGATGAGCAAGGTGCGCGCCGCCGTCAGCCAGGGCCTGCCGGTGATCCAGGGCAACCTCGAGACGGACCTCGCCGATTATCCCACGGGCGCGTTCGACTATGTGGTGCTGAGCCAGACGCTGCAGGCCACGCACAATCCGCGCGTGGTGCTGGAAGAGCTTTTGCGCATCGGCACGCGGGCAATCGTGTCTTTCCCCAATTTCG
>JAYSFT010000045.1:0-19484 GCA_041913245.1 Rhodospirillaceae bacterium | reverse complement strand
GGCCAGTTCCACGTTGGTCATCCGGCCGTCCGCCTGCAGATCGGAAAGGATCTGGCGGTCGATCCGGTCGAGTTTCACGCGTTGCATTAATCCCCCAACATCAGATGCAAAGACGGCGTCTCTCCCCCAAACGCCGCGCAAGATTGTTATAAAGATTGACGCTGGAACGCAACGACAATAGGACACGCGTCGCGAGTTATGCTTCGGGCGCAGGCGAGGTTCGGGCGGTCTTGCGCCCCGTTTCGCCCGCCCGTATATGTGAAGACCCTTATTTTGCTGCACTGCAAAGCCATTTTTGCCCTCGGTGAGGCCCCGACTTAGCTATGACAAATACTCATACCAAAGTGCTGATCCTCGGTTCGGGTCCGGCGGGCCTGACGGCGGCTATTTATGCGGCCCGCGCCAATCTCGCCCCCATCGTCGTGGCGGGCCTGCAGCCCGGCGGGCAGATGACCATCACGACGGACGTCGAGAATTATCCGGGCTTTCCCGACGTCATCCAGGGCCCGTGGCTCATGGAGCAGATGCAGAAGCAGGCCGAGCACGTCGGCGCGCGCATGGTCGGCGACACCATCGTGAAACTCGACCTTTCGAAGCGGCCCTTCACGCTGGTCGGCGATTCGGGCGACACCTACACCGCCGACACCCTCATCATCTCCACCGGCGCCTCGGCGCGCTGGCTCGGGATCGAATCGGAGAAGAAGTACCAGGGCTTCGGCGTGTCCGCGTGCGCCACCTGTGACGGGTTCTTCTTCCGCGGCAAGGAAGTCGTCGTCATCGGCGGGGGAAACACCGCGGTCGAGGAAGCGCTGTACCTGACCAACCACGCCACCAAAGTGACGCTGATCCACCGGCGCGATTCGCTGCGCGCCGAGAAGATCCTTCAGAAGCGCATGTTCGAACATCCCAAAATCCGGGTGATCTGGGATTCGGTGGTCGACGAAGTGCTGGGGAAGGACGCGCCTCCGGGTGTCACGGGCGTGCGCGTGCGCAACCTCAAGACCGACGCCGTCCAGGAGCTGAAGGCCGACGGCATGTTCGTCGCCATCGGCCACACGCCGAACACCGATCTGTTCAAAGGCGTGCTCGACATGGACGAAAACAGCTATCTCGTCACGCAGGCGGGCTCGACGCGCACGAACATTCCCGGCGTGTTCGCCGCCGGCGACGTGCAGGATCATGTCTACCGCCAGGCGGTCACCGCGGCCGGCACCGGCTGCATGGCGGCGCTGGAAGCCGATCGCTTCCTCGCGGCGCATGGTGGTTAGACAGTTTTTGTGGGTGCCCGCGGCGTAAAAAAACCGCGGTTTATATGGGCTGCTGGACGCGTGAAGGACGCGCGGAAAGGATCTCAAAGTGCCGCAACGTCAGAATAGCCGTCTGGATTGGGACAAGCTGCGGGTGTTCCACGCCGTCGCCGAGGCGGGAAGCTTCACCCATGCCAGCGAGACGTTGAACCTGTCGCAGTCGGCCGTCAGCCGGCAGATCAGCGCGCTTGAGGAATCGCTGGGCGTTTCGCTCTTCCACCGCCATGCGCGCGGCCTGATCCTCACCGAGCAGGGCGATCTTCTTTACAAGACCGTGCACGACGTGTTCGCCAAACTGAACAGCGTCGAAAGCCTGTTGACGGAGACCAAGGAAAGCACCGAAGGCGTGCTGCGCGTGACCACGACCGTCGCGTTCGGATCCGTGTGGCTCACCGGCCGCCTGAAGGAATTCATCAAGAGCTACCCCGGCATCGAAGTAATGCTGCGCCTCGACGACCGCGAACTCGACCTCGCCATGCGCGAGGCCGACGTCGCGATCCGGTTCAACGAGCCGACCCAGCCGGACCTGATCCAGCGCCATATCGGCACGCTGCGCGCCAACCTCTATGCCTCGGCGGACTATCTGAAGGACCGCGGCGTTCCTCATACGCTCGAGGACCTCAAGGCTCACGACCTCGTCCTCTTCGGCGAGGGCGTCGCCCCGGTGCGCTCGATCAACTGGCTGCCCGAGATCCTGCGCGAGAAGAACATCCACGCCCATTCGGCCCTCAGGGTGAACAACCTCTACGGGATCTACAGGGCCGTGAAGGCGGGAATCGGCATCGGCGCCCTGCCCGAATACTTCCTCCAGGAAGGCCGCGGGGTGGTCCAGGTGCTGCCGGGGGTCGAAGGACCGCCGATCGAGGCCTACTTCGTGTACCCCGAGGAACTCCGCCAATCGGCCCGCGTGGCCGTTTTCAGGGACTTTTTGGTGCGCGAGATCGCCCGTGCCAAGTCCCAGTTGCGGGTGGTGGCCCATAATATGGACGATGGCGCCCGCACCGCCTAACTAACTGCAGAAAATGTCATTTTTCCTAAACAGTCAGCTATGCACCAAGCGCATAGGGCGCACTCGATAATGTCTCTGGTCCCGGGAGGGGTTGGAGGTTAGGTTTTGTGCATCGCAGCAAACACTGCAGATCGGCGGTAACCGGTCCTCCCCCGGAAGCCGCCAATGGTCGAAAGACCCGTCTCCGGACGTAAAATCCATCGGCCCTGAAGGTCCTCCCCCTTCAGGGCCGAATTCTTTTCAGAATGGCCCTGGAAAGCGCTCTGAAGCGGGTCCCACGGGCGCGGAGGTCGGAGATGCGTGGAGAACGTCCATGTCCTCGGGTCGCCCTTTTATATAGGCGACTATGAAAAAGCCCGGCCGAAAGAGATCCGGCCGGGCTCAAACATTTGAGACGAAGCTTTGAGACTAGGTCAGCGCGGCGCAGAACTCCTGGATGCGCTTGCAGGCCTTCTCCAGGGCTTGCGCCGAGGTGGCGTAGGAAATGCGGAAGTAAGGCGACAGACCGAACGCCGCGCCCTGCACCGCCGCGACCAGACCCTCGTCCAGAAGGGCTTCCACGAAGTCCGTATCGTTGTTGATTTTACGGCCCTTCGGCGTGGTCTTGCCGATCGCGCCGGCGCAGGACGGGTACACGTAGAAGGCGCCTTCCGGCGTCTGGCATGTGATGCCCTTGGCTTCGTTCAGCATCTTCACGACCATGTCGCGGCGCTGACGGAACGCTTCGTTGCGCGGCGCGAGGAAATCCATCGGGCCGTCGAGAGCCGCCACGGTCGCGGCCTGGGTGATCGAGGTCGGGTGGCTCGCGCTTTGCGACTGGATCATGTTCATCGCCTTGATGAGCTCGACCGGGCCGCAAGCGTAACCCATGCGCCAGCCGGTCATGGCGTAGGCCTTCGAGACGCCGTTCAAGGTCAATGTGCGGTCCATCAGCTTCGGTTCGACCTCGCACAAGGTCGCGAACTTGAAACCGTCGTAGGTGAGATGTTCGTAGATATCGTCCGTCATCACCCACACATGCGGGTTCTTGAGCAGGACATCGGCCAGCGCGCGCAGTTCATCGCGGGTATAGGCGGCGCCGGTCGGGTTGCTGGGCGAATTCAGCACCAGCCACTTGGTCTTCGGCGTGATGGCCGCGGCGAGGGCTTCCGGCGAAAGCTTGAAGCGCGCGTTCTCGCCGCAGGTGACGAACACGGGCTTGCCGCCGAACAGGAGTGCGATGTCCGGATAGCTGACCCAATACGGGGCCGGCACGATCACTTCGTCGCCTTCCTGCACGGTCGCGAGGAACGCGTTGAAGATCACCTGCTTGCCGCCGACGCCGACGGTCACCTGCTCCGGTTTGTAGTCGAGGCCGTTCTCGCGCTTGAACTTCGCGACGATGGCCTTACGCAGCGCCGGAGTGCCGTTCGGCGGGGTATACTTGGTTTCGCCCTTGTCGATGGCGGTCTTGCCGGCGGCCTTGATGTGGTCGGGCGTGTCGAAGTCCGGCTCGCCGGCGCCGAGGCCGATGACGTCCAACCCTTGCGCTTTCAGTTCCGCCGCCTTGGTAGTCACCGCGATGGTCGGCGACGGCTTAATGGCGGACAAGCGCTTGGCGAGAATGGACACGGCGGACTCCTCTGGTGAAAGGGGCCGTAACCTACTTCCGGCCCTCACGGCCCGCAACCCGAGACTCGCTCCGGAGCCTGAAAAGCCCTTCAATTCCCGTAAAACGTACGGCGTCCGAACAACATCGTGATGTTCATACGCCGGTTGAGGTAGCCCTCCTTGAATTCCAGAAGGTCGGTCTCGTGGAAAAGGTCGGAGTCGAAGATCACGGCGCGGTTCATGCGGTATGGAACCGTGATGGGCTTGGCCTTCACGCGCTTCAGGAAGTCCCACACCCGCGGATCGTTGCCGTTGTAGTCGGCCGCTTCCCAGTCGGCCGGCGCGTTGGCGTCGTAAATCACAAGGCCGCCGCGCTCGGGATTGAGGTTGGCCTCATCCGGCGTGATCCAGAAATTGACGTTCACGGCGGCCTGGTCGGCGTGAATGGTGATGCCCTTCAGCGCGCTGTCGTACTTGAACCCCCACAGCAGCCGCAGGCCATGATCGCCGATGACGGTCGGGAATGTCGCGCTCAGTTCTTCGGCGATCTGGGCCAGGAGCGGCGCGGCGAAACCGCTTTCGGGCAAGGCGCCCAGATAGCCGTTGTCGTAAGCGCGCTGCCACATGGTCGAGCCGAGGCAGAATTTGCGCAGCGCTTCCAGGCCTTCGGGCGTCAGCACGTCGTCGATCACGACGACCTGAGGATCGGTTTGCGCCCAGGTCTTCGCGACGACGTCCGCGTTGGCCGGATTGACGGCCGGTCCGGGAATGCGTTCGCCGCCCGCGATATAAAGTTTTCCCGCCTCGGGCGTCACCCCAAGTGCCGCGAGATACGCGCGCTGCTCGGCATCATGGCGCGCCTTGTGTTCCGGCACGCGGGCGCGCGGGTTGCGGTCGACGCCGCGCCGTTGGAGCGCCGCCAGCCCGTCTTCGATCCTGTTCATCTCGAGCAGGATCTTGCCGCGCATCTCCAGCGCGACGGGCAGGTCCGGCCGCAGCGCGAGCGCGCGGTCGGCGGCCTCCAGGGCCTCGTCGAAGCGGGCCAGCATGTACAGCGTCGCGGCCCGCTTGGAGCAAACGCGCGCGGCGTTCGGCGTCATCGCAAGGGCCGTGTCGTAGGCGGCCAGCGCTTCATCGTAACGCTTGAGTCCCATCAGCGCGTCGCCGCGCGAATCCCAATCGAGCGAGGTTTGCGGCGCCGCGACGGTCAGCGACCTTTCAAAGCTCGCGCGGGCTTCATCGAACCGCTGCACATGGAACAGACTGCGTCCCCTGTTTGTCCATGCGGAGGCGCTGCGCGGGTCGATCGCCACCGCGCGATCGAAACTCGCGACCGCCTCGATGTACCGCTCCAGATCGTGAAGGACCGTCCCCCTGTTGCTCCACGTTTGCGCGGCGTCCGGCGCATGGGCGAGAACCTGATCGAAAATCGCCACGGCTTCCTCGGGACGCGCGAGATCGGCCAAGGCAAGAGCGCGGTTGCACATCGCCGAAAGATCGCCGGGGTGCAGCGCCAGCGCCTTGTCGCAGGACTCGAGCGCTTCCTGCGCGCGTTTCAAGCTGAGAAGAGCGCCGGCGCGGTTCGTGAGGGCGCCCGCGTGGGGCGCGATCGCCAGCGCCCTGTCGTAGCTGTCGATCGACTCCTCGAATTTTCCGGCCTCGCCGAGCACGACGCCGCGGTTGTACCAGGTGTTGATATCGCCCGGATCGAGATCGGCCGCCTTGTTCATGCTGGCGACCGCGTCGTCCGAGCGGCCGAGGCATTGCAGGATCACGCCGCGCAGCACCCAAGGTTCGCCCGTCCCGGGGTTGAGGTTGATGGCGGCCTCGACGGCGCGAAGCGCTTCGGCGAATTTGCGCTGCTGGTAGCACACGACGGCCGTCATCCGGTGCGCGGGGAAGTGACCGGGGTCCGTGACGGTCACCTGAAGGAAGAGTTGTTCGGCGTCCGCAAGGCGGCCTTGCCGCTGCAGGGCGAGGCCCTGTTCGAATTGAGGTTGTAACGTCATTTGTATGTTTACGAAGCCCGTCCCCGCCACGTCGTGCGCCACATTAGACGCCGCCCGCGGCCGCGAAAAGGTGGCACGCACGCCCCCCGGACCCTATGTATGATGGCTCGCCGAAAACGTCCCAAGAACGCCCAAAGAACGCCCCAAACCGCTAGATGTGAGCACGAATACCCCGATGTCCGTCGCCGTCCCCCTCTACGCCAAGCCGCCCGCGGGCCCGCGGGCGGAATTCAAGCTGACGAGCGAATACACGCCCGCCGGCGACCAGCCCAAAGCGATCGCCGATCTCGTGGCCGGGATCGGCGGTCACGAGCGCGACCAGGTGCTGCTCGGCGTCACCGGTTCGGGCAAGACCTTCACCATGGCGCATGTGATCGCCCGGACCGGCCGCCCGGCGCTGATCCTTGCCCCGAACAAGACGCTCGCCGCACAGCTTTACGGGGAAATGAAGTCGTTCTTTCCCGACAACGCGGTCGAATATTTCGTGTCCTACTACGACTACTACCAGCCGGAAGCCTACGTTCCGCGCACGGACACGTACATCGAGAAGGACTCCGCCATCAACGAGCAGATCGACCGCATGCGCCATGCGGCGACGCGCTCGATCCTGGAACGCCGCGACGTGGTGATCGTCGCGTCCGTCAGCTGCCTCTACGGGATCGGTTCGGTCGAATCCTACTCGAAGATGACCATCGCGCTGAAGCAGGGCGCGACCCTGCCGCGCGCGGACATCGTCAAACAGCTCGTCGCCCTCCAGTACAAGCGCAACGACGCGGACTTCCACCGCGGAACATTCCGCGTGCGCGGCGACGTCGTCGAGATTTTTCCGGCACACTATGAAGACCGCGCCTGGCGTGTGTCCTTGTTCGGCGACGAGATCGAATTCATCCATGAATTCGATCCCCTCACCGGCGAAAAGACCGCAAATTTATTGGACGAAGTGGTCTATCCGTCGAGCCACTACGTCACGCCCCGCCCGGCCCTTTCCCAGGCCATCAAAGGCATCAAGGAAGAACTGAAGGAACGTCTCGCGGAGTTCAACGCGCAAGGAAAACTCCTTGAAGCCCAGCGCCTGGAACAGCGCACCATGTTCGATCTCGAGATGCTCGAGACCACGGGACATTGCAAAAGCATCGAAAACTATTCGCGGTTCCTGACGGGACGCGCGCGCGGCGAACCGCCGCCGACGCTGTTCGAATACCTGCCGGAAGACGCCCTCCTGTTCGTGGACGAAAGCCACGTCGCCGTGCCGCAGATCGGCGCCATGTTCAAAGGCGACTTCAACCGCAAATCCACGCTGTCGGAATATGGGTTCCGCCTGCCGTCGTGCACCGACAACCGCCCCTTGAAATTCGAGGAATGGCAGTCGATGCGCCCGGATACGGTGTTCGTCTCCGCAACGCCCGGCGCTTGGGAGATGGAAAGGACCGGCGGCGCGTTCATCGAGCAGGTCATCCGCCCGACCGGCCTCATCGATCCGGTCTGCATCATCCGTCCGGCCGAGAAGCAGGTCGACGATCTTCTTGGCGAAGTGAAGGCCGTGGCGGCGCGCGGCATGCGTTCGCTGGTGACCACGCTGACCAAGCGCATGGCCGAGGACCTCACCGAGTATTTCCACGAAGCGGGCGTGCGCGTGCGCTACATGCATTCGGATATCGAGACGCTGGAACGCATCGAGATCATCCGCGATCTGCGGCTCGGGGCCTACGACGTGCTGATCGGCATCAACCTTCTGCGCGAAGGCCTCGACATTCCCGAGTGCGGCCTCGTCGCGATCCTCGATGCCGACAAGGAAGGTTTCCTGCGGTCCGAACGCTCGCTGATCCAGACCATCGGCCGCGCCGCCCGCAACGTCGAAGGCCGCGTGATCCTTTACGCCGATCGTATGACCGACTCGCTGGAAAGGGCTATCGGCGAGACCAACCGCCGGCGCGAGAAGCAGCAGGCGTTCAACGCCGCCAACGGGATCACGCCGGCCACGGTGCGCTCGCGCATTTCCGACGTCCTGGAAAGCGTCTACGAACAGGGCGACCGCGTGACCGTCGATACCGGCCTCGCCGAGGAGCCGCATCTCCTTGGACATAACCTGCGCGCGACCATCGACGATCTCGAAACCAAGATGCGCGCCGCCGCGGCCGACCTCGAATTCGAGGAGGCTGCGCGCCTGCGCGACGAGATCAAGCGCCTTGAAATGCTGGAACTGGAATACGGCGGCGAAGGCGCGGCCTTCGAGGGCGACGGCCCGGCGATGCCGGCCGAGCCTTCACAGGCGCCCAGCCAGCAGGCGATGCGCAAAGCCGCGCGCCATCCCAAGACCAAAAGCGGGCGGCCGACCGGACGGCGCGGCGGATTTAAGCGCTAGGCGGCGTGGTCACGACGTGGGGCGTCGCCTCGCCGTTCTTGAGGCGGCGGTACGACCACACGCTCATCGGAATCATCGCGATATAGGCGAGGCCGATGAAACTGAGGGTCGCCCAAGGCTCGGCCCAGAGCAGGCCTGCCAGCACGCCCACGCCCACCATGAGAGGCACCACAAGCTGCGGCTTGAGGCGCACATGCTTGCCCGAGAAGATGGGCACCCGGCTCACCATCAGGAGCGCGGCGGAAATCAGGAAAATTCCGGCCACCGCCCAATGACGGAAGATGCGTTCATCGGTGAGCAGCCAGAAGAACATGGGCATGAGCGCAATGCCGGCGCCGCCGGGCGACGGCACGCCCGTAAAATAGTTGTGCGCCCAGTGGGGCAGGTCCTGTCCGATCATCGTATTGAAACGCGCGAGGCGCAGTACGGTGCAGACCGCGTGCAGAAGACAGGCAGCCCACCCGAGCCCCCCGGCGTCATGCATGGACCACAGGAACAGAACCAGCGCCGGCGCGACGCCGAAACTGATGGCGTCGGCAAGCGAATCCAACTCGGCGCCGAATTCGCTCGTCCCGCGCAACAAACGCGCGATACGGCCGTCGAGGCCGTCGAGCATTCCGGCGATGACGATCGCCAGGACCGCCCGGTCCCATTGCTCGTTGAAGGCGTATCTGATCGACGTCAGGCCCGCACATAAAGCGAGCACCGTGATCATATTTGGAAAGATGCGATTGAACGAAAGGCTGCGCAGTTTCGCGCCGCCGACCTTGAATCGCCGGGGCCGCGGCGGGTCACGCTCCTCCCCCAGGGGAACCGGATCCTGGAGAGGATCGCTCATCAGCGGATTTCCCCCGCGCGTTGCGGCTCGGTCCCGGCCGCGTCGGCGAGCACCGTTTCACCGGCGACGGCCTTCTGGCCGACGACCACGAGCGGCTCGACGCCGGCGGGCAGATACACATCCAGGCGCGAGCCGAAGCGGATCATGCCGAAACGCTGGCCGGTCAGCAGTTGCTGGCCTTCGCGCACGTCGCAACGGATCCGCCGGGCCACGAGGCCGGCGATCTGCACCACGCCGAAGTCGCGGCCGTCCGGCGTGCGGATCACCAGCGACTGGCGCTCGTTGTCTTCGCTCGCCTTATCCAGGGTCGCGTTCACGAACTTCCCGGGCGTGTATTCTTCCTTGAGGACCGTGCCGCCGATAGGGGCGCGGTTCACATGGCAATCAAAAACGCTCATAAAAACACTAACGCGCGTGACGCGCTCTGTTCCCATGCCGAGTTCGGGCGGCAGCGGCGCGAGGCCGATCATCTGCACAACCCCGTCGGCCGGGCTGATCACCAGGCCGGGGCGCGTCGGGGTGACGCGGTCGGGGTCGCGGAAGAAATAAAAGCACCAGATGGTGAGCGCGGCGCCGACGATGCCGAGCGGATCCCAGATCCAGTACAGGATCAGCGCCACCAGCGCGAACACGGCGACAAAGCCGGGACCTTCCGGATGCAGGGGCGGCAAGAGGTAGTCCCGCCAGCCGATCTCGGTGGATTTCATCATGTCTTTGGCGTCAGTCATAAACGTCCCGGCCTTTCCATCGGCGGCGCTGTCAGCGGCCGCTCATCTTTGTTATGGGCCTACTCTTACCATCCGGAGCGCAAAAAAGAAGCGGGGGGCGCGTGTTTTCCGCCCTTCTCGCCCCGCGGAACGGGCGGACGGGGGTTGAAGAGCCTGGCCGGCCCTCCACTTGTACGGTTAAGCGGGTGCGGTTAGCCGCGCTCTTTGGCCGGAAGACTGAAGACCTGTCCCGGATAGATCAGGTTCGGGTCCTTGATCGCGTCCCTATTGGCTTCATAGATCAGAGTGTAGTTGATCCCCGCGCCGTACGCGCGGCGCGCGATGCGCCAAAGACTCGTTCCCTTGATGACCGTGATCTCACCGGCCTGCATCTGAAGCTGGCTGGCGTCGAGCGCGAAGGGCACTTCGACACGCGCCATGACGTTGTTGTTGGCGCCGATCTGGTCCGCGCGGATGGTGTGCTTGCCGGCGGTGGCGACGGCTGAAGGCTGCACCTGCCAATAGCCGTTCTCGTCCGCGGTGGCGCGGCCGATGAATTTGTTATCCATGTAGATCTGGACGAGGCTCGACGGATCGGCCTTGCCCGACAGCGTGAACTTGCCTTGTGCGTTGTAGTCGACGGTTTCGATGGTGAGGGCGTCGGCGCCCGCGGGCGCGGTGGGGCCTTGCAGCACGCGGCTGCGGCCGCCGTCGCGCGATTGTTCGACGATCAGTATCTCGCCGTCGCGTTCAGGCACGGACATGACAACGACGTTCTGCGAATAGACATCCTTCCCCTTGTCGTCCTTGGACTTCAGGGAGAACTGGCGCGTCCCGGGCGACACGGGCTTTTCCGGGATATAGACCCACTCGCCGCGGCCGTCGGCGGTGACGCGGCCGATTTCCTTGTCGCCGTCCATGATGATGACGGTGGCGCCGGCAAGCGCGCGGCCGGCCATGACCATGTTGCCCTTGGGATCGATACGGACGACGTCGAAGGACGGGGCGCCCGCGCCGGTGTTCAGGGCCGGTGCGCGGCCGAACTGGAGCGGTCCCTGAAGGGTGAAATTGAACACGAGCGCGGCCGCGACGATGACGACGCCGATCAGGGCGGCTATCACGGGTTTGCTCAACCCGCGTCGCGAAGGGGCGTCCGATGTGTCAGCCGTTGGCCGCTCTAGGGAAAAATCCACTTTCGTGTCCTTTTCAGAACATCTTAAGGGTTTAAGGGATTGCAGATAGTCATGCAACCGACCGTGGCGGAAATAAGGCCTTTTTCCAGGCGGAATCTCCAGCCCAGCAAGTCTAAGGGCCAGAGGTTACAAAAGAGATAAGCGCCGCCAGGGCCAAGGGCAGGCTGACCAGGACGGCCAGGATCAGGGGGTACAGCAGCGCGCTGATCCGGGCCGCCGGCAGCGGCGCCCGCCGAGCCGTGGCGTCGGCAAAAAGCACCAGCGGCAGGCACAGGAGCGCCAGACGCAGATCCGGATGCCGCTGCGCGAGGGCCCACACCACGGCGAGCATCGGCGCCCCGGCGACAAGGATCAGGCCGTCGCTCGCCGCCGCGCCGGTGATCGCGACAAAGATCAGATACCCCGCCGACGCCGTCGCCAGGGTGAACGCAAGGCCGGTCAGGACCGTGTCCTGCGCGATCGCGGCAAGGACCGACAGACCGAAGGCCACAAGCGTGAGCAGGATCATCAGTCCGAGGGAGTCCGCGCGCATGGCGTCGAGGCGCGCCAGGGCAAGGAGCGCGATGATCGCGAGAACGCCGGCCGTAACGGCCTGCGCCGCGGACACCGACGCGCTTGGCATCAGCGTCCCCGTCACCGAGGCGAGCGCGCCGCCAAGCACGAACACCAATGCAAGGATGATCACGACGGCGCGGTGCGGCCGGACGGCGTCCAGCGCGAGGCCGAGGATCGCCGCGCCCGCGGCGACGTGGACAACCCGTCGCACGTCATCCACCGGAAACAGGCCGGGGCGAACGATAAAGGCCCACGCGGCGAGAATGCCGATCGCCGCCGGCAGCAACGCGACGCGTTCCGCCTTCTCCTTGGCGAACATGTGCAACGCGAGGGCAAGCGCGAATGTCAGCGCCGGCGGAAACAAGAGCGAAACGATCATATTCAAGAAAGCGCCTCCGCCCTAGCGCCCCTGCCGCAGCGTATATGCGTCGTGGCAGGACTTGCAGCTTAGCACGCTCATGAATTTCGCCTGCATGGCCGGAAGGCCGTCGCGCTCGGCAACGCCCGCCAAATCGTTCGCGCCATCGGACAGCGCCTTCAGCCGCTTGGCGAAGTCGGCCCAATTGCGCCAGATCTCGGCCTTCGCCTCGCCGCCCCGGACCTCGGGCTCGAAGGCTTTCAGCGCCGCCTTGGCCGTCAGCGCGATGGTGCGGGCGTGAACCGCGGCGTTCTCGGCCGGCCCTTTCTGTTGAAGCACCATGGCCAACGCCGCCGCCTGTTCGCCCATCGTTTTCATGACGTGGCGGCGGTAGGTCACCGCGTCGCCATCATCGGCGGCGCGCGCGTCGGCGGCGAACCACGCCGCCGACGTCAGCATCGCACCCCCGGCGAAAACGGGCGCCTTGCGTCCCCCGCGCCCCACAGGATCACCGGTGCTTGGCGACGTCCTGCGCGGTGATCTTCGATCCGGTGTTTTCCCAGCTCGAGCGCACGTAGTTCGCGACAGCGGCGACTTCTTCATCGTTCATGCGGTCGCGGAATGAACGCATGGTTTCCCACGCCCCCGGCGGATTGAGGCTTTTTGCCGGTTCCGCGCCGTACAGGATGGTGTTGATCAACGAAGCCGGATCGCGGCCCTGCACGATGGCGCTGTTGACGACCGGCGGGGCCTTCATGAAGCCGCCGCGGCCCGAACGCGCGTGGCACTCTTCACAGTGCTTCAGGTAAAGCTCTTCGCCGGCCTTCTTTTCGTCTTCCGTGAGCTGCATCGGCTGCGTATCCGGCGCCGCGGGCAGGCTCTTGAGGTACGTGGCCATGGCCTTCGCGTCGTCGTCGGTCATGTGCGAGAGGCTGTTGGCGATCACTTCGTTCATGGGGCCGAAAGAGCCGCCGAACTTGTTGTGGCCGGTCTTCAGGTAACGCTTCAAATCGTCCACCGACCAATGGGCCAGACCGCCCTTCTTGGACTGCGTCAGATTGATCGCGAACCACGGACGGTATTCGCCTTCGAGCACCACGTCGGGCACCACGGCGCCCCACATGTGTTCATCTTTCTTTTCAGCCAGGGCGAGGTTGCGCGGCGTGTGGCAGGCGCTGCAGTGACCCAAGCCTTCCACGAGGTAGGCGCCGCGATTCCATTCTTCGGACTGGCTGCTGTCGGCGACGAAGCGGCCTTCCTCGAAGAACATGGCATTCCAGATCTTCATGGCGAAGCGGAAGGCGAACACGAAGCTGTTGGCGGGCGCCTCGGCCTTCACCGGCTTCACCGTACGCAGGTAAGCGTAGATCGCCTTCGTGTCGTCTTCGGTGACCTTGGTGAAATTGGTGTACGGGAAGGCCGGGAACAGGCTGCCGTTCGGGCCCGAACCGGTGTGCATCGCGCGCACGAAATCTTCCTCGGTCCACTTGCCGATGCCGGTTTCATCGTCCGGCGTGATATTGGTCGAGTGCACCGTTCCGAGGAACATGTACGGGGTCTTGAAGGGCAGGCCGCCCGCGAACGGCTCGCCGCCGGCCACGGTGTGGCAGCTGATGCAGTTACCGAGGCGCGCGAGATATTCGCCGCGAACGACCTGGGGATCGACCTCCGGGGCGGGCGGAACGTCGGCCGCGGCGGGCACGTCCACGCCCGGCGTTTCGGTCGCCGCCGGCGCGTCCTGCGCCATGACCGGAGCTGCGAACATTCCTGCGCACAGAGCCAGCGCGGCTCCCTGCACGACCACCTTGCGCAAATTCATCTTCATTGTCCCTTGGCTTCCCTGTGCGCGCGGGCCTGCCGCGGGCGGGCGGAAGTTACGTCGAACCGCGCGTTCAGGCAATCTTTCAAAGCAAAACGCCCGCCTCTGGCGAGGCGGGCGTTCAGGTAAATATGTATAACGGCTACTGCTTTTTACGGTAGACGTCGTGGCAATCCTTGCAGCGCAGCGCGTCCAGGATATTGGTGAGCGCGGCGTCCTTGCCCTGGCTCTTGGCCGTGTCGGCCGCGAGGCGGGTCTTGACCTGGAAGTCTTTCATTCTGGTCTCGAAATCCTTCCAGTTGGTCCACACGACCGGCAGCGATTCACCGCCTTCGACTTTCGCCTCGAAGCTTTTCAGCGACTGCGAAGCGGACTCGGCGATGGTTTCGAGGTGCGAAACGACCTGATCGTCCGGGGTCGCCCCCGAAAGAATCTGGCCAAGCACCGCCACCTGGGCGTCGAGCGACTTCATGATGCGTTCACGATAGTCGATCACATCCTGGTTATCGGCGGCGAAGGCAGGCGCGATACCGCCGAAAGCGACAGCGGCGGCGATGATCGAACCAAGGAACTTCGTACGACGGGTCATGTTAAGTATCTCCGAATTTTCTAATCTTACTTCTTCGGCACGCGATAGTTTTCGTGGCAACCGCGGCAGTCGAGGCTGGTGGCTACCATCGGGCCGGCCTTCGCCATGCCGCCGTCGGCGGCGGCCTTTTCAAGGGTCGCGAGCTTGGCGACCTGATCGTCCAGGCGCTTGGAGAAGTCGGCCCAGTTGGCCCACACTTCAGGCTTGGCCGAACCGGTCGCGCCGTCGCCGGCGACTTTCGGCTCGAACGCCTTTTTGGCCTGGGTGGCCGCAAGGTGCAGCGCCTTGACATGCGAGACGAACTGATCGGCCGGGACCTTGCCCGCCACCACCATTTGCAGAAGGGCGTTCTGCTCGCCCATCGTCTTCATAACGTTCTTGCGATAGTTCATGACGTCCTGGTCATCGGCGTGGGCCATGACGGGAGCGACGAGAACGGCGAGAGCCAAGCCACACTTAACCAGACGGTTCATTGAGAAGCCTCCACATTGCTTCGAGCTGTTGACGGTAAGGGTGCGGCGGCCGCCGCGAAGTGCCCACCCCGCCTTAAATTTTTGACCGCAAAGCTTTACAAAGAACGAGACTAGGTGGCAAGAGCGTCTACTTTAAGGCAAACCGGTCGACGAGAGCCGCCTCACCGGAACGTGACCGTCCATGACCTCGCCGAAATTAACGTCTCTGTGCGTCTTTTGCGGCGCAAATACAGGGTCCCGCGCCGTTTACCGGGAGAGCGCGACCGCCCTCGGCCGCGCTCTTGCGATAAATCGGACCGAATTGGTCTACGGGGGCGGGCGCGTGGGAATGATGGGCGCCGTCGCCGACGGGGTCCTGGCCGGCGGGGGCAAGGTGACGGGGGTCATCCCGGCCTTTCTTGTGGACAAGGAACTCGCGCACCCCGGCGCATCGGACCTGATCGTCGTTCCCGATATGCACACCCGCAAGAAAGAGATGTTCGAACGCTCGGAAGCGTTTTGCGTGATGCCGGGCGGCGTCGGCACGCTGGAGGAGATGTTCGAGGTCGTCACCTGGCGCCAGCTTCACCGCCACAACAAACCGATCGTGCTTTTGAACGTCGACGGCTACTGGTCCCACCTCGTCGGTCTCATGGACCGCATCGTCGAGGAGGGCTTCATGCACCACGGGCACAGCGCGCTGGTCACCGTGGTCGGCCGGCCCGAGGACGTGATCGGGGCCGTCGAGGCTGAACTGGCCGCCCCCAAGCCGCCCGTGGTTTTCAAGGTTTAGGCCCGGAAATGGCGCAAAAACGCATGAAAAGCCTGCGGATTCATGGCTTGCACCCCGGCTTGGGGATGCACTACTTTCGCGGCCATCTGCACGTTTAAATCAATAAATCAGGGCGTCGGCGGCCGTTCCGCAGCCGCCAAACGGTCCTTCGAAGGGGAATTTCATGGCGAAGATCAAGGTAAAGACACCGGTCGTTGACCTCGACGGCGACGAGATGACGCGCATCATTTGGCAGTTCATCAAAGACAAGCTCATCCTGCCGTACCTTGATATCGACATTAAGTACTTCGACCTCGGCATCGAAAGCCGCGACGCGACCGACGACAAGATCACGGTCGATGCCGCCAACGCGATCAAGCAGTACGGCGTCGGCGTGAAGTGCGCCACCATCACGCCGGACGAGGCGCGCGTGAAGGAATTCAATCTCAAGAAGATGTGGAAGTCGCCCAACGGCACGATCCGCAACATCCTGGACGGCACGGTGTTCCGCGAGCCGATCATCTGCAAGAACGTGCCGCGCCTGGTGCCGGGCTGGACCCAGCCGATCGTCATCGGCCGTCATGCGTTCGGCGACCAGTACCGCGCGACCGATTTCAAGGTGCCGGGCCCCGGCAAGCTCACCATGAAATTCACGCCGAAGGACGGCGGCGCGCCGATGGAATTCGACGTGTTCGACTTCCCGAGCGCCGGCTGCGCCGTGGGCATGTACAACCTCGTGGACTCGATCGAAGGTTTCGCCCGCGCCTGCTTCAATTACGGTCTCGACCGCGGCTGGCCTGTGTACCTGTCGACCAAGAACACGATCCTCAAGGCGTACGACGGCGTGTTCAAGGACACCTTCCAGCGCGTGTTCGACGCCGAATTCAAAGCCAAGTTCGACGCCAAGAAGATCGTTTATGAACACCGCCTGATCGACGACATGGTCGCCTCGGCCCTCAAGTGGTCGGGCGCCTTCGTGTGGGCGTGCAAGAACTACGACGGCGACGTGCAGTCCGACACCGTCGCCCAGGGCTTCGGCTCGCTCGGCCTCATGACCTCGGTGCTTCTCAACCCGTCGGGCACGGTCGTTGAATCCGAAGCCGCGCACGGCACCGTGACGCGTCACTACCGTCTGCACCAGCAGGGCAAGGAAACCTCCACAAATCCAATCGCGTCGATCTTCGCCTGGACGCGCGGCCTGCAGTACCGCGGCCGCTTCGACAACACGCCGGACGTGGTGAACTTCGCGCAGACCCTCGAAAAGGTGTGCGTGCAGGCCGTCGAAGCCGGTCACATGACCAAGGACCTCGCCGTGCTCGTCGGACCGGACCAGCCGTGGATGACGACCACCCAGTTCCTGTCCAAACTCGACGACATGCTCAAAGTGGCCGCGAAATAGCGGCGGCCGACGGGAATGGCCGGAAAAAACAAGAATAGCCTCGAGCCCTTTTTCGACGGCTATCGTCAGTTCCGCGATCACTACTTTCGCGACAACCGCGCGACGATCGAAAAACTCATGGCCAAGGGTCAAAAGCCCAAGGCCATGATGATCGCCTGTTCGGATTCCCGCATCGATCCGACGCTGAAATTCGGCGTCAACCCGGGCGAGATGTTCGTCGTGCGCAACGTCGCCGCCCTCGTGCCGCCGTATGGCCCCGACGACGCCTATCACGGCACCAGCGCCGCCGTTGAGTTCGCGGTGCGCGGGCTGCAAGTCGAGCACATCATCGTCATGGGTCACGCCAAGTGCGGCGGCATCCATGCGCTGATGCATTCGGAAAGCCAGAAGGACGACTTCATCTCGTCGTGGATGAAAATCGCCGAGCCGGCGCGCAACTTCGCGCGGGCGACGACCAAAGAGCCTGCCGCGGCTCAGCGCCGCTGCGAGCAGGAAGCGGTGAAAACCTCCCTTGGCAACCTCATGACCTTCCCATGGGTGGCCGAGCGCGTGCGCGAGGGCAAGCTCGAGCTGCACGGCTGGTATTTCGACCTGTCGGACGCGTCGCTCTTCGTGTGCGACGCCCTCGGTGCGTTCAACGTCGCTGAATAATCAATCGTTCGGAAGCGTGAAGCCGGAACGGAGCTTCATCAGCTCCTTCTTCGTGGCCGGCACCGTCTTGCCGCCCGACTTCGGCAGCACCCAACGGTAGGAACCGTCGCGCATGATGATCGCGAACTTCTCGCCGCGGCGCGAGTAGACTTGGCGCATCACGGCCGAATGGTCGACGTAGGTCACGCGCCAGTTGTCGTCCTTCTTGAAGATGAACTCATGCATCTTCAGGAACTGGTCGATGAAAGGCTTTTCCACGATGGTGAGATTGTGGATGACCCAGCACAGGCCCTCGAAGTTCCAATAGTGGGCAAGGCCCACCAGCTCCTTCTTGTCGAAATACGGGAAGAACGGGAACGAGCGGCAGGCCAGCGAACGATTGTCGCGCTCGCAGAATTCGGCGCCGTTGCACTCCACCGCGCAGTTCTCGGACCCTTTCAAGTCGGCGATTTCAGCTTTCTGATCCGGCGTGCGCGGCACGAAAGGCTTCCACATCTTGGTGCGCGTCTTCAGGTGCGCGTATTCGGTCTTGTCGACGATGGGGATCGCATGGCCGGCGTCGCAGCACACGGGCTGACCGTTGTTATAGGGCGCGCATTTGGCGCCGCAGTTGTAGATCTTGGAAATTGGCGCCTGGAAGCCGTCGAACACGACACCATAGTCGCGGGCCGAGATGGTACCCATTTTACAACATCACAACTGGAACAGATCCGCGCCCCTCGCGCGTCGGGTCAGATATAACTGGAGCAATTTGCGTTGGGAAGCTTCTTCCCGGTTTCGATTTCGTGCGAGACTTCACGTCCTTCCGCGGAGGCTAGAGGATGCAAACCTATCTGTTGATCGGACTGGGCGGCGCCTTGGGCAGCATTGCGCGCCATTGGTGTAACGGCGTCATCGCGGCCCTTATGGGCGTTGCATTCCCGTGGGGCACCCTCGTGATCAACGTGTTCGGGTCCATGGTTATCGGCTTCGCCGCCGCGACCATGCGCCACGACGGACTTCTTCCCGTGGGCGATGACGCCCGCCTGTTCCTGATGGTCGGCGTTTGCGGCGGCTATACGACATTCTCAGCCTTCAGCCTTCAGACCCTGACCCTCATCCAGGGCGGGCAATGGCTGCCGGCGGCCGGCAACATCGGTCTGTCCGTTGTCCTGTGTATCGTGGGCTGCTGGATCGGCTACGCGGCCGGCCTGACCCTGAACCCTAATGGCTGAGTTCGCCGATCGCCGCATCCAGCCCGCCGAGAGTCAGCGGGTACATGCGCTCGTCCAATAGCTTGCGCATCATTCCAATCGATTCGGTATAGGCCCAGTGTTTCCGCGGCACCGGGTTCAGCCACGCCGCGTGCGGCCAGGTCTCGAGGAAACGGCGCATCCACACCTCGCCCGATTCCGGGTTCCAATGTTCCACCGCCCCGCCGGGCTGCATGATCTCGTAAGGGCTCATGGACGCATCCCCGACGAAGATCAGTTTGTAATCGCTCGGATAGGTGCGCAGCACCTGCCACGTCGGAACGCGCTCCGTATGCCGGCGGCGGTTGTCCCGCCACACGCCTTCATAGACACAATTGTGAAAGTAGTAGGACTCGAGGTGCTTGAATTCCGTGCGGCAGGCGGAGAACAGCTCGGCACAAACTTTGACGTGCTCGTCCATCGACCCGCCCGCGTCGAGGAGCAGCAGGACTTTCACCGCGTTGTGACGCTCGGGCACCATCTGGAGATCGAGCAAACCGCCGTGATGCGCGGTGGAGCGGATCGTGCCGTCCATGTCGAGTTCGGTGGCCGCGCCCTGGCGCGCGAATTTGCGCAGGCGGCGCAGAGCCATCTTGATGTTGCGCGTGCCGATCTCGACGGTGTCGTCGAGATTGGCGAATT
>JAYSFT010000044.1:0-19965 GCA_041913245.1 Rhodospirillaceae bacterium | reverse complement strand
TGTCTCAGGGATCATCATGCTCCGCATTGCCGCTCCGCTGTTCGCCGCCGCCATTTTCATGGCCGCGCCGCAAGCTCGCGCCGAGGTCTATGGCGCCCAGACCTTCACCCTCGCCAACGGCATGCAGGTGGTGCTGATCCCCAATCACCGCGCGCCCGTGGTCAGTCACATGGTGTTCTACAAGGTGGGTTCCGCCGACGAGCCGGCCGGCAAGTCGGGCATCGCCCACTTTCTCGAGCACCTCATGTTCAAGGGCACGAAGAAATATCCAGAAGGCGCGATGACCGAGATCGTCGCGCGCAACGGCGGCAATCAGAATGCCTTCACCACCGCCGACTACACCGGTTACTACCAGAACATCGCCGTCGATCGTCTGCCGCTGATGATGGACATGGAATCGGACCGCATGCGCAATCTGGTCCTCGGCGAGAAGGACATCGCCACCGAGCGCGAAGTCATCATCGAAGAACGCCGCATGCGCACGGACAATTCGCCGTCGGGTCTCCTTGGTGAACGCATGTCGGCGGCGCTGTGGATGACCAACAAGTATTCGATCCCGGTGATCGGATGGCTGGAAGAGATGCGCGGCCTCAATCTCGAGGACAACCTCGGAATCTATCGCCAGTACTATTCGCCGCAGAACGCGATCCTGGTGGTGGCTGGAGACATCACGCTCGATAAGCTGAAGCCGTTGGCCGAGAAATATTACGGCCCGATCCCGAAGGCCGACAATTTCAAGCCGCGCGAGCGTTCGACCTTCCTCTACGACAAGGCGGACTCCCGCATCACGCTGCACCATGAGCGCGTGACCCAGCCGTCCTGGAGCCGTCAGATCATCGCCCCCAGCTATAATGTCGGCGACCGCACCGACGTGCACGCCCTCGAAGTGTTCAGCGAGATCATCGGCGGTGGTTCGACCACCAAGCTGTACCGCAAGCTCGTTGTCGAACAGCAGGTCGCGGCCGCGTTCGGCGCCGGTTACGACACCGATGCGGTGTCCTACGGCAGTTTCTATGTCTCCATGACCCCGAGCCCCGGCGTGAGCATCGAACAAGCCGAAGCCGCTTACGAAAAGGCGCTCGCCGAATTGCTCGCGAACGGCATCACCGAAGCCGACGTCCAGCAGGCCAAGAACCGCTTTGCCGCGCGCCTGGCTTTTGCAAAGGACTCGCCGATGTCGGCGGCGCGCGCTGTCGGTACGTCGCTTGCGTCAGGTATCAAGCTTGAGGATATCGAGAACTGGCCGGAAGCCGTGAACAAGGTGACGCTGGCGCAGGTCCAGGCCGCCGCGCGCCGTCTCTTCGCCGACAATTCTTCGGTCACGGGAATCCTTTTGCCCCCTGAACAAACCGCCGGAGGGCCAACTCCATGAAGAAGTTTTTCCTCCTCGCCGTTGCGCTCGTGGCTTTCGCCGCGCCGGCCTCGGCCCTGACGGTCCGCGAAGTGAAGAGCAAGGGCGGCATCAACGCCTATCTCTCCGAAGACCACACCACGCCGATCATCGCGATCACTTTTGGCTTCAAGGGTGGCAGCGCGATTGATCCGGATGCCAAACTTGGCCTGTCGGGGATGGTCACTTCACTGTTGGATGAAGGCGCTGGCACGCTTGATTCCTTCGCCTTCCAGACCGAATTGCAGGACCGCGCCATTACGCTGCAGTTCAGCGCCGACAACGACTACATCACCGGCAAAATCGTCACCACGACGCCGAACGCTCCGAAAGCGTATGAACTCCTGCGTCTCGCGCTGACGCAGCCGCGTTTCGACCAGGAGCCGGTGGAGCGCATCCGCCGTCAGATCCTCGTCAGCATCCAGTCGCAGCTTGAAAGCCCTGGCCGCATCGCGGGCCAGCGTCTGATGGAAGAACTGTTCGGCAAACATCCCTACGCCCGTGAGGACGACGGCACGCCGGCCACCATCAAGGGTGTTACGACCGACGACCTCAAAGGCTGGGTGAAGAGCCGCTTCGCCCGTGACCGCCTCATGGTCGGCGTGTCCGGCGACATCAACGCCGCGCAGCTTCAAACCGTGCTCGATCAGGTGTTCGGCACGCTGCCTACCACCTCGGGCCTGAAGGTGGACGTGCCTGCCGCGCCCATCGTGGGGACGGGTAAAGTCGTGCGAATCACCAAGAACCTGCCGCAAAGCGTCGTCTACATCGGACAGAAGGGTCTGATGCGCGAAGACCCGGATTGGTACACGGGTCTCGTGGTCGACTATGTGTTCGGCGGCGGCAGTTTCCAGTCGCGCCTTATGGACGAAGTGCGCGAGAAGCGGGGTCTTGCCTACAGTGTGGGCACCGGCATGGCGCCTTACGACGCCGGCGCGGCCATGATGGCCTCGGTCGGCACGCGCGCCGATCAGGCCGAAGCCAGCCTTCAGGTCATCCGCGACGAATGGCACAAGATGCGCGACGGCGGCCCCACGCAGGAAGAGCTGAACGACGCCAAGCAGTATCTCACCGGCGCCTGGCCGCTGCGCTTCACATCGACGGGCTCCATCGCCGACACGCTGCTCGCCGTGCAGCGCGACAATCTCGGGCTCGATTATATCGACAAGCGCAACAGCTACATCGAATCCGTCACGCTCGATCAGGCCAAAGCGCTGTCGAAGAAACTCTACGACCCCGACAACCTCGTGGTCGTGGTGGTGGGGCCTGATCTTTCGGCGGCCAAGCCCGGCGCTACGCCCGCGGCAAAGCCGGCGCCGGCCAGAGCGAAAGCGAAGCCCTAACTACTTCGGCGCCTTCGCGGCGGTCGCCTCGATCTCGACAAGGTAGTACGGCGCGGCCAGCGCGGCGACCTGGATGGTCGAACGCGTGACCAGGTTCTTGTTGGCCGCCGAGCCGAAATACATTTTGTACGCCTCGTTCATCCCGGCGAAATCCATCTTGCCGCCGAGCTTCGGATCGCCGACGAGGAAGACGGTCATCTTCACGACGTCCGACATCGCATAGCCTTTTTCGGCCAGCGCCGCTTTGATGCGTTCCATCACGGCGACGGTCTGCGTCTTGGTGTCGCCGAAGGCTTCGAAGCTGTCGGTTTTTCCGGCCGTGATCGGGGTCGGGGTCAGGCCCGACAGGAACAGGATTTCGCTGCCGGAGGGGATCGTGGCCGACTGCAGGATCAGCGCGTTGCCGGCGTTCGGCGTGCGGGTGATTTCGGCGGCCTGAGCGGCGAAGGACGATGCGGTCATCAGCGCGGCCACGAGGCCGGCGGCAAGGCGGGTTTGGATGGTCACGAGGGCTCCCCATTTTGAAGTTTCGCGGCGCTCAGTCTGCACGGCGCGCAGCCTCGCGCGCCACGGTGGATTTACAGCCCCGGCGAGAATTCTAAGACGTTGATTCTAAACCATTCCTATTCTCAAAGTTTGGCAGGCAGCCCCCGGATTGATAAAGTGTCCCGCCCCTCAGTCCTGAACCGGGATTTTGCGTTACATGAACCCATCGTCCCTGACGGCTCTGCCGCCCTGGCAGGCGCTTAAAGCTCACGCGGCTGTTCTTGCGGGCCAGCACATGCGCGACCTGTTCGCGGCCGATCCGGACCGCTTCGCCCGTCTGTCTTTCTCCTTCGGTCCCATTCGCGCGGATTATTCCAAGAACCGGATCACGCTCGAAACCCTCAGTCTCCTCGCTGAACTCGCGCGCGCGCGAGGGGTCGAGGCGGGGCGCGCCGCGATGTTCGCCGGCGAACGCATCAACACCACCGAGAACCGCGCCGCGCTCCATGTCGCGCTGCGTAACCGCGAAGAACGTCCCATGACGGTCGACGGCGCGGACGTGATGCCAGAGGTGCGTGCAACCCGCGCGCGGCTCAAGGCGTTCAGTGACGGGGTCCGCAGCGGCCAGTGGAGGGGGGCTACGGGCAAGCAACTTCGCCATATCGTCAATATCGGCATCGGCGGCTCTCATTTGGGCCCGATGTTCGTCGCGGACGCGATGAAGGATCTTCAGTCACCCGAGATGTCGGTGGCTTTTGTCTCGAACCCGGACCGCGCGCAACTCGACGACGCGCTCGCCAAGATCGATCCCGCCGAAACGCTGTTCATCATCTGCTCGAAAACCTTCACCACGGCGGAAACCACCGCGAATGCCGACGCCGCGCGCGCCTGGCTCACGGCGCGTCTCGGCGAGACGGCGGTCGCGAAACATTTCGCGGCCGTGTCCACCAACGTCGAGGCGGCGGTGAAATTCGGCATCCATTCCGACGCCGTGTTCCCGATGTGGGACTGGGTCGGCGGGCGTTACTCGGTGTGGTCGGCCATCGGCCTCTCGGTGATCCTTGCCTGCGGCTACGAGGCCTTCGACCAGTTGCTCGCCGGCGCCGAAGCCATGGACCGTCATTTCGAGACGGCCTCCCTTGAACAGAACCTCCCGGTGATCCTCGCGCTCCTCGGCGTCTGGTACGCCGACTTCTTCGACGCGCCGGCTGTCGCGGTGATGCCCTATGATCACCGGCTCAAGCTTTTCCCGTCCCATCTCCAGCAACTCGACATGGAGAGCAACGGCAAGGGCGTCACCAAGGACGGCGCCAAGGTCGAGACCGAAACCGGCCCCATCATCTTCGGCGGCGGCGGTTCGGACAGTCAGCACTCCTTCTTCCAGCTTCTGCACCAGGGCCCGCGTCTGATCCCGTGCGACTTCATCATCGCGCTGAAAGGCGCCGACGGGTTCGGGCCCAGCCGCGACCTTCTGATGGCCAACTGCCTTGCGCAGACGGAGGCGCTCCTCAGGGGCCGTACGGCGGCCGATCTCGCCGCGACACCCGAAAACCTGCGCCCGCACCGTGAATTCACGGGGAATCGGCCCTCCAATACGCTGCTTTTGGACGAATTAACCCCCTATGTGCTTGGCATGTTGATCGCCTTGTACGAACATAAGATTTTCGTCCAGGGGTTGATTTGGGGCATTAACTCTTTCGACCAGTGGGGGGTAGAATTGGGCAAGGACCTGGCCAGGAGCCTGATGCCGGCGCTGCTCGATAAACCCGCCGCGGCCGGAGGGCTCCTGAACGCCCGGGACAGCTCGACCGCCGGCCTCGCGCTCGCTTATCTGCAGGCGAAGGCGCAACAGTGAAAGCGGACGCTTTGAAAGCGATGTCGTGACTATTCGTCTTCTGCCGCCGAACCTCGTCAACCAGATCGCCGCCGGCGAAGTGGTTGAGCGGCCGGCATCGGCATTGAAGGAACTCGTCGAGAACGCCATCGACGCGGGCGCCACGCGCGTCGATATCGTGCTCAATGACGGCGGCCGATCGCTGATCGTGGTCACCGACAACGGCTGCGGCATGACGCCGCAGGAGTTGATCGTCGCCGTCGACCGTCACGCGACGTCCAAGCTCCCCAGCGACGATCTCCTGGATATCAACTATCTCGGCTTCCGCGGCGAGGCGTTGCCCGCCATCGGCTCGGTGGCGCGGCTCACCGTCACCAGCCGCACGCAGGATGCGGATTCCGGCTGGTACGTGGTGGTCGCGGGGGGACGCAAGGACGGCCCGGTGCCGGCGCCGCATCCGCGTGGCACGCGCGTCGAAGTGCGTGACATCTTCTATGCGACGCCCGCGCGTCTCAAGTTCCTGAAAGCGTCTTCCACCGAGCTCACCTATGCCGTGGACGCGATTGAACGATTGGCGATGGCGCACCCGGACATCGCCTTCACCCTCACCGCCGACGGCAAGCAGCGCCTCAATCTGCCCGCCGGCCACATGCAAGGCGATCTCTTCGATGTGCATCTCGAACGCATCGCCGCCGTGATCGGCAAGGAATTCGGCGCGAACGCGGTGCCGGTCGCGGCCGAACGGGAAGACATCAGGCTGTTCGGCTATATCGGCGTGCCGACGTTCAATCGCGGTAATGCGCTCGCGCAGTATCTGTTCGTGAACGGCCGTCCCGTGCGCGACCGCCTCCTTCACGGCGCGGTGCGCGCGGCTTATCAGGACTTTTTGGCCGCCAACCGGCACCCCTACGTCGTCCTGTTTCTCGAAGTGCCGCAGCGCGACGTGGATGTGAACGTGCATCCCGCCAAAGCCGAAGTACGCTTCCGCGATGCCGGTCTCGTGCGCGGTCTCATGGTCGGCGCGCTGAAACACGCGCTTGCCGAAGCGGGCCACAAGGCGTCCACGACCGTCGCCAGCGCCGCGCTGGGCTCGTTCCGGCCCGGCGACGGGCGCGTATTCTCGGGCGGCGGCGCGATCTCTCACGCCGCGGCGCAGATGGTTTATGCCATGCAGGCGCCGGACGAAGGCCATGGGCTGGCCGAGAACGAAGCGCCGTCCTTGTTCGCGCTGGCGCCGTCCGCCCCCGATGCGACGCCGGTCCAGATCGTCGACGCCGACTACCAGTCGCATCCCCTGGGCGTCGCGCGCGCCCAGGTGCATGAAACCTATATCGTCGCGCAGACATCCGACGGCATCGTTATCGTCGATCAGCATGCCGCCCACGAGCGCCTCGTCTATGAACGCATGAAAACCGCGCTCGCGAACGGCGGCATCAACCGCCAGATTCTTTTGATCCCCGAAGTGGTGGAACTCGACGAACCCTCCGCGGCCCGCATCGGCGCCCGCGCGGGCGAATTCGCCGAACTTGGACTGGTGGTCGAACCGTTCGGGCAGGGTGCGGTCGTGGTGCGTGAAGTGCCCTCGCTCCTGGGTGAAACCGACGTGCCCGGTCTCATCAGGGATCTCGCCGACGATCTGGCCTCGGTCGATGAAGCCTTGGCTCTCAAGGACAAGCTCGGCGACGTCTGCGGAACCCTGGCCTGCCATAGCGCCGTTCGCGCCGGACGGCGGCTGAACGGGCCGGAAATGAACGCCCTTTTACGCCAGATGGAAGTGACGCCGCATGCCGGTCAGTGCAATCATGGCCGTCCGACGTATGTGGAACTGAAGCTCAAGGATATCGAACGCTTGTTTGGGCGCCGCTAGGATATGGGCTGAGGGGATAGAGGGGTCAGGCTGGGATGCTCGGGGAATTCTTGCGCTACATCACGACGTTCGCGCCCGAGCGCGTGCGCAAGTTCGGCTATTTGAAGCGCCTGATCGCGCTCGAGTTCCGCGCCAAGCGCTGTGAAGCCGCGTGGGCCGAGCATCAGCGCAACTGCAAGGCTTTCATCACCATGGCGGCCGATTTGTGCGCGGAGCAGAAGCTCGCCGTCGTGCTCGGCTCCGGCCTTCTGCTCGAGGTGCCGCTGAAGGCGCTGTCCGAGCGTTTCGAAAAAGTGATCCTGGTCGACATCTTCCACATGCCGCAAGTCGTCGCGGAAGCGCGCAAGCATTTCAATGTGAAGACACTCACCGGCGACATCACCGGCGTATTCAAGGCCATGAAGGAGCGCCGCGCGCCGGGGTCGAACCATCCCGCGCCCGCGCCGCTCATTCCCCATTTGAAAGAAGCCGACCTGATCGTCTCGTGCAATTGCCTGACGCGGCTGGCCAAACCGTTCACGGACCATTTCGAGAAGGAACGCGGCTTCTCCGATCTCGATTCCGACAAGGTTGCCTACCAGATCATGGACCGCCACGCCAAAGCCGTGGCGGAGGAGGCGACGGGCGTCGGCGTGATCATTTCAGACACCGATCGCTTCGCGATGCAGGGCGATCACATCGTCTCGCGCACCGATCTCCTGAAGGCGCTGAAGCTGCCGCCGACGGCCACGGTCGGGCATAACGAGGAATGGGATTGGCTGGCCGCGCCGCATCCGGAAGACCATCCCACGCACGACTACATCCACACCGTCGTGGCCAAGGTCTATCAGCGCAATATCTCGGAGGAAGAGAAGGCGAAGCTGGCCGCCGAAGCCGAACTCCCGCCGGAACTGCAGGACGATGCGCCGGCCGAGGAAGCCGTTGACGACATCGGCGACATCATTCCCGAACGGATCTAAGCAGCCTTTCGCGGTCTTCCCGGTTTGCGCAGGGTCGCCACTTCATCGAGCCCGATGCCGCGGTTCGTGGCCGCGCGCAGCGTGTCGTCGAAAGTCTGGGACGGCGCGTCGAACAGCGCGCGGTAGCTTGCGCGTCGCGTCGCGTCGTCGGGGCCGAGACGCACGTAGGTGTCGTGCGGCGTCACAAGCGCATCCTCGCGGCCCAGCGCGTTCGCCTTGTAGCTGGACCAGCGGTAAACGTCGGGCGAGGCGGCCAGGCCCGCGCGCACGGGATTCATCTCGATGTAGCGCGAGCATCCGAGGAAATAGTCGTCGCGGTCGATCGCGCAGGACCGGTAGCGGCCCTCGTAGAGGGTTCCGCTGCGGTCATGCGCGGCGTTGAAGTAGCGCGTGTAGCGGATCCCCAGCGACTGCATGGCCCGCGCCAGCGAGTCCTTGGACTCGAGCGTGACCAGCAGGTGGAAGTGATTGGTCATCAGCACATAGGCGTGGACCGAAAGCCCATGGGTTTCGGCGGCCTCCGCCAGCCAGACCAGGAACTGGCCGCTGTCATTGGCGGTCTCGAAGATCCGGCCCTTGTTATTGCCCCGCTGGATGACGTGAACCGTCATCCCGGCCGATAAACCCCTGTAGCTCATGCTATAAATTATATCAGATATAATAAAATTTATAATAAAAATTATATCAGAGATAATTTCGAGATAATTTCTCTAGGGGACGGCCCACTGATAGAGGGTCACCGCGATCCGGCCCGCCGCGCGGCGGTCGAGCAAGGTGAATCCCTCGGTGTCCGGGGGCACGTCGCTTTCGTCCATTTCCACCGCGACCAGCGCGCCCGGCTTCAGCCAGCCCTGGCGCGCGAGGCTCGCCATGGCCGGTCCCGGCAGGCCCTGCTCATAGGGCGGATCCAGAAGCGCGATGTCGTGCGCGGCGGCGGCTTTCGGCAGGTTGGTCGCGTCCGCGCTCATGAAAGCGGCGCGGTCCTCGGCGCCGAGCGCGGCCACGTTGCGTTTGATGAGCGCCATCGCCGTCATGTCCTTCTCGATGAAGGTCACCTGCGCGGCGCCCCGCGACAGCGCCTCGAGGCCCATGGCGCCGGTGCCCGCGAACACGTCCGCGACGCGCGCGCCCGCGAGCCTCACACCGCTTCCGGCCGCGCCGTGCATCAGGCGGTTGAACAGGGACTCCCTGACCCGATCCGTGGTGGGGCGGATGGAATTGTCGCTCGGGGCTTCGATCAGCCGTCCGCGCCACACGCCGCCGATGATGCGCAGGCGGTTCGGCTTCGCGGGCGCGTCTTTTCTTCTCACCGGCGCTTCCGTTTGAGGGACAGGCCCTTGGGCGCGGCGTTACCGAGCTGCTGGCGCACCACATGGCCCGGCACTTCCTCGACGCGGCCCGGTTCAAGCTTGCCCAGTTGGAACGGACCGTAGGACACGCGGATCAGGCGCGTCACCGAAAGCCCCAGGAACGCCATCACCTTGCGGATTTCGCGGTTCTTGCCCTCGGTCAGCGAGACGCTGATCCACACGTTGCTTTTCGCTGGCCCCTTCGAGGGATCGGTCTCGCCGTCGAGGGTCGCGATGATCTCGCCGTAACGCACGCCTTCCACCGTCACGCCGTTCTTCAGGCGGTCGAGCATCTTGGCGTCGACGCGGCCATGCACACGCACCCGGTACCGGCGCATCCAGCCGCGCGCGGGCAATTCCAGCTCGCGCGAGAGGTCGCCGTCGTTGGTGAGCAGCAATAGGCCTTCCGAGTTGAGATCGAGACGCCCGACGCTCACCACGCGCGGCATATCCGGCGGCAGCGCGTCGAACACCGTGGAGCGGCCCTTTTCATCCTTATGCGTGGTCACGAGGCCGACGGGCTTGTGGAAGCGCCACAACCGCGCACGGTCGGCCACGGGAAGGCGCTCGCCGTCCACCATCACGTCGTCGTCTTCGGTCACCGTGCGCGCGGGCGTCTTCAGCACTTCGCCGTTCACGGCGACCCTTCCCGCCGCGATCCACTTCTCGGCGTCCCGGCGCGAACACAATCCGGCGCGCGCCATCACCTTGGCGACGCGCTCGCCTTTTTCGCCGGTCTCGCCCGCGTCGGTTTCGCACTCGGTTTTCTTCTTCATGTGCGGCAGGCGTCCACGAAGGCCGCGAACAGTTTCACGTCCGCCGGGCTGATATGGAACTCGGGATGCCACTGTACGCCGATGCAGAACTTGCGCGTCGGATCCTCGACGCCCTCGATCACGCCGTCCGGCGCGACGGCGTCGACCATCAGTTCCTTCGGCATGCTTTTGACGGCCTGATGGTGCGCGCTGTTCACCGGCAGCTTGGTCTGGCCGCCGACGGCCCTATGCAGCACCGTGCCTTCTTTCACCGTCACGTCGTGTCCGGCCTGATGGCGCGGGTTCGGCTGTTCGTGCGCCAGCGGATTATTCACTTCATCCGGAATGTGCTGGATCAAGGTGCCGCCGAGCGCCACCGCCAGCAGCTGTTGTCCGCCGCAGATGCCGAGGATCGGCTTGTTGGCCGCCAGCATCGCGCGCGTGATCGCGAGTTCGAAGTCCGTGCGGCCTTCCTTCAGGGTGACCTTGGGATGGCGTTCGTCCGCGCCGAACAGCTTCGGGTCCACGTCGAAATTGCCGCCCGAAACGACGATGCCGTCGATCATCGTGGCGTATTCTTCGATCAGACTCGGTTCATGCGGCAGCACGACGGGCACGCCGCCGGCTTCGCGCACCGCCGAACAATAATTCTGCCGCAGGGCATACCAGGGATATTTGGAGTAACCGCCGGGCTCTTCGCTGTCGGCGGTGATACCGATGATGGGCTGTTTCATGGGCGTCCTCTTAGCATGAAGGCCGCGGCGCCCGAAAGCATCGCGGCCGCCGGATTCATAGACCCAGGAGGACAGTGGCGCGGTTTTTTACAGCAAATCGTCCAGATTCACCGGCGGGGGCGCCGGTGCGTGGTAGGCCGAGGGCCCGCGTTTTTGCTTCGGCAGGCCCACACCGGCCGCCTCTTCGTTCGTGCGCGTCATGGCGGCGGCGAAGTCCTGGCCCTGGAAGCCGGCGGGCGACATCAAGGTGCTGTAGGCATCCTGCTCGCCGTCTTCGTCTTCCAGCATCTGCATCGGACGCGCGGCGATCATCTTCGCCATTTCCTGCATCACCATCATCTGAACCATCTTCCTGGTGATATCGGGCTTCTGTTCGGCCACGCGGTTCACGCCATGGGCCGCATATTGGACCGCCGCCTGCGTGCGCGGCGCCTGCGACGGCGGTTCCGGCACGGTATCGGCGGCATCGGCGAAGCGATCGAGCTGCGTCGAGAACCGCGCGCGGACCAGATCGACGACATCAGTCACGCTGCGCGCTTTTCCGTCGGGCGCGTAGAACACCGCGCGGTTGGCTTTCGCCGCCGCCGGCAGCACGCTGGCGCCGGAAACATCGGGGTTTTCCTGCGCCGCGTTCAGGATCATCGCCGCGCCGGACGCGCCCAGGAAGTGCGCGAGATAAAGATCGGCGGCGTCGGGCAGGCGGCCCAGCGAGTCTTCAAGGCTCGCGGCGTTGTCTTGGGCATAGGCGGCGGCCATGAGGCCGGAGGCTTCCGGATCTTCGCGCAGATCGAGCAGACGGCGCTCGGCGGCGGCGTCTTTCACGATCGCTTTGCCGGTGTCGCTGACGCTGATCTTGTTCGCGAGATCGCCGTAGCCGTATTGGCTGCCGTAGCGATGCATCATGTCGAGCCATGTGCCGCGCGTGAATTGGAACAGACCGGCGGCCGACGATGTGGACGCCTGCGCTTCCGGATTGAGGCTGCTTTCCTGGGCGGCCTTGGCCACCAGGTATTGAAAGCTGACCCCGCTTTTGGCGGACGCGACCTTGAGGCCCGCCAGGGTGGAACGCTCCACGGCCTGGCCCGCAATCTTCACAAGATCATTCAAAGGTTGGACCATCGGGCGCTGTCCGGATAAAGGTGTTCTGCAAAGGTAGTTTCCAAATCCTTAGCAATCGTTAACGCACAGGTAAGTATTTGAATTCAAACGAATATATGAATCTGGCCCACCGTGAGGCCGAGGCCGCCGCCGCGCGCGGTGAAGTGCCAATCGGGGCCGTGGTGGTCGGTCCTTCAGGAGAAGTCCTGGCGGCCGCCGGCAACGAGGTCGAGGCCCGTAACGATCCCACCGCCCATGCCGAGGTTCTGGCCATCCGTGCCGCCGGTGAAAAACTCGGCGAGCCGCGGCTCCCGGGCTGCGACTTGTATGTAACCCTCGAGCCTTGCCCCATGTGCGCGGCCGCGGCCTCCTTCGCCCGTATCCGCCGTATCGTCTTCGGGGCCTATGATCCGAAAGGCGGCGGTGTCGAGCACGGTCCGCGCATTTTCAGCCAGCCCACATGCCACCACGCTCCCGACGTCGTCGGCGGTGTCGAGGCCAGCCGCGCCGAACAGATGCTCAAAGGTTTCTTCGCCGCCCGGCGCTGACCGATGCTAGAGTTGCCCCATGAAAAAGGCATTTCTCACGGCCGCCCTGATCCTCGGTCTCACCGCGCCCGCGGCCGCCGCGGAGCACGGCGGCGGCCAGGAAGGTCCCGTCGGCTACGGCGGCGCCAAGATCCAGCTGATGCCCATGATGGCTCCGTACCGCGTCGGCAAGGACCTGCGTTACCAGGTGCTCACGCTGCGCCTCGTGCTGGCGCCGAACCCCGAGACCGAGCGTCCGGCCTGCTTCATGGTGCCGATCCTGCACGAGAAGATCCTGCTCTACTTGCACAAGGCCAAGCTTCAGCAGGCGGATTTCTCCGGCCAGCGTCTCGATGTGCTGAAGGAAAAGCTGCTCGAAGTCGCGGTGTCCAACACCGACAAGAGCTACTTCACGGCCGTGGAGTTCCTGGACGACCAGTCCATGTTGCCGACCACCGGCGGCTCGAAAGCCTCGGCGACCTCGCTCGACCCGCGCTCCTCGACGCTGACGTCACAGTGTAAGTGACTTTTTCTCCCTCCTCTTGGAGGGGGGAGGAATAAGAAGCGCTAAGCTTTCTCCCGTGCCACCGCGCGCCAGCCGATGTCGCGGCGACAGAAGCCGCCCGGCCAGTCGATCAGATCCACGGCCTGATAAGCGCGCGCCTGCGCGTCGCGCACGGTCTTGCCCGTCGCGGTGACCGCGAGCACGCGGCCGCCGCTGGCGACGATCACTTTGTCCGCACCGCGCGCCTCTTCCTTGGTGCCCGCGTGAAACACCTTAACGCCTTCGAGGGCGCCGGCGCCGACAAGCCCGCCGATCACGCTGCCCTTCTGCGGCGTGCCGGGGTAACCATTGGCCGCCATGATCACCGTCAGCGCCACTTCGTCGTGCCAGCGCACCTCGAAGTTCGCGAGCTGGCCGTCGGCGGTGGCGATCAGCGCCGGAAGCAGGTCCGACTTCATGCGCATCATCAGGCATTCGCATTCGGGATCGCCGAAACGGGCGTTGAACTCGATCACCTTGGGGCCCTGGTCGCCGATCATGAGGCCCACAAACAGAACGCCCGTGAAGGGCGTGCCTTCCCTGGCCATGCCGTCGACCGTCGGGATCACGATCTCTTTCATGATGCGCGCATGCATCGCGGCATCGACCACCGGCGTCGGCGAATAGGCGCCCATGCCGCCCGTGTTCGGGCCGGTGTCGCCGTCGCCGACGGCTTTGTGGTCTTGCGCGGCCGCCAGCGGCAGCGCGGTTTTTCCGTCCACGAGCACGAAGAAGCTCGCTTCCTCGCCGTACAGGAATTCCTCGATCACGACTTCGTTGCCCGCACTCCCGAAAGCGCGCTCGGTCATGATGGAGTCCACGGCGGCGTTGGCTTCGTCCACCGTTTGGCAGAGGATCACGCCCTTGCCGGCCGCCAGGCCGTCGGCCTTCACGACGATGGGCGCGCCTTTTTTGGCGACGAAAGCCTTGGCCGACTCCGCGTCCTTGAAGCGGCCGTAGGCCCCGGTCGGGATATTGTATTTGGCGAGCAGGTCCTTGGTGAAACCCTTGGAGCCTTCGAGCTGCGCGGCGGCCTTGGTCGGGCCGAAGGATTTGATGCCGGCCGCGGTCAGCTTGTCGACGAGCCCCGCTACCAGGGGCGCCTCGGGTCCGACCACCACGAAGTCGATCTTTTCGTCCTTGGCGAATGCGACGAGGCCGTCCAGATCCTCGGCGCCGATCGCGACACAGGCGGCCGTTTCTGCGATCCCCGGATTTCCCGGCGCGCAGAACAGCTTGCTGCACAGAGGCGACGCGGAAATCTTCCAGCACAAGGCATGTTCGCGCCCGCCGCCGCCTACCACCAAAACTCGCATCGTTTCGCCCCGTTCCTTTGGAAATCGGGGAGTGGCATAACAGAGCCATGAGCGACATGCCATCCCTCGAGGATCCACCCGCCTCCGACCATAATGCGCCGGCTTTGACGGTCTCCCAGCTGTCCAACCGGCTGAAGCGGACCGTCGAGGACGCTTTCGGTTACGTGCGGGTAAAAGGCGAGATTTCCCAGCCCAAGGTCGCCGGGTCCGGCCATTGTTATCTGCGCCTGAAGGACGAGGACGCCGTCATCGACGGCATCATCTGGCGCGGCGCCATGGCCAAGATCGGCGTCCGGCCCGAGGAGGGCATGGAAGTCGTCGCCACGGGCAAGCTCACGACCTATCCGGGCCGTTCCAGCTATCAGATCATCATCGAAAGCCTGGAACTCGCCGGCCAGGGCGCGCTCCTGAAACTGCTCGAGGACCGGCGCAAGAAACTCGCCGCCGAAGGCCTGTTCGACGAGGAGCGCAAGAAGCCGCTGCCGTTCCTGCCCGGTGTGATCGGGGTCGTGACCTCGCCCACGGGCGCGGTGATCCGCGACATCCTGCACCGCATTCGCGAGCGCTGCGGCTGCCATGTGATCGTATGGCCCGTGCGCGTGCAGGGCGAGGGCGCCGCCGAGGAAGTCACGGCGGCCATCAACGGCTTCAACGCATTGCCCGAGGACGGTCCGATCCCGCGCCCCGATCTGCTGATCGTCGCGCGCGGTGGTGGAAGTTTGGAAGACCTCTGGTCCTTCAATGAAGAGAATGTCGTGCGCGCCGCGGCGGCCTCGAAAATTCCGCTCATCTCCGCCATCGGTCACGAAACCGACTGGACGCTGATCGACTACGCCGCCGACCGCCGCGCGCCGACCCCGACGGGCGCCGCCGAAATGGCGGTGCCGGTGCGGCTCGATCTTCTGGCGAACGTGCAGCAGCGTCATGGACGCCTGGTGCAGGGGATCACGCGCCTCCTGACGGAACGCGGCATCCATCTCGAAGGCCTGATCCGCGGCATCCCGCGTCTGGACCATATCGTCGCGCAGAAGACGCAAGACCTCGATGGGCTCGCGGAGCGTCTCGCGCTCGGCCCGCGCAGCCTGCTCCAGACCAAGAGGCATGAACTCGCAGTGGTGTCCGCGAAGCTGAACCTCGACCGCTTCGGCCGCGATATCGAGCGCCACGTCTCCGATGTCGAAAAACTCGCCCAGCGCTTCGCGCGCGCGGCGGCGCGCGGGATCGAGGATTGCGCGGGGAAACTGGAATCCTTCGCGGCGCGCCTGGAATCGAGTTCGCCGTTCAGCCCGTTGAAACGCGGCTATGCGCTGGTGCGCGACGCCGGCGGCGCGCCCATCACCGCGGCGGCGGGCGTGCCGGCGGGCGCGATGATCGAGATCGAATTCAACGACGGCAAGGTCGGCGCGCGCGCCGAGGGCGGCGGCGCGAAACCGCAGACCAAGCCCGCGCGCAAACCCGATCCCGGTCAGGGAAGCCTGTTATGAGAACGCCGGTCCTCGCGGCGCTGTTGTTCGCCACGCCGGCTCTGGCGCTCGATGTCGCCGTCGGCGGGAAACTCGAGCAGGGCGGGCTTGTCATCGGAACCGCGCCGCCGGGTTCGATCATCACCTTCGGCGAACGGACGGTCCCCACGGCGGCCGATGGAACGTTCCTCGTCGGTCTGAGCCGCGACGCGGACGCCTCTGCGTCCTTGAAGATCACGGCCCCGAACGGCGAGAGCGAAATCCGCGCGCTCCAGATCGCAAAGCGTGACTGGAGGATCGATCGCGTGAACGGCGTGCCGCAGAATCTCGTCACGCCCGATCCCGGCACCGCCGCGCGCATCGCCGAGGACTCAAAGCTCCTGCGCGCCGCGCGCGCCGTCCTGGAGACGGAGCCGTTTTACCGCACCGGCCTGATCCGCCCCGCCGAAGGGCGCATTTCCGGTGTTTACGGCAGCCAGCGCATTCTCAACGGGACACCGGGGAACGTTCACGGCGGCCTCGATATCGCGAACCTGACCGGCACGCCGATCAAGGCCGCGGCCGACGGCGTGGTCACCCTCGCCAATCCCGGCCTCGTGCTTTCCGGCGGGACGGTGCTCATCAATCACGGCTACGGCCTGCAGACGAGCTACATCCACATGAGCCGCCTCGACGTGAAGGATGGCCAGCATGTGAAACAGGGCGATGTGATCGGCGCCATCGGCGCCACCGGCCGCGTCACCGGCCCGCATCTGCACTTCTCGGTGCTGTGGTTCGACACCGGCCTCGATCCCGAGACCATCCTCGCGCTTATGCCGCCGAAGCCTTAGCCAGAACTTTCTCCAGCAGCGCATCGAGCGATTCGGGGCGTTCCCACTCCACGTCGATCGACAGCACGTCCACCTGCTGGCGCTGGTCCGGCTCCAGCCGCACCGCGTCTTTTTCCGTGGTGACGGGAATTGCGCCGATCGCGAACGCTTCGTCCAGGATCGGCTGGATGTCGGCGACATCGAAAGCGTAGTGGTCGTCGAAGGGGTGGAAGGCGTTCACGCGCGCGCCGATCTCGCGCAGCGTGTGGTAGAACTTCTCCGGATCGCCGATGCCGGCGAAGCCGACGACCCGCTGACCGCGCAACTTCGCGCGCTCGGGCCCCGGCACGAGGCGCGCCGACAGGACCGGCAGATATTCGGCGAGGTCCTTGGCGATCCCCCGCCTGTCCTCGCCCATGACCACCGCGGCCTGGGCGCGGGCGAGGCCGCTGCGGATCGGTTCGCGCAAGGGGCCGGCCGGGAACAGGCGTCCGTTGCCGAAGCCCGCGCGCCCGTCGATCACGATCAGCGACAGGTCTTTCGCCAGGCTCGAATGCTGATGCCCGTCGTCCATGACGAGGACGTCCGCGCCGGCGTCCACCGCGGGTCCGGCGGCGCCCGCCCGTTCGCGTGACACCCACACCGCGCCGCGGCGGGTGTGCAGCAAAGCCTCGTCGCCGACGTCGTCCACCGTATGGCGGCGCGCATCGACGCGCACGGGTCCCTTCAAGCCGCCGCCGTATCCGCGCATCACCACCGCCGGGGTGCGTCCCTGCGCGGCCAGGCGGCGCACGATGGAGCCGACCACGGGCGTCTTTCCCGTTCCGCCGGTCGTGAGGTTGCCGACGCAGATCACCGGCACGTCCGCGCGCACCAGGGGCGCGCGCAAGGCGCGGCGCGCGGCGATGCCGCCGACGATCTGACCGACCGGTTCCAGAAGCCGCGCGAGCGGATTGTCGCTTTGCCAGAACTCAGGCGCGCGCATCGGTCAATTCCGCGGGCATGATAGGCGTGTGACCGACCATTTCATCGGCCTGGGCGCTCACGCGCGTCAGGTCGGCTTCCAGCCGCGCACGCAACGCATTGGAATCCGCGCCGCTCGCCACTGTGATGGGCTCACCCCACACCATCGCGCCTTCACCGAACGGAAGCGCGACGATCAGCCGATCCCAACTGCCCAGCACCACGCGCCGGCTCACCGACACCGCCGCCGGAATGATCGGCGCGCCGGACAGTCTTGCCAGCGCGACGGCGCCGTCGGAGGCGCGCATGCGCGGTCCGCGCGGCCCGTCCGGCGTGATGCCGACGGACACGCCGCTTTTGATGAGACGCACCAGGGCGCGCAAGGCTTCGCTGCCGCCGCGTGTCGAGGAGCCGGCGACCGTCTCGATGCCGAAGTGCTTCACCGTGCGCGCGATCAGCTGTCCGTCCGGGTGCGAGGAGATGAGCATGTGGAACGGCCGCGCCGACGGCCAGCAGTAGGGCATCATGGCAAGGCGGTTGTGCCAGAAGGCGACGATCACGGGCCGCTCGCCCGCCCAGGCGCCGCGCGCGGCCGCTTCGCCCACGGTTTTCCAGCGGGTCGTGCGCCGCACCAGGGCGATATGCGCCGCCAGGGTGGCCCCCACCATGCGCTGCACGGCGGGTTTGCGGCCGACGCGTTTCAAAAGCTTGCCCAAAGCGGGTTCCGTCTCGTGTTATCCTGTCGCCCAAGACAATAGTGAGACAGCCTCGCTCTCGCCACCCGGGAAACACATGCCTTTTGTTCGGATTTTGCTTCTGATCGTCGCCGTGTTGGCCGTTGGTGTCATCGGTCTCGCGGTTTTTCGGCCCAGCCCCGAGGTTCCCGCCCCGCAGGCCGAAAGCGCGCCGCCGGTCTCGAAGCCCATCCCGGCCGCCGCGCCGCGCCCGCCCGAGGCGATCATGTCGCCGGCCGACGCCTCGAGTCCGGCCGAGATTACCGCGCGCGAAGCCGCCGAAGCGCAGCGCCGGCTCGAGCAGGAGCAGCAGGACCCGGGCATGATGATGACCCCGGACTCGGCGCCGGTGGAGATGATGCCGCCGGGCGATCCGCCGCCTGTGAAGTAGCGCCGGCTTCCACGGCGTGCTACTGCGGCCGCAAATTGCCACGATAGGACGGACATGAACGGCGAGAATGACGATTACGTCTACGATGAAGCGACCGGCGAATGGCGGCCGGCGTCCGAGGTCGCGGCGGAGAAGGCCAAGGCCGCCGAGGTTCGCGATGCCTCCGGCAACGTTCTGGCCGACGGCGACTCCGTCATCCTGATCAAGGACTTGAAGGTCAAGGGCGCAGGCCAGACGCTCAAGCAGGGCACCGTCATCAAGTCCATCCGGCTCACGGGCGATCCGCAGGAGATCGACTGCCGTCACGACACGATCAAGGGCCTCGTCCTACGCACCGAGTTCGTGCGCAAGCGATGACCGTCAGCGCGTCGCCGGCGGCGCGGCGTCCGCGGCGAAATAGCTTGCCGGCGGGAAGGGGCGCATGTTGTCCAGGAACTGCGCGGCGCTCGCGGCCCAGGAGTATTTCTCGGCGTGCGCGCGGCAGGCTTCGGGTGACGCTTTCAGCGCCTCCCTGACCGCGACCGCCAGATCCTCGTGCAGGCATCCCACGGGCGCGCCGCCGATCACGTCGAGCGGTCCGGCCGCCGGATAAGCGGCCACCGGAACTCCACACGCCAGCGCTTCGAGCAGCACGAGGCCGAAGGTGTCGGTGAGGCTCGGGAATACGAAGACATCCGCGGCGGCGTAGAGGCGCGCGAGGTCCTCGCCCTGCTTCAAGCCCATGAACTTCACATCCGGGTATTTTTTCGACAGAAGGTCCATCTGCGGCCCGTCGCCGACCACGACCTTGCTCCTGGGTTCGGCGAGCGACAGGAACGCCTCGATGTTCTTCTCTACCGCCACGCGCCCGCAGTAGAGCGCGATGGGGCGCGGCAGGCCGAGGACCCCTTTCTCGCCGGGGCGGAACATCTGCGTGTCGACGCCCCGGCTCCAGCGCCTGATGTTGGAGAAGCCCCGGCTCACCAGCTCGTTCTCCACCGTCTGCGTCGCCACCATCACCGCCGCGGAGGGCCGGTGGAACCAGCGCATTCCTTTATACGTCCACTTTGCCGGGATCGGCGAGCGCGCCGCGAGGTATTCGGGGAACCTGGTGTGATACGCGGTGGTGAAAGGGATGCCGCGGCGCACGCAGTACCGCCGCGCCGTGAAGCCGAGCGGACCTTCGGTCGCGACGTGAACGACGCATGGCCTTAAACGCTCGATGGTGCGGGCCATTCTGCGGCCGGGAAACAGCGCGAGGCGGATCTCCGGATAGGTGGGGCACGGCATGTTGTTGAACTGGTCGGGCGTGATCATCACCGCCTCATGTCCCCCGGCATCCAGGTGCTGCCTCAAGCTCGTGAGGGTGCGGACAACGCCGTTCACTTGAGGGTGCCAGGCGTCGGTGACGATGAGGATGCGCA
>JAYSFT010000043.1:0-20014 GCA_041913245.1 Rhodospirillaceae bacterium | reverse complement strand
TGCGGATCATGCGCGACGTGGCGCAGGAAACCTTCCACCGCGTGCAAAGGTTCTCCACCGACTGGCACGCCAACACCTTTGCCGGTTCGACCGTGCGCAAGATCACCCGCGGCATGTGGGCGCTCGACATGCTGCACGACACGATCTTGCTGGCCTTGACGCCGTCCCTGGTGGTGCTCGTCGGCACGATGATCCTGCTCGGCCTGCAGTCGCCGCTGCTCGGCGGCGTCATGGCGGTGGGCGCGGTGTTCTATGTGACGCTGACGGTGATCATGGCCACGCGCTTCGTCGCGCCGGCCGCGTCGCTGTCCAATGCCTGGGATACGCGCATGAGCGGCTTCCTGGCCGACACCATCAGCAGCAACGCGGTGGTGAAGGCCTTCGGCGCGGAGACGCGCGAGGATGCCGGACTTGCCCGCGTGCTCGCCAAGTGGCGGAGCCGCACGGACCGGACGTGGAGCCGCGGAACCTGGTCGGGAACGACCCAGATCGCGCTCCTGTGGCTGGTGCGTCTCGGTCTCATCGGCGCGGCGCTGTATTTGTGGATGCGCGGCGAGGCTTCGCCGGGCGACGTCGCCTACGTGCTCACCAGCTATTTCATCATGCACGGTTATCTGCGCGATATCGGCCAGCACGTTCAGCATCTCCAGCGTTCGGTGAACGACATGGAGGAAATGGTCGCGATGTACGACCAGCCGCTGGGCATCGAGGATCGTCCGGGCGCCAAACCGGCGCGCCTCACGGCCGGCGAGGTGAGGTTCGACCACGTCACCTTCCGCTACGGCGGTCACGACACGGCGCTGTTCGACGATCTGTCCGTCCTGATCCGGGGCGGCGCGCGCGTCGGTCTCGTGGGCCACTCGGGCTCGGGCAAGACCACCTTCGTGAAACTCATCCAGCGCCTGTATGACGTGACGGGCGGTCGTGTGCTGGTGGACGGACAGGACGTGCGCGGCGCGACGCAGCAGTCGTTGCGCGCGCAAATCGCCATCGTTCCGCAGGAACCGGTGCTGTTCCATCGCAGCTTGGCCGAGAACATCTCCTACGCGCGGCCCGGCGCCGCGCGCGGCGAGATCGAACAGGCGGCCCGCCTCGCCAACGCTCACGCCTTCATCGCGCGCCTTCCCAAGGGCTACGAGACCCTCGTGGGCGAGCGCGGCGTGAAACTCTCGGGCGGCGAGCGCCAGCGGGTGGCGTTGGCGCGCGCATTCCTCGCCGACGCGCCGATCCTGATCCTCGATGAAGCCACGTCGAGCCTCGATTCGGAGTCCGAAGCGCTGATCCAGGAAGCGATCGGCCGCCTGATGAAGGGCCGCACGGCCATCATCATCGCGCACCGCCTCTCGACGGTGCGCGCGCTCGACCGCATTCTCGTGTTCGACCGCGGCCGCATTGTCGAGGATGGCGGCCACCAGGCGCTGCTGGCCGACGAGGGCGGTCTCTATCGCCGTCTCTTCGACCGTCAGGCCGGCGGGATCGGCGATCCGCCGGCGTTGATCGACTCCCCGGAGGTTCGCCGGGACGCGGCCTTCGCGGACGCGGCGGAAGAAGCGTAGGACTGTTACAAAACAGGGGCGCCATGTCACGCAGTTGCCGTTGCCCAAGCCCCTGATTTTGTTGCACGCTCTTCCCGTATTTTTCCGCTTAGGGAGGAGCCCTCCATGCATGTCAAAAAACTGGGACTGTTGAGCGTCGGCCTGGCGATGACGCTGGCCGCCTGTTCGGAGCCGGCCGGCACGTTGCCCGCAGCGTCCAAGGCGCTCGATGCGCCGAACACGACCTCCATCAGTTTCGCCGGCACGGGCAAGTGGTACCAGTTCGGCCAGGCGCCGGTGCCGAATCAGGCGTGGCCGGCGTTCGACGTGTCCGCTTATGCCCAGACCGTTTCCTATGCCGATCCGCCCGCCGCGCGCGTCGAGATGACGCGCCTGCAGGTCGTCGATCCGAACCGCACGCGTCCCGCGCCGGTCGAACAGAAGGTCGATCAGTATGTCGCCGGTACGCTGGCCTGGAATGCGCCTCCGGGCGGCGCCGTCGCGGCCCAGCCGGGCGCCGTCGAGGAACGCACCGTTGAAATCTGGGCGACGCCGCACGGCTTCCTGCGCGCCGCCGCCGCGAACGCGGCCACCGTCACGGCCGCCAATGGCGGGTCCGAAGTCGCCTTCTCGATCGGCAACCTGAAGTTCACCGGTTCCATCAACGCCCAGAGCGAAGTCACGCGCGTCGCCGCCGCGTTCGACAATCCCGTCACCGGGGATACGCCGGTCGAGTTCACCTACTCCGGCTACAAGGATTTCGGCGGCGTACGGTTCCCGAGCCGGATCGTGCGCAGCCAGGCCGGCTTCCCGGTCCTGGAGATCGATGTGGCCTCGGTTGCGAAGAACGCGCCGGCGTCCTTCACCGTCCCCGATGACGTCAAGAACTTCACCGCGCCGCCGGTCAACGTGGACGTCGAAAACCTCGCCGACGGCGTTTATTACCTGCGCGGCGGCAGTCACCACAGCCTGCTCATCGACCAGACGGACCACCTCGTCGTCGTCGAGGGTCCGCAGAGCGAAGCGCGCGGCCAGGCCGTCATCGACAAGGCCAAGGAACTCGTTCCGAACAAGCCGATCCGCTACGTCATCAACACCCATGTGCACTTCGACCACTCGGGCGGCCTGCGTCCGTTCGTGGCCGAGGGCGCGACCGTCGTGACGGCCGAGGCGGCGCGTCCGTTCTATGAAGCCGCTTGGGCCAATCCGCGCACCCTGAATCCCGACGCCATGAGCAAGAGCGGAAAAGCCGCGACGTTCGAAACCGTCGCCGACAAACTCGTGCTCACCGACGGCAAGCGCCCGATCGAGATCCATGCCCTGCAGGGCAGCGGCCATGCCGACGGCTTCCTGATGGTCTATCTCCCGAACGAGAAGATCCTCACCGAAGCCGACGCCTGGTCGCCGATGGCGCCGGACGCGCCGCCGCCGGCCGCGCCCAACCCGTACAACGTCAATCTCTACGAAAATATCGAGCGGCTGGGCCTGGACGTGGCGACCGTCGCGCCCATCCATGGCCGCCGGGTCACCCTGACGGAATTGCGCCGGGATATCGGCGTGCCGGAACCGGCCGCTAAACCCAAGGCGAAAGCCAAATAACTCCCAGATAACCCTGGGTATATAAACAACGGGTATTACGGAACGGGGCCGACCCTAGGGCGGCCCCGTTTCTTATGTGCTAGGCTCCCGGCCGTTTGAAGGGGGCGGCGGGCCTATGGGGATGCGAATCACGGCTTCGAAAACGACGACCTGGGTGGCCGTGGCTCTTGCGGTCGGCCTCGCGATCACCGCGACCGTGACCGGGCGGCAGGTGCTCGATAACCGCAAGACGGTCGACGCGGCGGTGCGCGCCGCCGCCGAACGCGTTGCGACCGACGTCACCGAGCGCCTCTTCCTCTATCAATATGGACTGCGCGGCGCGCGCAGCACCGTTCTGACGGCGGGTGAGCTGGGCATCACCAATGCCCTGTTTCAACGCTACGCCAATTCGCACGACATCGACCGGGAGTTCCCGGGCGCGCGGGGTTTCGGTTTCATCCGCCGCGTGCCGCTCGCCGACGAAGCGGCTTACCTTGCGCGCATGCGCGCGGAGGGGCGGCCCGACTTCAATATTATCCAACTCGGCCCGGCTGGCCGCGAACATATGGTGATCGAATATATCGAGCCGGTCGACAGCAATATGGAGGCGGTCGGGCTGGATGTCGGCTCCGATCCCAAGCGGCGAGGGGCCGCCGAAATATCCATGCGAACCGGAGAGGTCGCCATTACCGCGCCGATCGCGCTCGTCCAGAATCCCGACAAGACGCAAAAGGCATTCCTCATATTGATGCCGATCTACCGTCCGGGGACCCCGACCCGGACCCCGGACGAGCGGGAAGCAAATGCCCTCGGCTGGTCGTACGCGCCGTTGACCATCAACGCGGTGATGAATCACCTGCGGTTGGATCAGAATCAGCTTCATCTGGTGCTGCGCGACGTCACGCACCCGGAGGCCGAGGAGGTCATATATGAATCCGCGCACAGCGCCGATCAGCCGCGCGCGTTCACGCAGAGGCTCGCGCGTGTTGTCTATGGCCGGCAGTGGCTGGTGGAGGTCGGAGCGCATCCGGCCTTCATTGAAGGTCTCAATCTCACGCGGCCGGAATCGGTGGCCATCATCGGTATCCTCGCCAGTCTGTTGCTTTCCGCGCTCGTCGGCGCGGAAAGCGTCAGCCGCCGGCGTAAGGCCGTCATCTCGGCGCGCATGGTGGATTTCAACGCCCAGCTCGAACGCCAGGTGATCGAGCGTACCGAAGAACTCATGCAAGCCAAGGCCGCCGCGGAATCCGCCAATGCTGCGAAGGGCCGGTTTCTCGCGATGATGAGCCACGAACTGCGCACGCCGATGGCCGGTGTTCTCGGCATGGGCGAACTCCTGATGAGTTCGGACCTGAAGGCCGAACAGCAGGGGTTGATGACGATGCTGATGGGCTCCGCGCGGACGCTCCTGGATTTGCTCAACGATATTCTCGATTTCGCGAAGATCGAAGCGGGCCGCATCGATCTCGAGGATGTCGATTTCTCCATTCGCCAGGTCATCAGGGACGTGCGTGAGGTCCTGACGCCGCTCGCCTCGGCGAAGGACAATGTCATCGAAAAGAAGGTTCACGAATCCCTTACGTCGGCCCAGCGCGGCGACGCGAAACGCTACCGGCAGATCCTCATGAATCTCGTCGGCAACGCCAACAAGTTCACCAGCAAGGGCCGCATCTCCATCTCGGTGAAGGCTTTGCCGCTCGACAACGGGCAAGTTCTTGTCGAGACGACGGTGGCCGACACGGGCGTCGGCATCGCGGCCGACAATCGCGACCGGCTGTTCCAGCCCTTCGTGCAGGAAGACACATCCACGTCGCGCAAGTACGGCGGCACGGGGCTTGGCCTTGCGATCAGCAAGACCCTTACCGAGCTCATGGGTGGGCGCATCTGGCTGGAATCCGAACCGGGCGTCGGGTCGGCGTTCAGTTTTACCGTGGTGCTGCGCACGGGGGATGCCGCCAAAACCGTCGGCATGGCGGACGCCGCGCGTGACGCGGGCGCGATGAAGACCGCGGCGCATCCGTTGCGCATTCTCGTTGCCGAGGACAACGCGACCAACCGCATGCTCGCGATCCGGCTCCTGTCGAAAATGGGCCATGCCGTGACCCCGGCGGAGAACGGCGCCGCGGCGACAGCCGCGTTCAGCCGCTCCGCGTTCGATGTCGTGCTGATGGACATGCAGATGCCGGTCATGGACGGGCCCGACGCCATGCGCGTGATCCGTGCGCAGGAACGCGCGCCGGCGCATGTCCCGATCATCGCTCTGACGGCCGACGCGATGCGCGAGCACCACCGCGAGTATCTCGAGGCCGGCGCCGACGTGATCATGACCAAGCCGGTCGATTGGTCGCTTTTGGCCGCGGAAATGGAGCGCTTGACGCGGGGCGCGGCCACCGTGCCGCGGACGGCCGGCGCGGCGGCCGAGGGCCCCGCGCCGTTGCTCGATCTTACGCTTCTTGAGGAGATGCGCGAAGCGCTCGGTGCGGAGTTGCCGCCGCTCCTGGATAATATGGCGCGTGAAACGAAGCGTTACATCGATCTCCTGCGTGACGCGTCGATCCGCGGCGAAAGCGATGCCGCGCGGCGAAGCGCGCATTCCCTCAAGGGCCTCGCGTCGCAATTCGGCGCGCCGCGTTTGGCGGCCATCGCGGCGCGGGTTGAACAGGGCGCCAAGCAGGGGGAAAACGTCGCGCCGCTCGTGACCGAAATCGAGGCCGCGGCGGGCGAAGCGCTGGCCGCGCTCGGCGCTTGGCGCCATGAGCCTCTGGACAGTCGCGCCTAAACGTCGAAAACTGTCCCTCGGCCCGCGCGTGGTCGCGGAGGGATCGTGGATACCTATCGGAATTCGGTGACGGACGGGAAACCACGGGACGGCTCTCCGGCGCCGGCTTGGGCTCTGTTCTCATCCACGCCCCTGTTCTCGTCCAACTCGTTCCCCTTGCAAATCAGGCTGCTTGCGCTCATCGCCGGCACGCTGGTGCCGATGTTGGTGCTGACCGCGGCTGTGGTTTTTCAAAGCTACGAGCGTGCGAAGGGCGCGGCGGCCGAACAGGTTCTGCAAGTCACCCGCAGCACCTTGATCGCCGTCGACCGGGAGATTCGCAATCAGGTCGCTGCGCTCGAGGTGCTCGCGCTCGAACCAAGCCTGCGGACCGACGACCTGTCGGGCTTCCGCGCCGACGCCGAGCGGTTTCTCACGCGCTTTCCGGAAGGCACCGGGATCTCGGTGGCCGATGCGAACGGTGGACAGCTCTTCAATACGTTCCCCGGCGCGCTGTCGGCGCTCGCGCGCCCCGAGGTGCTGGAGGCCCTCGCAGCGGTCTTCGCCGGCCGGGGGCCTCAAGTCTCCAACGTCTACCTCAGCCGCCGCAGCGGCGACGTCACCTTCACCGTCGTCGTTCCGGTCATGCGTGACGGCGCGGTCTTGCACGCCCTGGCCTTCAATCCGCCGCGTGCGAGCTTTGCCGATATTCTGCGCCGTCCCGACTTGCGGCAAGGCTGGGTGCTCGGGATCTTTGACCGCGCGGCGCACCATGTGTCGCGGCGGCCGAGCCTGTCCGAGAATGTCATCACTTCCGCCTCGGACTCCTTGCGCGCCCAGTTGTCGAAGGGCGCTGAACGCCTGGCGGAGACGACGTCCATCGAGGGGACGCGTGTGCTGACCGCGTTCACGCGCTCGCCCGAAACAGGATGGGTTGTGGCCGTCGGCGTGCCCGTGGGCCAGTATCAGGCGCCGGCGCTGCGGTCGCTGGCCATCACTTTCAGCATCGGCGCCCTGTTCATTCTGTTCGGCGGATATTTCGCGGTCCGGATCGCGCGCCAGCTTGTAAGCGCCGAGCGTCATCGCGAGCTGCTGATCAACGAGCTCAACCACCGCGTCAAGAATACGCTCGCCTCCGTCCAGGCGATCGTCTGGCGCGGCCTTCGCAATTCCGGCGCGGCGCCGGAAACGCGGCAGGGAATCGACGCCCGCCTCCAGGCGCTGTCCAGCGCTCACAATGTGCTCAGCGGCAAAAATTGGGAGGGCGCGTACCTCGAAGACGTGGTTCGCTCGATTATCGCCCCTTATGCGGGCCCACGCGCCGTGATCGAGGGGCCGAACGTGGCGCTTCGCCCGCACATCGCGATCGCCGTGGCCCTGGTTTTGAACGAGCTGACGACCAACGCCGTCAAGTACGGCGCGCTCTCGGCCGGTGACGGCGTGGTCACCCTTTCCTGGTCGCTGCCGAGCCCGGAGCGCTTGCGTCTCATATGGATCGAGACCCGCGGCCCGGCCGTTCAGCCGCCGTCGCGAACCGGCTATGGCACAAAATTCATTGAACGCGCCGTGACCGACGAGCTTCGCGGGACTTACGCGGCGTCTTTCCCGCCGGAGGGGTTCCGGTGCGTTATTGAGATCGCTCTTTAGAGAGGGGCTCCGTCGATGTCGCGCTCCCATCTCCTGGCAGGTCTCGATGTCCTGCTGATCGAGGATGAAACCATGGTCTCCTTCCTGATCGAGGAGATGCTGGAACAGCTCGGCGCGGCCAGCGTGCGTCACGCCGCCCGGGTCGACGCCGGTCTTGCCCTGGTTGCGGCCAGGCTCCCTGCGCTCGCCATTCTCGATGTGAATATCGGCGGGGAGACCGTTTTTCCGATTGCCGAAAAACTGGAAAGCGGCGGGATTCCATTTGTCTTTATCACCGGCTACGGCCGCGACGGCGTTCACGGCCGGTGGGCCGGGCACGAGGTGCTGCAAAAGCCCCTGACGGTGAAGGAGTTCGAAGGGGGACTGCGCCGGGTGCTGAAACTCCAAGGGACGTAGCGAACCTCGCCCGCCGCCGCGTTTGACAGGCCCCCGGCGCTGGCGCACAAAGTCCACGCCGCCTGTGGCCGTATGCACCTCCTGTTATTGCCGTGTTCCGCCTTTTCGAACGCTTTCTGAAACCCACCGAGGACATCGCCGGCGATCCGCCCCCGCCGGGCCTCGTGGCGTTCTATTGGCACTTCGTGCGTCAGACGCGCGGATTGCTCATCGCCCTGTTTGTGATGGGTTCGATCGTCGCGTTCCTCGACCTTCTCATCCCGATCTTTATCGGGAAAATCGTCGAACTTGTTTCGCGGCACACGCCCGAGGAGATCTTTCGCGACCACTGGCGCATCCTCGCCGGGATGGCGGCCGTGCAGTTGTTCGCGCGGCCCACCGCGGTGTTCCTGCACGGCCTCGTGACCAACCAGGGGCTGGCCGCGAATTTTCAGAACCTCGTCCGCTGGCAGGCCCACTGGCATGTGGTGCGTCAGGGCTGGGCCTTCTTCCAGAATGATTTCGCCGGCCGCATCGCCAACCGCATCATGCAGACGGGGCCGTCCTTGCGCGAAAGCGTCGTCGCCTCGTTCAATGCCGTTTGGTACATCCTCGTCTACGGCGCCAGCGCCATTGTCGTGCTCGCGCGGTCCGATTGGCGCTTGACCTTGCCGATCGTCGCCTGGTTCACGGCTTACATCGTCCTGCTGAATTATTTCGTGCCGCGCATGCGCGACCGCTCGCGCGCGGTGTCCGAACTGCGCTCGACGATCACCGGCAAGGTGGTCGACAGCTACACCAATATCCTGACCGTAAAACTCTTCGCCAGGCCGCGCGACGAAGACGCCTTCGTGCGCTCCAGCATGGACGAGCACACCGTCATCTATCATCGCCTGTTGCGCTTGATGACCGGCTTCAGCACGCTCCTGACGGCGTTGAACGCCATGATGGTGATTGGGGTGGCCGGCCTCGCGATCGGTCTTTGGGCGCGCGGCGTGTTCGAGGTCGGCGTGGTCGCGATGGCTCTGCCGTTGTCTTGGCAGCTCGTTTCCATGTCCGGTTGGGTCGCCGGCAGCATCACCGCCATCTTCGAACAGGTCGGCACCGTGCAGGACGGCATCAAGTCCATCGCCACGCCGCGCACCATGCACGACCGCGAGGGCGCGAAGCCGCTTCATGTGGTCGAGGGCGCCATTACCTATGAAGATGTGCATTTCGGCTACGGCACCGCCCGCGGCGTTCTGCATGGCATCGGCCTCGACATCAAACCCGGCGAGCGTATCGGTCTCGTCGGCGCCTCGGGTGCGGGCAAGTCGACCATGGTCAACCTGCTCCTGCGGTTCTTCGACGTGGACTCCGGGCGCATCCTCATCGATGGCCAGGATATCGCCGACGTGACGCAGGAGACCTTGCGCGCGAATATCGCCATGGTCACCCAGGACACGTCGCTCCTGCACCGGTCGATCCGCGAAAACATACGCTACGGCCGCCCCGGCGCCACCGATGCTGAAATCAGCGCCGCAGTCGCGCGCGCTCATGCGGCGGAGTTCATCGAAACGCTCGAGGACTGGCAGGGCCGCCGCGGACTCGACGCGCAGGTCGGCGAGCGCGGCGTCAAGCTCTCGGGCGGCCAGCGGCAACGTATCGCGCTCGCGCGTGTCATCCTCAAGAATGCGCCGATCCTCGTGCTCGACGAAGCCACCTCCGCGCTGGACTCCGATGTCGAAGCCGCCATTCAGGAACAGCTTTCCTCGCTCATGGAAGGACGCACCGTCATCGCCATCGCGCACCGCCTGTCGACCATCGCGCAGATGGACCGCCTCATCGTCATGGACAAGGGCCGTATCGTCGAAACCGGCACGCATGCTGCGCTCCTGGCCGCGAACGGGACTTACGCGCGTCTCTGGAAGCGCCAATCCGGCGGATTTCGCGACGACGCCGCGCGGCTCTCCGCCGAATGACCACGGCTTACGATTTTCCCCTCCGGGCCTTGACGGGTGCGCCGCTGGACCTTGCCGCCTTCAGAGGCCGGCCCCTGCTGATCGTCAATACGGCCTCGCGATGCGGCTTTACCCCGCAGTACGCCGGGCTCCAATCCTTGTGGGATGAATACAGAGGCCGCGGGCTGGTCGTGGTGGGCGTGCCGTGCAACGACTTCGGCGGCCAGGAGCCCGGCACGGCCGAGGAGATCTCGACGTTCTGCGAAGGAACCTTCAAGGTCACGTTCCCGTTGTCGGAAAAACGCCATGTCCGCGGCCGCGCGGCCGATCCCCTGTTCAAGTGGCTCGCGGACGAGGCGGGCCCGCTGGGGCGGCCGTGGTGGAACTTCACGAAATATCTGATCGGCCGCGACGGCGAACTCGCCGATTGGTTCTTCTGCTTCACGGCGCCCTCGGCGCGACGGCTCAAACGCGCCGTCGAGCGGGTCGTTTAGGCTTAGCCGTGAGCTTTCAATAGGTTGTTCATCCGGTCTTGGGCGTCCTAGACCGGATTGTGCTTCTTCACGAAGGCCAGGGCATGTTTCAGCATCTCGATGCGCGTCGCCTCCGTCGACAGCCAATGGTCCTCGCCCTTCATACGGATGAACTCCACGGGCTTGCCGGCGCTCTCCAGCGCGCCTTCCATGATGCCGCTCTGCGCGATCGGCACCACCGTGTCGTCTTCGCCGTGGATGAGAAGCACCGGAGCGTCGGTCCGCTTCGCATAGGTCACCGGCGAAATCTCGGTCATGACGTTCTGATTGCGGCCGACGGCGCCGACCGCCGTCTTGAAAAAGCGCGTGGTCGCGGTTTGGCGGCCGACGTTGTTCACGATCCAGGAAAAGAAGCTGTTGACGTCGGAGATTCCGCTCACGGACACGGCGCACTTATAAAGGCCTTGCTGAACCGTTACGCCCGCCAGCGCCGCGTAGCCGCCATAGCTCGCGCCCACGATGCACGCCCGCTTCGGGTCCACGGTGCCGGCGTCGACGAGGGCCTTGAGGCCGTCCGAGATGTCCGACAGCATCTTGCCGCCCCATTCGCCGTAACCGGCGTCACGGAAGGACGCGCCGTAACCGCCCGAGCCGCGGTAGTTCGGCTGGAACACGGCGTAGCCCGCGTCCGCATAGGCCTGGGCCCACCAATCGAAGCCGATGCCGTCGAACGGACCAATCGGGCCGCCGTGCGGCATGACGACGACGGGCAGGTTCTTGGTCTGGCCGTTGGCGGGCAACGTCAGCACGCCTTCCATCTCCAGCCCGTCTTGCGCCTTGTATTTCACCATCTGTGTCGGCCCGACGCGGGTCGGTCCGATGGAAGGATAGGCCTTGCCCAGCACCTTGGTGACGCCGGTCGCCATGTCGACCTTCCAGAAGCTGCCCGAATCACGCAAGCCGTCGGAACGCACGATCGCGGTCTTGAGACCGGCGTCCCACGAGATCAGACGCAGGTTAAGCCCGGGGAATGTCTTTTGCAGGCTGCGCCAGCGCGCGTCGAGCGCCTCGTCGAAGAAGACCGCGCCGGGATGCTCGCCGATCTGCGCGCCGATCAACAAGCGCGTCGCGGGGTCGAAGATCATGCCTTCGACGCTGTATTCCTTGAGCAGGAGGGTCTGTTCCCCGGTGGCGAGGTTCACTTCCTGGAGCTGATCCTCTTCGCCCGTGTGATCGACGACGAGCACCGTCCCGGGTGTGCGGCCCAGGCCCGAAAGGCCGATATCCGCGGTCGGCGACTTCAGTTCGCGCAAGGGTTTGTTCTTGCCCGCGCCCGGATGCAGGCGCCAGGTGCCGTCCTTCGAGAAGTAGATCGCGGTGGCGGCCACCTTGCCGTCCGGTCCGACGATCCAATCATGATTGCCGTCTTCCACCGAGCGCGCTTCGCTGCGCACGTCGCCGTCCTCCAGATCGACCCGGAACAGGTCGCGGTCCATGGATGGGTCCCAATCGTATCCCGCGCGGCTGGCGGTCGAGCGGCGCAGCGGAATGCCGCCGAAGTAGGCGTAGGCCTTTCCGTCCACTTGCGCGGTGCCGAAGGTTCCGAAGACCGCGTCGGCGACGCCGGGGTCGTCATTGAAGACGAAACCGGCTTTCTTGTCTTTGACGTTGATCCAAAGCACGTTCCAGATTTCCAGCGTGGCGCCGAACATGGCTTGCATGTTTTGCGTGTCGCTCAGCTGCAGGAACAGATGGTCCTCGCTCGCCCAGCGCAGGCCGCGGATTTTCGCGGGCGGGACGACGGACATGAAGACCGGTTTATCCGCCTTGGCGTCCATGACGATCAGACGGCGCTGGCCGCCGATCTCGGCGACAAGGGCATAACGCGTGCCCTGGGGCGACAGATCGATGCTGTCGAGCCCGGGCAATTTTCCGTAGATATTCGGATCGGCGAACGCGCCTTGCGACAAGGCGCACGAAACCGCAACCGTGATCGCGGCGATGATGTTTCTCATAAGGTGTCCCCCGGCCGGAAATGCGGCCGTTTGTCATGCGGATGTTCCGGCCCCACTTGGAATCCGGCGTGGCCGCTGCGGAAAAAGCATGCGCGAGAGACGGGAAGCAATTCGGCGCCCACCACTCTCGCGGCAGCCCATCCTCAAAAAACCGAAATTCTATCGCAGGAACAACTGGTACATCTGACAGATGAAATTGCTGTGAGCCGGCCGCCACGGTCACGGTGATTTGCGCGCCGAATGTAACACCGTGGCCGGAACAAACGTTTTGCGGGTCCCGTTACGCCTCCGGCTTTAATTCCCAAAGCTCTTTCAAGGAGGACCGAATGCCCACAACAGCTGGACACACCACCGCGATTCTCGCCTCTAAGGTTAAAGGCACCGCCGTCTACGATACGACCGGCGACAAGGTCGGCCATGTCGAGGACGTCGTGCTCGACAAACTCTCCAACGGCATCATGTTCGCCGCCGTCGGTTTCGGCGGTCTCATGGGCATGGGCGAAAAATACGCGCCGGTGCCGTGGTCGGTGCTCGACTATTCCGAGGATAAGAACGGCTACGTGGTCCCGATGACGAAGGAAGAACTCTCGAGGGCGCCCGCCTACGATCTCAAGGACCTCGTCCAGGGCGACGGCCAGGCCGGCAAGGTGCGCGACATGAGCTTCGACTACTTCAAGGTCCCGCGCTCGGTTCACTAGGCGCGGATCAAAAGCCGGCGCGGTCTCGCGCCGGCTTTTTTGATGCGCGCGTCGGGTGCGCCGGGTTCGCGAATCGGTATAAACTTACAAATAAATCAATCAACTAAGCCGCCGTGACACAGCCGTGACATAACCTGGCCGGGACCATGCTATCCCCCCGGCCATGGACCAGTTCGCGCTTATCGGCGCTTCCTATAAATCGGCGGGGGTCGACCGGATCGGGCGGCTCGCCTGGCCGAAGAGCGAAATTGAAGGCCGCCTGCGGGAGCTCGCGGCCCGTCTCGATGTGCCTGAGCTTGCATATATCGGGACCTGTAACCGCATCGAGTTCATTGTCGCCGGGGATGAATCCCTGACCGCGCGGGACTGCCGCGACGCCCTCGGCGATGTGTTCTCCGACGCGCTCGCGGGCGACGACGTCCGTCATGTCTTCCGCGCCTGGGTGGGAGAGGGGGCGGCCGAGCATCTCTTCCTCGTGGCCTCGGGCCTGGATTCCGCCAAAGCGGGTGAACGCGAGATTTACAACCAGGTGCGCCAGGCTTGGAGCGCGGCGAAGGCGGCAGGCACCTGCGGTCCGCAGCTCGACTATCTCTTCGCCGAAGCCCTGCGCGCCGCCCAGGACGTGCACAAGGAAATCGCCGGCACCGCGAACGTGGAATCCTTGGCTGACTACGCGGTGAAGCGCGCGCTGGCCCATGTGAACGGCGCGCGCGGGCGCGTGGCCCTGGTCGGCATTTCGCCCATGACGCGTCACGCCGGCCGCGGCCTCGCCGCGCACGGCCTGCCCATCACCGTCGTCAATCGCACTTATGAAACGGCCGAGGAGCTTGCCGCCGAACTGAACGGCGAAGCCTGCCCGCTCGACCAGTTCCTCGCCAATCCCGGCCCCGTCGACGTCATCGTCACCGCCGTCGGCGGCGCCGAGCCGTTGATCGACCTTACGGTCGCCGCGCGCATCGCCGCCGCCGCGCCCGCGCGGGGAACCCTCATCGTCGATCTCGGCGTGCCGCCGAACGTCGATCCCGCGGCCGGGCTCATGACGGGCCTTACGCGTCTCGGCATGGACGCCGTGATCGCCGACGCCGCCCTCGGCCGTACGGAGCGTCTGCGCGAACTCGCGTCCGCGCGCATCGTCATCGATGAGCATCTCGAGCGTCTGCGCGGCGAATACGCCATCCGCGAAGCCTCCTCGCTCATCCAGGATCTCACCATGCAGTATCAGCGCGCGGCCGTCGAAAGCCTGCGCCGCCTGCCTAAGTCGCAAACCACCGAAGAAGGCCTCAAACAGTGGGCCGAAGGTTTCGCGCGCCGCCTCGCGCACGCGCCGCTCAAGGGGCTGCGCGCGCTCGCGACCGAATCCGGACCCGCCGCCGTGCAGGCTTACTTGCGCGGCGTGCAGGATGCCCTTCACGGCGAAACGGCGCGCCATCCGCTCAATAAGGAGAAGAGTCAGTGACCGATACCAATGCCGCCCTCTACGAACGCGCCCGCCGCTTCATCCCCGGCGGCGTCAACTCGCCGGTCCGCGCGTTCAAGTCCGTCGGCGGCACGCCGCGTTTTATCGCCAAGGCCGAAGGCGCCCATGTCACCGACGAGGAAGGCAAACGCTATCTCGACTTCGTCGGCTCGTGGGGCCCGCTCATCCTCGGCCATGCGCCCCAGGAAGTGGTGAGCGCCGTTCAGAAGGCCGCGTCGCTCGGCACCACCTACGGCGCGCCGTGCCGCGGGGAGGTCGATCTCGCCGAGAAAGTCGTCGCCGCTTATCCGGGTCTCGAGCAGGTGCGCTTTGTCTCCTCCGGCACCGAAGCAACCATGAGCGCGATCAGATTGGCGCGCGGCGCGACCGGGCGCGATCTGGTGGTGAAATTCTCCGGCTGCTATCACGGTCACGCGGATCATCTTCTTGTCGCCGCCGGCTCGGGCCTCGTCACCGCCGGTCAGCCGTCGTCGGCGGGCGTTCCAAAGGATTTCGCCGCGCTGACCCGCGTGCTGCCGCTGGACGACGACGCCCGGCTCGACGCGCTGTTCGCCGCCGAGGGCAAGAAGATCGCCGCGGTCATCATCGAGCCGGTGCCGGCCAACAACGGCCTCCTCCTGCAGCGCCCCGCCTTCCTCCAGAAGCTTCGCGCGCTCACCAGGGAACACGGCGCGCTCCTGATCTTCGATGAAGTGATCTCCGGTTTCCGCGTGCCCAAGGGCAGCGCCGCGGCGCACTACGGCATCACCCCGGACCTCGTGACGTTCGGCAAGGTCATCGGCGGCGGTTTGCCGGTCGGCGCTTACGGCGGCTCGCGCCAGCTCATGTCCCACATCGCCCCGGAAGGCCCGGTCTATCAGGCGGGTACGCTGTCCGGGAACCCGGTCGCCATGGCGGCCGGCCTCGCCACCTTGCGCATCCTCGAGCGCGACAACGTCATCGCCCGGCTCGACGACATGGGCGCGGTCCTGGAAGCCAAGGCCACCGCCGCCCTGAAGGCCACCGGCCGCGAGGTCGGATTCGCGCGCCTCGGCTCCATCTTCTGGTTGTCCTTCCAGCCCGGCGAACCGCCGCGCGCGGCCGAAGCCATCGACGGAGGCGCCGGCGCCCGCTTCGCACCGCTCTTTCAAGCGCTTCTCGACAAAGGTATCTACATTGCACCGTCGGCCTACGAGGTCGGTTTCCTGTCCGCCGCCCACACGGAAGCGGATATCGACACCCTCGTCGCGGGCCTTGCCGAGACCGTCGCGGCCTTGCCGCGCTAAGTAACAGCGGCGCTGCCGCGCGAATCAACCACGGACCGTTCCCATGGCCGCCACCCTGCGCTCCGACCCCATCCGCTTCCTGCACATCGTGATGATCGGGCTGCAGGTGTTCGCGGTGGCCCAGGTGCTGTGGTGGCTGATCGATCAGCGCATGGTCGCCCAGGATCATACCCACCAGATCCGCACGCTTTATACTTATGACGTCGCCGCCGGCCAGCGCTTGGAGGCCGCCGGCGTCGATGCCGCCGAGATCACGGCGCTCTTCCCGCACCTCCAGGTTTCCGGCGAGGTCGTGGGGCTAAAACCGGAGTCCGTGGCCGCCCTCGACGAAGCCCGGCGCAGCCGCGAGAACCAATATACCTGGGAGAGCGGGTTCTTCCTCCTGGTGCTCGCGGCCGGTATCGCCGTGCTGTGGCGGGGCCTGTCCGGTGAAGCCGAAGTGCGCCGCAAGCAGGACAATTTCCTCGCCATGGTTTCCCACCAGTTCAAGACCCCCTTGGCAAGTCTCCAGCTTTCCCTTGAAACGATGCTCCGCCGCCAGCTCTCGCCGGAACGCTTTCAGCAGCTTTCACACCGCATGCTCGACGACCTGCGGCGCATGGAGAATATGGTCGCGAAAATTCTCGATAGCGCGCGCCTCGACCGCGGACGCGTCCAGCTCAATCGTGAGCGCATCGGCATGGCCGAGGCCGTGCGGCATGTGCTCGCCAATGTCGAGGACATCGCCAAGCGCGAGAACGTGACGTTCAGCGTCGATATTCCCGCCGACCTCGATCTTTACGCCGACCCGGTCGCGACCGACGGCGTCCTGCGCAATCTGATCGACAACGCCATCGCCGCCATTGGCCCGATGAAGGGCGGCTCCATCGCCATCACCGGCCGGCGTCATGGCGGCGCCGTCGAGATTGCCGTGAAGGACAGCGGCATCGGTTTCGAACCCGCCGACGCCGACCGCCTGTTCGCGAAATTCGTGCGCCTGGATACCGCTGGCGGCCGCGATGCCGCGGGAACAGGCCTCGGTCTTTATATCGTGCGGCGATTCATGCATTTCGAGAACGGCGAAGCGCGCGCCCATAGCGAAGGCCCCGGCAAGGGGGCGACCTTCACCGTCACCTGGCCCGCCGCCGTGACCCAGGACGCACCATGACGGAATCCATGCATCGCATCCTTGTCGTCGAGGACGACCTGCATCTCGCCGAAGGCATGGCCGAGAACATGCGCGCCGAAGGTTATGCGGCCGATACGGCCCACGACGGCAGCGCGGGGCTCACGCAGGCGCTCGCGTGCGACTACGATCTTCTCATCCTCGATGTGATGATGCCCAAGATGGACGGCTTCGACCTGTGCCGCGAGCTGCGCCGGAAAGGAAGGAACACGCCCGTGCTGTTCCTCACCGCGCGCGGCGATCCGCAGGACCGCGTGCGCGGTCTCGAAGCCGGCGGTGACGACTATCTCACGAAGCCTTTCCATCTCGACGAGTTTCTCCTGCGTGTGAAGGCCATCCTGCGCCGCTGGGACTGGTACAAACAATCCATGGCCAAGCCCGCCTCCGACGGCGTGTTACGTTTCGCCGGCAACGAAGTGAACTTCCGCACCTTCCGCGCCAAGTCCTGGGACGGCTCGCTCCATGACCTCACGGAAAAAGAAGCCATGATCATGAAGGTCTTGTCCGAGCAGCCCGACGAGGTCGTCACGCGCGACGACCTGCTGGAGAAGGTCTGGGGTTACGAAGTGTTTCCCTCCACCCGCACTGTCGATAATTTCATCCTGCGCCTGCGCAAGATATTCGAGCGCGCGCCGCACGAGCCCAAACATTTCCTGACGGTGCGCGGCGTCGGCTATCGTTTCCTCCCGAAAGGAGAAGTTCCTTGAGTTTGCGAATTGGCACCCGTGGTTCGGCCCTGGCCCTCTGGCAGTCGGAAGAGGTGAAGCGTCTCATCGGCCTCATTCCCGGCGCGCCCACGGTGGATCTCGTCGTCATCAAGACGCGCGGCGATCTGCAGACCGATATTCCGCTCTGGTCCACGGACGGAAAAGGCTTTTTCACCGCCGAACTCGACCGCGCGCTGCTGGACAACGAAGTCGACCTTCTGGTCCATAGCTTGAAGGATCTCGCCACCGCCATGACCGCCGGCACGACGCTGGCGGCGGTGCTGGAGCGCGAGGATCCGCACGACGCCCTCGTCTCGCGCGGCGGCCTCGACTTCCAAAGCCTTCCCGCGGGCGCGCGCATCGGCACGTCCAGCCTGCGCCGCAAGGCCTTCCTCGCCAAAGCGCGTCCCGACCTGAAGCAGGTGGAACTGCGCGGCAACGTGCCCACCCGCCTGCGCAAACTCGACGACGGCGAATATGACGCCATTATTCTCGCGGCCGCCGGCCTGAAGCGCCTCGGCCTGGGTGAACGGATCACGCAAATCCTGCCGACCGATATGTTTCCCAACGCCGCCGCACAGGGCGCCATCGCCATCTGCGCCCGCCCCGACGACCCGGAAACGCTGCGTTGGCTGCGCCCCCTCGATCACACGCCGACCCGTGTGGCCGTCGACGCCGAACGTGCCATGCTCGGGCGCCTTGAAGGCGGCTGCCAGGTTCCGCTCGGCGCGCTCGCCACCGTGAACGGCAACGCACTTTCGCTCTATGCCGCCGCCTGCAACCTCGATGGACGCGACTTCGTCTCCGTCACGCAAAGCGGCCATGTCTCCAACGCCGTCGATGTGGGCCTCGCCGCCGCCTCCGCCTTCATCTCCAAAGGCGGCGACGCCGTGCTCGCCCAGGCGAACGCCCGCCGCCACGCCGCTATTTCTGGCTCCTAAGAAAGTCATCCCGTGACAGACAAAACCGCGCTGCCTCCGTTTCTCGCCGCCTGCCGCCGTCAACCGGTGCCGCACACGCCTATTTGGGTCATGCGCCAGGCCGGGCGTTATCTGCCGGAATACCGCGACGTGCGGTCCAAGGTGGGTTTCGCCGAGCTCACGCGCACGCCCGAACTCGCCGCCGAAGTGACGCTGCAGCCGATCCGCCGCTTCGCTTTCGACGCCTCCATCATCTTCTCCGACATCATGGTGCCGCTCGAAGGCATGGGCATCGATCTCGATTACGCTCCGGGCCCCGTGATCGCCGATCCGATCCGCACCCTGAAGCAGGTCGAAGCCATACGCCCGCTGGTGCCGGAGCGCGATGTTCCTTTCGTGATGGAAGCGATCAAGCTCACCCGCGCCGGTTTGCCGGCCCATGTGCCGTTGATCGGCTTCGCCGGCTCGCCCTTCACGCTGTTCGCCTATCTCGTCGCGGGCAAGCCGTCGAAGGAGTTTTCCGTACCGCGCTCCTTCGTGCATGCCGAGCCCGGGGTGACCGCGCGCCTCCTGGACCGTCTCGCGGACGCGATGATCGTTTATCTGCGCGCTCAGGCCGCCGCCGGCGCGCAGGCGCTGATGCTGTTCGAATCCTGGGGCGGTCTCCTGGGGCCGCACGATTTCCGCAATGTCGCGCTCCCGCCGGTGAAGCGCATCTTCGAAGGCCTCGAGGATCTCGGCGTTCCGCTCATTTATTTCGCCAACAACTGCGGCACCATGCTCGACATCGTCTCCGAGCTTCCGGTGCATGTGGTCGGCCTCGATTGGCGCGTGCCGCTCGCGGGCGCCCGGGGGCTCCTGCCGGGCAAGGCGATCCAGGGCAATCTCGATCCGGCCGTGCTGTTCGCGCCCAAGGCGGCGCTTGAAAAGCGTATCGACGAGATTCTCGCCGACGCCGGCCCCGCGCCGGGCCACATCTTCAATCTCGGCCACGGCATCTGGCCGGAAGTCGACCCCGATGCCGTGAAGCGCCTGGTCGACTACGTGCACGAACGGACCTCAAAATGACCTCTCAAGTCTCGGACGAATTCATTGCCGACGCCGTCGCGTTCTTCAAGGATTTGCAGGACCGGATTTGTGCGTCGTTCGAAAGCTTCGAAGACGGCGTGAAATTCGAGCAGACGGAATGGGAGCGCGGCCCCGATCACCGCCTCAAGGGCGGCGGGCGCATGCGGGTGATCCGCGGCCGGGTGTTCGAGAAGGCCGGCGTCAACGTCAGCCACGTCTGGGGCAAACTCTCCGAACAGGGCATGGCCCAGATGCCGGGCGCCAAGGAATCCGACGGCCAGTTCACCGCCAGCGGCATCTCGCTCGTCACCCACATGCTCAATCCCTTCGTGCCCACGGTGCATATGAACTTGCGCTTCATGCACACCAGCAAGCTGTGGCTGGGCGGCGGCG
>JAYSFT010000042.1:12393-20064 GCA_041913245.1 Rhodospirillaceae bacterium | reverse complement strand
CCGATAACGCGCCTCAAAATACCGGTAAGCGTCGTGAAACACCAGGAAGGGTTTCGCGCGGACCGGCGCAAGGCGGATGTGCAGATCGCGATCCAGGGCCATGGCTTCGCGCGAGAAGGTTTCGGCGTTTGCCCAGTATTCAGCCGCGTTCACGGGATCCGCCACCGCGAGCGCGTCCGCCATCGCGTTGGCCATGGCGACGGCGTTCGGCGGTGAAAGCCAGATATGTCCGTCGGGCAGCGCCGGCTCATGGGACTCGTCGTTTTGTTCCCACACGCCGCCGGCCCGAGACGAAAGGACTTCGAGGCCCGGTGCGTTCATCAGACTGACGACCCGCGCTTTGCCGGCCAGCGCCGCCAGGGGTTTGGTCAGGAAAACCTCCAGCGACGGCCCCACCCAGAAAACAACCTTGGCCTGCGAAAGAAGCCGGGCTTCGGAGGGTTTGAGCGCATGGGCGTGAAGGGAGGCCGCATTGCCGAGCAGAACCTGCGGCGCGCCAACGCCTTTCATGACCGCGGCGGCGATCGTCTGCACCGGCCGGACGGAGGCAACCACGACAGGACGTTCCGCGGCGGCAGCCGGGGTGGCCAGAAGGGCGGTTATAAAGAAAAGGATACGTCTCACGGCGACGCCTTGATCGGACCGGACCGGTTATTTATGTTACGTTATAACATTAACCCCAGCGGCGCAAATGGCAACCCGCACCCGTAAAACGCCGTCCCGGCCCCGGACCTTCCCGCATCCGCACCACGACCATAGCCGGTGCGCCGCGGACGCGCTGCGCACGGCCGAAGCCGTCTGCGAAAAACACGGCGCGCGGCTGACGGACATTCGCCGGCGCGTGCTGGAAGCCGTGTGGGTCAGCCATGCGCCCATCGGCGCGTACGACATCCTCGCCAAACTCAACGCCGACGGCGGCAAGATCGCGCCGATGGCGGTCTATCGCGCGCTCGACTTCCTCATGGAGCATGGGCTCGTTCACCGCCTCGCCAGCCTCAACGCCTTCATCGGCTGCGCCCTCGCCAGCGAACGCCACACCGCCCACTTCCTGATCTGCCGCGCCTGCAAGTCGGCGACCGAAATGGACGGGGCCGCCGTCACCCGCGCGGTCAGGAAGACCCTGAGCGAACACGGCTTCGTTCCCGAAACCGAAATCATCGAGATCCAAGGCCTTTGCGCCCACTGTCATAAAGAGACTGTCATAAAGAGAGCGCATGAGCCCGGCCGCCGATAAACCAGCCGCCGTCGCCCTTGTCGGCGCGGTCTTGCAGCGTAACGACCGGCATGTGCTCGATCATGTCGATCTCAGCGTCGGACGCGGCGAGATCGTGACCGTGATCGGCCCCAACGGCGCGGGTAAATCGACGCTGATCCGGGCCGTGCTCGGTCTTGAGAAATTGGACGCGGGCGAAGTTCGCCGCGCGCCGGGTTTGACGGTTGCCTACCTGCCGCAACTCCACCAACTCGACCCGGCGCTGCCCCTGTCGGTGCGCCGCCTCCTGACGCTGACTCACGCCCCGCCCGAGGCGCGCATCAAGACGGTGTTGGAGGAACTCGACATCGGCCCTCTCCTCGATGTTTCGGCCTTACGCCTTTCCGGCGGCGAGCTTCAGCGCGTCATGCTCGCGCGCGCCTTGCTGCGTGAACCCGATCTCTTGGTATTGGATGAACCCACGCAAAACGTCGACGCCGCCGGCGCACTGGAAATCTACCAGATCATCGCCCGCCAACGCGCGCGCACCGGATGCGCGGTGCTTCTGGTCTCGCACGATCTGAATGTCGTCATGGCCGCGACCGACCGCGTGTATTGCCTCAACGGCCATATATGCTGCTCGGGAAAGCCGGCGGACGTGGGACGCGAGCGCGCGTTCGTCGATCTTTTCGGCGAAGCCGCGGCGAAGACGCTGGCGCCCTACACCCACCATCACGACCATGTGCATGGGCCCGACGGTGCGCCGCATCCGCACCACCACCATCCTCATGACCACGCCCACGGTCATCACCACGACACCTGAGGCGCACCGTGCTTGAACCCTTCATGATTCGCGCCATTCTGGCCGGCCTCGGCATCGCCATGGTCGCCGGTCCGCTGGGCTGTTTCGTCGTATGGCGGCGCATGGCCTATTTCGGCGACACGCTTTCGCACGCCGGACTGATGGGGATCGCGCTCGGCCTCGTGACCGGCATCGACCCCATCGTCGGCGTCATCATCACATGCGTCGTCATCGGCGGCCTCTTGTTCGCGCTTCAATTCCAGCGGCGCGTTCCAACCGACACGTTGCTGGGTGTGCTGTCGCACAGCGCCCTGGCCGTGGGGCTGATCGTCGTCAGCACCATGCAGAACGTCCGCCTCGATCTGACGGCGTACCTGTTCGGCGACATCCTTGCGATCACCGACACCGATCTCGTCTGGATCTACGGCGGCGGCTTCGCGGTGCTCGGCGCTCTTGCCCTTCTTTGGCGCCGCCTGATCGCGCTGACCGTCAGCGACGACATTTCGCGTGCCGAAGGTTTCGCGGGCACCGGCGTGCGGTTCGGCTTCACGGTCCTGGTCGCGATCGCGGTGGCCATCGCGATGAAGATCGTCGGCATCCTTCTGATCACCGCCCTTCTCATCATCCCGCCGGCGGCCGCGCGGCGCATGGCCCGCGGTCCGGAAGCCATGAGCCTGGTCACGGTCGGCGTCGGCGCCGCGGCCACCGTCGCCGGCATTTCAGCCTCATACGCCTGGGATGTGCCCTCGGGCGCCGCCATCGTCGCGGCGGCGGCGGCCATCTTCGCGCTGAGCATCGCCGCCGGCATGGTCCTGCGGATCAGGACTTAAGGTAATTCGCCCCGATTTGGGTCATAATGACCGCCATGGCTCACGCCCCAACACACACGCCGCTCCCGATGCGCGCGACCCATATGCTCGCGATCGCGTGTCCGGCTCCCGACCTTCTCCAATTCGCGCGCGAGGCCCTATGGGCCGCGCAGGAGCGCGATCTGCCGCTCACCCTTGCCGTGCGCGTCATGCCGCGCGTGCACTCGCAGCTCATGGGCCTCGACACCATGGAAGACCTCGCGGTGTTCGCCGAGCGCTGGAATATCACGCTGGTGCCCTGGCGGAGCCAGGAGGACCTCGATGCCATGATCGGCGGATGGGCTGTCCGTCCGCCCGCCGCGATCATCGTCGGCGCCCGGCGCGCGCACGCCTTTTCGCATGGCCTTTCCGGATCGATGATCGCCCGCATCGAGCAGGCCGCCCGCGCGGCGCACATCGAGGTCATGCCCGATCCCAACCACGAGAGCGGCGCCTCCGTGCGCCTCGGGCTCGCATGGCGCGTCGACGATCAGCGGCCCTGGTATCACGCCTACATCCTCAGCGCCTTCGCCGTCAGCCTCGTCAGCATCCTGGTCCGTTTCCTGGACGGCGTGGTTCCGGCCGACGGCCTGGTCATGCTGTTCCTGACGGCCGTGGTCTATAGCGCCAGCGCCTACGGCATGGGCGCGGCGACCTTCACCACGCTGCTGAGCCTGTTCATCTTCAACTACTTCTTCGACCAACCCCGCTACGAGATCACGCTGTCATCGCCGGCGGATGTGTTGACGCTGATCCTGTTCCTGGTCGTGGGCGCGATCACCAGCAATCTCTCGGGCGGACTGCGCCAGCAGGCAAGCCGCGCGCAGCGTCAGGCCCGCGAGGCCCGCGCCCTGTTCCAGTTGACGCGCGATATCGCGGTGGCGAGCGATACGCAGGAAATCTTCCGCGCCATCGTCCACCAGTGCAACGACATCTTCGAATGCGAAACCACGTTGCTGACGCCGTTCACGGGCGGCGGGCGGGAAACGCTCGCGCTCGCCTCGCCGCGCGCGCGCGCCGCCGCGCTGCAGGCGGCTTATCCTCCGCACCCGAGCCTCACGCAGGAAGACATCGAGGCGGCGCGCTGGGTTTTCAATCAAGGCCTTCCCGCCGGGCGCGGCACGTCGATGTGGCCGGAAATGCAGGCCACTTTCCAGCCCCTGGAGACCGGCGAAGGCACCGTCGCGGTCCTGGTGCTTCGCGACACGGCGCGCGAGATCGTGCGTTCGGCCGGCTTTCGCCGCGTCATCGGCTCCATCTGCCGCCTCACCGCGCTCGCCGTTGAACATTCGCTGCGCAAGCAGGAATTGGAAAACGCGCGCGTGGTTTCCAAGACCGAGGGTCTGCGCTCGGCGCTCCTGTCCGCGATTTCGCACGACTTCGGGACGCCGCTGGCGTCCATCATCGGATCGGCCTCGAGCCTGATCTCCTACGGCCGCAGCTACACCGCCGACGTCACGGCGGAACTTCTGACGACGATCCTGGAGGAGGCCGAACGCCTCAACCGGTTCGTGAAAAATGTCCTTCAGATGAACCGCCTCGAAGCCGGCGCGCTCGTGCCGCGCCTGCAATGGGCGGATGTGGGCGATCTCATCTCGACCTCGCTTGACGCCGCCCACCGCCGCCTCGCGCAGCATGAAATCTACGCCGACGTCGAAGACATGCTGCCGCTGGTCAACGCCGACTTCGTGCTCATGGAAAGCGTACTGGTAAACCTGCTCGACAATGCCGCCAAATACGCGCCGCCCGAAACCGCGATCCAAATCACGGCGCGCCGCCTCGGCGAGGACGTCGCGATCGATATCACCGATCAGGGCCGCGGGATCTCATCCGAGGAATTGGGCGCCATCTTCGACAAATTCTACCGGGCGCGGCACCGCGACCGTACGGTGCCCGGAACCGGCCTTGGCCTCGCCATCTGCAAGGGCATCATCGAGGCGCACGGCGGCACGATCGAGGCGCTCAGCGAAGGGCTCGGCCACGGCACCACGATCCGGCTGCGCCTGCCCGTGAAAACGCCCGATGTGGCGGTCACGGCCGAGGTGTGAGACTCTCAGCATCATGACCACGGGCCCCAAAGTTCTGATTGTCGACGACGAACCGCAGATCCGGCGCTTCCTGCGCGCCAGCCTGCAGGCGCACGACTATCAGGTCATCGAAGCCGAGAACGGGAAGGAAGGCGTGCGCGCCTGCACGGTGCAGAAGCCCGACCTTCTGATCCTCGACCTCGGCTTGCCGGACATGGACGGCCTCGACGTCATCAAACTGGTGCGCGAATGGTCGAGTATACCGATCATCATCCTTTCGCTGCGTTCGGACGACCCGGACAAGATCGAAGCCCTCGACCGCGGGGCCAACGATTACGTCACCAAGCCGTTCAGCATGGGCGAACTGCTCGCGCGCATGCGCGTGGCGTTGCGGCAGGGGCAAGGAAGCGGGACCGAGTCCGGTCCGGTGATCAACGCGGGCGAGATCGCCATCGATCTTTCAAAGCGCCTGGTGACCGTCGCCGGCACGCCGGTGAGGCTTTCGCGCAAGGAGTACGACCTGCTTCGCATCCTGGCCTCGCACCCCGGCAAGGTCATAACCCACCAGCAGCTCTTACAGGACGTGTGGGGACAGGCCTACGTCGAGGAGACCCAATATCTGAGGGTCTATATCGGCCAGTTGCGCCAAAAATTGGAAAAAGAACCGGCGGTGCCGAAGTACCTGGTGACCGAACCGGGGGTGGGCTACCGGCTTCAGACCGGCTAGGTTTCCGCGGAAGGGCGGATTTATTTGCCGAACCAAGGACTTTTTGGACGCCGGACATCGTCTTTTCCAATATCCCCTGAGGCATAATATTGCCTAAATTGAGGATTAACTGAGGTCTCACGAGACGTACGTCCTTCGAGCAAGTCACAGAGAGGCTCACATGCAGACTTCACTTATCGCACTCACGGCCGCCCTGACCCTTGGTCTCGGCACGGCTTCGGCCTTCGCCGATACCGTTGGAGAAACCCATCGCTGCGTTCGCCTGAGCGACATCCGCGAATCACCGGTGGTCGACGACAAGACCATCGTGCTCAAGATGCGCTCCAAAGACGACTTCAAGCGCGTCGACATGCGCGGCACCTGCTCCGGAATGAAGTTCAGCGGCATCGGCCACTCCACCCCGACCGACGAACTTTGCACGTCGGACGCGATCACCGTCCTTCAGCCGGTGGGCGCGGCCTGCATGATCGAAAAGATCGTCACGATCGACAAAGCGGAAGCCGATACGCTGCTCGCGAAGCGGTAACCGCTACTTCTTAGCGGTCACGATATCGTCGAAGCGCGCCGGGGTTTTCTCGACGCGCTCCAGCCGCGGGTATCTCAAGCCACCGGTATAATCGACCGTCAGGGTGCGGACATCGTCTCCCACCCTGACGATCAATTCGACTTTCTTGTCGTTCTTGCTGGCCTTCACGGCCGCTTTCATGCGGTCGTTATCATAGGCCTTGCCGTTGACCGCGATGATACGCGCCCCGATGGCCAGGCCCATTTTGAACAGCGGCCCATCCCATACGACGCTCGCGAGCCGTCCATCGGACTCGACGCTCGCGCCCAGCGAATAGCTGAGATCGACGACGCGGCGCTGCGCTTCCAGGGTTTTGAAAAGGTCCGTGGGCTCTTCGGTGTAGACCAGGCGGTAGCCGCCGCGGACCACGCCGTCGAGCGGCGCGCCGGGACCGTGGCCGTCGAGACGCCCGCGCAAGAACGCGGCCCAGTCGTTGGGCGCGAGTTCGTTCAGAAACGCGACGACATCGTCAAACGTGTAAGTCGCCTGCTTCTCCCACTCGCCGTCCTGCTGACCGAAAAACGCGCGCGCGAAGTCATCGAGCGACCGGCGTCCATTCGTGCGCTCACGCAGCACGGTATCCACGTCGAGCCACACCAATAGACCTTCAGAGTAGTAGTCCTCGCTGCGCTGCCAGCTCGACCACGGTTGCGGGCGGCGCGCGGATGTAATGGGATCGTTCGTGGTGTCCTGGAGCGGCTTCCACGCGCGGCCGATGCGGTGATCGTAGAGCGCCGCGGTCGACGCGAGCGCATCCAGCGCCTGTTGCTTCGTCCAAAGACCGGAACGCGCCGCGAGGACATAGCCCCAATATTGAGTCTGGCCCTCGTAGAGCCAAAGCAGGGAATCGCGCATCGGAACGTTGTAGTTCGGCGTCCACAGGTCCGCCGGACGCCGATACTTGCCGTTCCAGGAGTGGCTGTATTCGTGCGCCAACAAGTCGCGTCCGGGGAACCTCTTGTCCCATTCGGTGAAGTACTTGGCGCTGGTGCCGTTCTCGCTGGAGCGGTGATGCTCGAGACCGATGCCGCCCATCTTGTCCGAGAGGGCCAGCAGGAAGTCGTAATGATCGTAGTGCCGCGCGCCGAACAGAAGATCCGCCTGCTTCACGAGATTGCGGTGGGCGGCGATATATTCGGGCTTCGCCTCCAGTTGCTCGGCTTCATCGGCCATGATGTTGAGCGTGACGCGCGAGCGGCCCTTGGGGTCGAGATCGATGCGGCTGAAGTAACGGCCGGCGAAGATCGGGGAATCGACCAGAACTTCCAGCGACACCGGCTTGAAGGTCGTTTCGCTGCCGTTCACGGACGCCGTTTCAAGCGCCGTCCCCATTTGCCATCCGTCAGGAAGCTTCACGCTGGCTTCGACCGGGATCCGGCGGGCGTAGTAGCCGGCCGGATAGAGAACCACCGTGTTCCATTGCAGGTTCAGCATCTCGGGTGTGACGACGATGCGGCCCTGATCGCCGGCGGTCGGCGAAAGATACTGATATTCGAGATCGACGGCGTTG
>JAYSFT010000042.1:0-12383 GCA_041913245.1 Rhodospirillaceae bacterium | reverse complement strand
CATAGACTTCCACCGGGTCGCGGCGCCATTCGACGCGCTGCCCGCCAGCCTTGACGATCAAGCCGGCAAGCTTGTCGACCGGTCCGCGCGGCGCGTGATTGGCCGGCAGCCATTCGGGAAACAGAAGCGTGAGCGGGCCGGGCGAGGCGGGAATGGTCGCACGGATGTTGAAGATGCGCTGCGCGGTGTTCGTCGCATCGACATGCAGCTTGATGGCGCCCGGATAGGCTTCGTCGCGCGGGGCCGGCAGCGGCACCGCCCGGCTGAAGTCGGCGGCCGATACGGGCGCGGCGACCCCACTGATCGCAATGATCGCAATGACCAGGGTCAGCGCCGACAACACTGTTTTGAAATTCACCTGTCGCTCCCCCACAACGGCCGATGAATCGAGCTTACCAGCAGGGCCCGCCGGGAGAAGAAAAGAAAAAGCCCCGCAAACGAGGTGATTCGTTGCGGGGCCCGAGTTACCACCGTGCGGCGTGATGGGGGATGGGAGATACCGCTCCGATGGATTCCTAAAACCGGTTACAAAACTCTAGGCCGTCGCCAGCATCACGTCGTCGAGGCCCATGGCGGCGCGCAGATGAGCGCGGCCGCGGCACAAGCGGGACTTCACGGTCCCGACGGGTTCATTCATCGCCCGCGCCACCTCTTGCTGGCTGCCTTCATGAACGCCGAGGACAACGATTGCCTGACGCTCGTTGGACGACAGACGGCGCAGAGCGCGCATCGTCTGCTTCAAGAACACGCTGTTGACCTGACTCGGGACTTGAACGCGCAAGTTCCCGTCATCGGCCATCGCGACATAGCGACGGTCGAGGGTTTCGCGGCGTTTCTGGCTGATGAAAACGTTGCGCATCAGCGTGAACAGCCACGACTTGAGGCTGGTCCCATGCTGGAACAGGTCCTGCTTACGCAGGGCGCGCTCAACGCAATCCTGCACGAGGTCATGAGCATCGTCTTCATTGCGCGTCAGGACACGCGCGAAGCGCGCGAGGTCCGGAAGCAAGATCTGCAGTTCGGTCTGAAACGCGGTCATCTTTGAAACTCCCTATCGTTTCCCCAGGACCCCGTTCTGGAATCCGTCCGTCACAACTGAGGAGAAGATGGAGGCTCAGCGCGTAAAATCGCGATGTGGAAAAGACCGCGCGTGCATAAAGGAAGTATCAGGTCCCGCGCGGCGTGTTGCGCCGCCGGGCCGGCGGCGGCGGCGGGGGCCGCGCCGATCTCACCTGCTCAATCCATTGATAATCATTGCTTTTTGACCGCCGGCGGTTTCAACACGCCCCGCCAACAGCGCGGTTCCGGCGGCGATCGGGGCATAAAGAAAGTATAAAAAAAGCGCCTTCAGCGCCGCGGAAGCCGGTGGGCTCCGAGGGCAAGGCCGCCCAGGCCGATCACCGCGAACAGAAGCGCCGCACCATCGAGACTGACGCGCATCAGCGCGCTGGCCCCGGGCTTGCCGCTATAGAGGTCAAGCAACCGCGCATACGACGGCGAGATAGGCGAGATATTTGAATTGCAGCATCATGCGCCCCGCGTCCACATATCCAGGCCAGCAACGCACGAGCTTCAAGGACGGTTGCGGGGACGGGGGCTAAGCCGCCGCGGCTTCGGCCCCACCCTGATCCTTCCCCGGCGCGGGTAGGGACTTCGCGGGTGTTGCACCCAATAGCTTGGGGTCTTGAGAGACGACGCTCAAGGGGAAGCGCAACAACACCTTGAGGCCCGGCACATTGTCCTCGAGCTTCAATTCAAGCCCGTGCGACTTGGCCACGGCGGCGACCAGCGCGAGGCCGAGGCCGCTTCCGGGCGACGTGCGGCTCTGCTCCAGGCGGAACAGACGCTCCAAAACCTTGTCTTTGTATTCGTCGGGAATGCCCGGCCCGGTATCGCAGACAATGAGGGTCGGCTGCCCCTTGTGACGCGTCAGCACGACCGTGACGGCGCCGTTGTCGGTATATTTAATGGCGTTGTCGATCAGGTTCGCGAACGCTTGCGCCAGCAGATTCGGGTCACCCTTCACGAGCAAGCCCTGCTCAAAGCGCGTGATGAAACCGAGCCCCTTCTCCTCGGCCAGCGGCCCATACAAGTCGGCGACTTCCTCGGCGAGCGTATGAAGGTCGATATCGACAAAATTACGCTGCGTTCCCGCCTCGGCGCGAGCGACACGCAGAAGCGCCGCAAACGTCGCGAGCAGACTGTCGGCGTCCTCGAGCGCGCCCTCGATGGCGCCGCGCTGCGCGGGATCCTCGACATGCCGCAGCGCGTTCTCGAGCCGGCTGCGCAGCCGGGTCAAGGGCGTGCGCAAATCATGCGCGACGCTTTCCGAAACCTGCTGCATTCCGCGCATGAGACGTTCGATCTGGTCGAGCATGGAATTGATGCTGACCGAAAGCCGGCTCAATTCATCATTGCGCTGGCTGACCGGCACCCGTTTGCTCAAGTCGCCGGACATGATGCTGCGGCATGTGCGGGTAATGGATTCGACTCGGCCCATGATCGTGCGGCTGAAGATAAAACCGCCCAGCAAGCCGAGCGCGACGGTGATCGCGAGGCCGACGTTCAGCGAATCGCGCAGGCGTTCGCGGAAGACGCGGGCGGCGCGCACGTCGCGGCCGACAAGAAGCCGCACGCCGCTTTCCGGATCCATGAGTTGCAGCGCGCGCACGTCGGCCGTGGCCGGCGTGGCCCCGCGATTGTCGCTGGTCGAGAAGTTGATCCAGACATCGTCCGCCACGCCGCGCTGCGGCCAAACACGCATATTGCCGGCGAGCGGGGCGCCCGCCCGGTCGACCAGCAGATACACGCCGTCGCGGTTCGTATTGGGGTCGGCGCGGCGGTTCACCGCCATGATGAGGCCCTGCACGCCCGCCCGCGCGAGGCTTTCCTGGAACGTCACCACTTCGGCTTCGATGGCCGCCTCCATCTGCTGCTCGGCGAAACCCGCCGTTGCCCAGAACACGAAATAGAAGAGACCGCCGACGGAGACGCCGAAAATCAACGTGTAGACGACCGCAAGCCGAAAGGTGAAGGACGAGAAGATGCGGACGACGCGCTGCATGGCGCGGCTCAGGCCGCCGGTTCGAGCTTGTACCCGGCGCCGCGAACCGTATGCAGAATCGGCTTGTCGAAAGGCTTGTCGATCTTCTGGCGCAAACGGCTGATGTGAACGTCAATGACGTTCGTCTGCGGATCGAAGTGATACTCCCACACGTTCTCGAGCAGCATCGTGCGGGTCACCACCTGTCCGGCATGGCGCATGAGATATTCGAGCAGCCGGAACTCGCGCGGATGCAGGTACACACGCTTGCCCTGCCGGATGACCTTGCGGGCGAGCAAATCCATTTCGAGGTCGCCGACTTTCAGCTGCGTGTTTTCCGGCGGCGTCCCGGTACGGCGCAGAAGCGCTTCAAGACGCGCCAGCAGTTCGGAGAACGCGAAAGGCTTCGCGAGATAATCGTCGCCGCCCGCCTTCAATCCAGCGACACGATCTTCCACTTCGCCAAGCGCGCTGAGAAAGAGGACCGGGGTCGCGATGTTCGATTTGCGCACGGACTCGACGATCGAAAGGCCGTCCGGTCCCGGCAACATGCGGTCGACCACCATCACATCGTAGGGCTCCGACAACGCGAGGAATAAACCTTCGCGCCCATCGGCGGCGTGGTCGACGATGTAGCCGCTTTCGCGCAAGCCTTTGGTGAGGAACTCCGCGGCTTCGCGGTCGTCCTCGATTACTAGCACCCGCATCGGTCCATCCGTACGCTTGGCGCGGTTGTCGCTGGCGGCAAGCTCGCTCTCCGGCTGTGACAGTCCAATCATGAGTATATCGTGAACCTGTTGAAATCTCGTGAAAAAAGTTCGCGGCGCACGCCGGCTCCAGGCGGCCGGGTCCCTCTCTTCTATTTTAGGACGGGACGGACGGAGACCGCGTTACAAGGCTGTCACCGCCGGTTGCGGTCGCCTTAATTTAGCCGGTCTTCCCGGGCATAAAACGATCAAGCGGAGTTCGGCTTCCACAAGTTCTTATGCGTGAGGAAAATCATGTACGCCTCTTCCATTTCAGGAAAATTCCTGCGCGGCGCGGCAGCGGCGGCCGTCATCGGCGCGGGTGTCGCCGCCCTTCCCGCGGCGGCGAGCGCGCGCGACAGCTTCGCGTTCTCCACCGGCTTCAACAGCTGGGGCGGCAGCAGCTTCGGCATCGGCTACAGCACGGGCGGCCATTGGGGCCGCGGCGGCTGGGGACATCGCGGATGGCGCGGCGGCGATCATCTTTCGCTTGGATTCACATATGTCGCGCCGCCTTACTACTATGGCCCGCGCCCTTACGCTTACCCGGCCTATCCGTATCCGCCGCGCGCGGCTTATGGCTATTCGGGATATTATCCGGCCGGCGGCGTGGTCGTGTTCTCGCCCTATGTTCGCGGCCGCTTGAGCACGCGCGCGCGCGGCGTCTATTACGACGCCTATCGCAGCGCCCTCGATGCGCCGATCGGCGAGCCGATCAATTGGAACGAGGGACGCGTGCGCGGCGAGATCACCACCACGCGCGACGGCTGGGCCGGCGACCGCTATTGCCGTGAATTCCGCCAGAACGTGGTCATCGACGGCCGGAATGAAGAGGCCTACGGCACCGCTTGCCGAAACGAAGCCGACACGGACTGGGAAATCGTCCCAAACTAAGTTCTTCCGATAAAACCCCGGGGCGGCCATCAGCCGCTTCGGGGTGTCGATTAACCCGTTAAATTTCCCCAACACCGCTTATAATGCCCTGACGTGCCGGGGGCCGCTGCGTGGGGAAACTTCAGTACCGAGTGATGATCGTTGTGACAGCGGCCGCATGTCTTGCGAGCTGCGGCATACTTCCGCGTGTCGCGCGTCAGACGACAGCCGCCGCGATTTCTCCGATTGCCTCGACGGCCCGCACGGTTTCGCAAGATCTTCGGATCGTCAGCCAAAATGTGGCCGCGAGTTCGGCCGCCTCGGCGCAAACCGCCCGGCAGGTCTCGCTCGCGACCGCGCGCGCGCGCGCCGCCTCGCAGGCCGCGCAACAACGCCGCGCACAAAGCGCGCGCATCGCCAAACAAAAAACAGCCCTGGCAAAACAAGCAAAGGCCGACGGCGCGCCGCCGGAGCCGCTCGACATATTGCCCACGGCGGTCCTCGCGCAACTTACGAAAGATCAGGCGGCCTTGCAGCGCGCCGCGCAGACGGAAGCCTTCACGGCGCCGGTGGGCGAAACCATCTTCTGGGAGGACAGCGGCCGAACAGGAAGCGCGATGGCGGAAGCCGAGAACGCGCGGGGCGGTTTTCTCTGCCGCACGTTCGTTCAAACGATCAAGATTACCGAGAGCGAAGAGCGGGCGAGCACGCTCGCATGCAGAAGTCCCGACGGCGTTTGGCAGGCTTCGCTCAATCGATCGGAATTTCAGCCCTAACCGGTTTCGGCGTGCAATAGCCGACTAAAGAGACATCGCAAGCCGCGCAGGCGCCTGTTAAAACGGACGCTCCCTCCACGTAAGACTTACACACAATGCTGCTCGCTCTTCTGTCGCCGGCCAAACGGCTGGACTTTTCGCCGGCCCCGGACTTCGCCAAACCGACGCAACCGGGCCTGCTCAAGGACACCGCGCTCCTTGCCGCGCGCGGCAAAACGCTCACGCGCGCCGACCTCGGCCGTCTCATGGACATCAGTCCAAAGCTGGCGGAGCTTAACTTCGAACGCTTTCAGAGCTTCGATCCGAAGAACAGGAGCGCAACAAAGCCGGCGATCTTCGCGTTCGCCGGCGACGTCTATATGGGTTTCGACGCCAAGACGCTGAGCGCCGCCGACATCGCGTTCGCCCAAGACCATGTCGCGATCCTCTCGGGGCTCTACGGCGTCCTGCGTCCGCTCGACGCGATCCAACCCTACCGTCTCGAAATGGGAACGCCGCTGAAAAACGAGCGCGGCGCAGACCTGTACGCATTCTGGCATGAAAGCCTCGCGGAGTATCTCAATCGCCTGACCGCGGCGATGAAGACTCCCACGTTCGTCAATCTCGCCTCGGATGAATACTGGTCGGCGGTGGACGAAAGCGCCCTTGAAGCGCCGGTCATCCGCCCCGTTTTCAAGGAGATAAGGAACGCAAAGGCGCAGATCGTGAGCTTCATGGCCAAAAAAGCGCGCGGCCTAATGGCCAGATACATCGTGCAGCATCGCCTCACCAAACCCGAGGACATCAAGCGCTTCGACACCGCCGGATACGCCTTCGACGCGAAGGCCTCACAGGGCGCGCAGTGGATCTTCAGCCGGAAAGCGAAGTAGCGATGCTGCCCCAAGACGAACTTCACCGTCATCTCGGCATCCTGCGCCGGCGGGATAAACGCCTGTCCGGCGCCATCAAGCTCGCGGGACTTCCGGACGCGCGCGGCATGGCGCCGGGCTTCGCGACGCTGATCCACATCATCGTCGATCAACAGGTGTCCACCGCCGCGGGGGCAGCGATCTGGGCGAAGTTGAGAAAGGCGGCCGGCGGGCGCGTGACGCCGCGCAGCGTTCTCGCGCTTGGCGAGCAGGGGTTGCGCGCCAACGGCATGAGCGGGCCGAAAGCCCGCTATGCGCTCGGCCTCGCGGAAGCGGCCGCCGAGGGAAAACTCGATTTCCGCAGCCTCGCGCGCGCACCCGACGAAGACGTGCGCGCGACCTTGACCGCGTTCAAAGGCATCGGCGATTGGACCGCCGACATTTATCTTTTGTTCGGCATGGGACGCCCGGACATCTGGCCGGTGGGCGACCTCGCGATCCAGCACGCGATCCGCATGTTGCACGAGCTGGAAGACCGACCGGCGCCCGACGTGTGCGAAACCCTTGGGGCCCCTTGGCGGCCCTATCGGTCGAGCGTGGCCATCTTCCTGTGGCACTACTTCGCACACATGCGCCGGATTTCGGCCCAGCCGAAGCCCTAAACGCTTGGAATAGCAGCGAAAACAGACCTTGCGTTTGGAGGACCGGGCTCTATCCTCGCCCCCGCCAGTCGTCTGGCCCACACAATCTCATAAGTCTCTCTGGGGGATAATTCGTCGTGTCCGAGAACGCTCAAAACGATACCGCCGCAGCGCCGCCGCCGGGCGCCGTGCCGCTCTTCTATACCGAGCCGATGCCGGTCGCGGCCTCGCTGCAGCCGGATTGGAAAATCCGCCCCGAACACGACTTTACGTTCGCCGCGCGCGCCAACACGGTGCCGCTGACGGCGCCCGAATTCATGATGGCCGCCCGGCACTTCCCGATCATTTTCCTCGGCGACGTGGTTCCGACCGCCGTTCTGGGTTTTCAGCCCAACACCAACTTGTTCGTCGACCGCGACGGTCAGTGGGAACGCGGCGCTTATGTCCCCGCCTACATCCGCCGTTATCCGTTCATCCTGCTCGGCCAGCAGGGCGACGAAATGCTGCGCCTCGGCATCGACCGCGCCGGACGTTCCAGCAAGACCGACGCCCGCGCGCTGTTCGAAGAGGGCAAGGAAACGCCGGTGATCAAGCAGGCGGTGGAACTCGGCGAGCAGTTCCACAACGCTCATATGTATACGCGCGATCTGTCGGCCGCGCTGAAGGCCGCCGATTTGATCGAAGAGTCGACGCTCCAGGCCGAAGTCGAGCCCGGTAAGGTTGAATCAATCGCAACTTTCAAGCGCGTCAGCGAGGACAAGTTCCGCCAGCTGCCGGAAGCCACCGTCGTTGAATGGTGGAAAAAAGGCTATATGCACGCCGTATACTTCCATCTGCAGTCCATGAATAACTGGGAAATGCTGATGATGCGCAACACGCGCGGCTGGATCCCGCCCTCGATCGTCGCGCCGTCCGTGGCCTAGTGGCGACAAGCGCGCTAACCCCAAGCGAGGATTAGATTTATAGCATTAGAAACCAGCGCAGCCCCCCGGGTCTGCGCTGGTTTTCGTTTTTAACCCCGGCGATAATGCGCCCCACTGAAGGGGAGCAGTGCGGTGGAAGCATCGCGGCCGGCATTCCGGTGGATTATCACGCTGTTAGCGGTGATCGGCGCGTGCATGCCTGCGTATGCCGGCGGCGTCTCGGGCCGCGCCGTGACTCCCGAAGGCAAAGCCATCGGCGATGTCGTGATCACCGCCGTTCCGGCGGCGTCCGGCGGCGTGGTTCCGGCCAAGCCCGGCACGAAGGCCGCGATGATACAGGAAGGAAAGCAGTTCATACCTTTCGTGCTCGCGGTGCAGGCGGGAACGACGGTCGACTTTCCCAATCACGATTCTTTCCGGCATCAGGTCTATTCGTTCTCCACCGCGAAAACATTCGAGCTCAAACTTTACGGCAGCGGTGAAATCGGCAGCGTCGTGTTCGACAAGCCGGGCGCGGTCCCGGTCGGCTGCAACATCCACGACAACATGCTCGCCTACGTTTACGTGACCTCCGGTCCTTACTTCGGCACGACCGGAACCGACGGCGGCGCGCAGCTCAAAGGCCTGCCCGCCGGCGCCTATACCGTTTCGGCCTGGCATCCGAACCAGCGCGGCGCGAGCCCGACGCAGGACATCACGGTCAGCGCCGACGGCAACGTCGAGGTGAAACTCGAACTGCGCCTGAAGAACGCCCGCGGGCAGCGCAAGCCGGGCGCGTTCGACGAAAAAGCCTACTGAGCGCGGGGGAAGCACCGTGTTTCGCAGCTTCCAGACACGCCTTATCTTTTTCTCGTGGATCTTGTTCGCCCTCGTCGAAGCGTTCACTTTCTTCCTGGTGCAGAACGCGATCCGCGACAACATCTTCGACCAGGCGCGCCAGCAGCTCATCGACACCAATGAGATTTTCAATCAGCGCGTCGCCGCGACGGCGGACACGCTGGCCGAAGGCGCGACCATTCTCGCGTCCGATTACGGCTTCCGGCAGGCTTTTTCCACCGACGACCGGCCGACCATCCTGTCGGCGCTGCACAACCTCGGCCACCGTTTCCACGCCGACCGCTTTTTCCTCTTGTCCCTCGACGGCAAGATTCTCGCCGACACGGGCTCGGCCGTCGACGCCGCCGAGACCGGCGACATCGTGACAATTGGTTCGCCGGACGGCGTGTTTCCGTTCAGCGACATGATCGAAACCGCCGAGGACGAAGAGCGCGCCGCGGCAACCGCCGTCCTGGACAACCATCTCTACCGCCTGGTGGTCGTACCCATCAAAGCGCCGGTGCCGATCGCCTGGATCGTCGTCGGCCTCGAGATCGGCGATCCCTTTGCAAGCGAGCTTCAGCGCACCACCACGATCCCGATCGAAATCACCTTCGCGTTCAAGAACAACGCCGGGCAATGGCAGGGCGCGGCCTCGACCCTCGATCTCGCGCTGAAAGACGAACTTATCGCCGCGATCTCCCGGGACAGCCGGTTCCAGGGCGAGCCCGTCTCGGTCACCCTGGGCGGAAGCGACTATGTGACTCTGGTCGCGAATTTGCCGGCGCCGCGCGGCGCAGTCGGTGTCGAGGCGATCCTTCAGTACTCGCTGGACGTGGCGCTGAAACCCTACCAGCCCCTGTTCGTGCTGCTGCTCGGCGTGGCCGGGGCCGCGCTAATCCTGTCCCTCGCCGGCGCCGTGTTCATCGCCCGCTCGATCGCCAAGCCGATCCGCACGCTCGATGTCGCCGCCCGGCGCATTCTGGCCGGCCGCTACGACGAGAAAGTCAACGTCGCGCAACGCGACGAAATCGGCCGACTTTCGGAAACTTTCAATCAAATGATGGAAGGGATCGCCGAACGCGAGGCGCGCATCGCTTATCAAGCGCGCCACGACGCCCTGTCCGGCCTGCCCAACCGCGTCTCCTTCGAAGGGCACGTCGCCGATCTCATCATCGCGCGCCAGAACGCACACAGCGCCTTCAGCGTCCTTCTGCTCCAGTTGGGCCGTTTCTCGGAAATCAACAGCACCCTCGGCCACGACACCGGCGAACAGCTGATCCGCAAGGTCGGCAAGTCGCTGAAACAAATCGTGCCCGAGCCGAATGCGGTCGCGCGGCATGCGAACAACATGTTCGCGATGGTCCTGGACAGCGACAATAGCGCCAGCGTGGCCGAGACGGCCCATCGGGTCCTTGCCCTGTTCGACAACGCCGTCAGCGTCGCGGGTTTCAACATCGACGTGACCGCCACCGTCGGCGAAGCGCGCTATCCCGACCACGGAACGACCGCGCGCACGCTGATGCAGCACGCCGATACCGCGATCTTCGAAGCCAAGCGGCTCGGCCGCCCGTACTTCGCCTATGATTTCGAACTCGACCCGCACAAGCCCGAACGCCTGTCGATGATGAGCGAACTGCGCGCCGGGCTGGATGAAGGGCAGTTCCAGCTCTACTTCCAGCCCAAAGTCGATTTGTCGTCGGACACCGTGAAGGCCGCCGAGGCCCTGATCCGCTGGATCCACCCAAAGCGCGGATTCATGGCGCCGGACTCCTTCATTCCGCTGGCCGAGCGGACCGGAAACATCCAAAAGCTGACGGCCTGGGTGCTCGACGACGCCGTCAAACAACTCCGCAAGTGGCTGGACACGGGCATCGACATCAAGGTCGCAGTCAACCTTTCGGCCAAGGACCTCGGCAACCGCAACCTGCCCCATGAGATCGGCGATCTCATGACCGCGCACAATGTGCCGGCCCGGAACCTGATCCTGGAAATCACCGAAAGCGCCGTGATGCAGGATCCGCTCCATGCGCTCGAGGTGATGAAGCACCTGAACGAGATGGGCCTGACGCTTTCGATCGACGACTATGGGACGGGCTATTCGTCGATGGCGTACCTGCGCAGCCTGCCCGTGCATGAAATCAAGATCGACAAGTCGTTCGTGCTGAAACTGGCCAACAGCCGCGGCGACGAAATCCTGGTGAGATCCACCATCGACCTCGGCCACAACCTGGGACTTAAGGTGACCGCCGAGGGCGTCGAGGATGCGGCGTCGATCGAGATCCTGAAGGCCTATGGCTGCGAAACGGCCCAGGGCTACTACGTGAGCAAACCGTTACCCGCCGACGAGTTCGCCAGGTTCTACACGACGTCGCGTTGGGCGCGCGGCCGTGCGGAATCGCAGGACGCGGTCATGGCGAGCGGAGAATAAGGAGACCGCCCGGACGCTCCGTCTCGGGCAAATGGGGTGTTAAGGGACTATGCAACGGCGCGCCGTCGTTTCCCTGCTGATCATGGGCCTGCTCGCGGCTGACCGCGCGCAGGCCGCCGATGACGCCGCCCCGCCGCCGTGGTTCGACCTCGACGTGAAAGGGCTTGTGGAGGCGCGCTTCGCCGTCACCTCGCAAACCAAGAGCTGGGAAGAAGGCGGTCTCGGCAAGGTCCGCTGGGGCTCGGACACCGGGGCGGGCCTGGTCGCGCGGCCCGAAGGCGCGCTCATCATCCAGCCGCGCCTCGGCTTTGATTGGTCGGGCTTCATCCAACTGTCGGCGGGCAGTCAGCAGCGGCCCGCAGTCGACCTTCAGGAAGCCTACATCGCCTATAAGACGCCGCCTGCCTCGCCGTTTGTCTTCAAGGCGCGGGCGGGCATCTTCTTCCCGCCGATTTCCATGGAAAACGACGGCCTGGCCTGGACCAGCCCCTATACCATCACCTCCTCGGCCATCAACACATGGGTGGGCGAGGAGCTGCGCACGATCGGGGGCGAAGGCGCCCTCTCCTGGCGGCCCCATGAGGCCCTGGACATCGGCGTCACCGGCGCGCTGTTCAAGTTCAACGATCCGGCGGGAACGCTGCTTGCCTGGCGCGGCTGGACCTTAAGCGACCGCGAGGTCGGCATCTTCGACCGGGTTCCGCTGCCGCGCGTGCGCATCATCCGCCCCGGCGCCACCTTGGACGAGCAGGCCCTCAGCGAGGAGCCCTACCACGAGATCGACGAGAGATTTGGCTACTACGCCGCCGCGCACGTCGCCCATGACGACTATGGCCGGCTTCAGGCGTTGCGGTACGACAACCGGGCCGACGACCGGGACCTGGAATACGAGCAGTGGGCCTGGTGGACCCGGTTCTGGAGCGCCGGTTACGCGTCGCCCGAATGGCTGAACTTCACCTTCATCGCGCAGTATATGACCGGCACGACCACGGTCATCACCCTGCCGCCGCCGCGCACCGCCATTGTCTACACCGATTTCTGGTCGGCCTACGCCCTGGTCAGCAAGGATTGGGGCCGCCACCGCCTGAGCCTGCGCCTCGAACGGTTCGGCACGGACGACGGCGACACCTTCCCCGACAACAACAACGAACACGGCACCGGCGTCACGGCCGCCTATGTCTTCAGGCCGACGCCGCGCCAACGGGTGACGCTCGAGGTCCTGCATGTCGACAGCCATCGGCCGGAACGGGTCTACCTCGGCTTTCCCGCCAAGGCGCACGAAACCG
>JAYSFT010000041.1:0-20134 GCA_041913245.1 Rhodospirillaceae bacterium | reverse complement strand
AAATCGAGGGGTTAGAGTAGTTCCAGGCGGCCATTAAAAGCCGTTCATGCGCGGGCGACGGAATTCACCGGCCGCCTTGCGCACCTGAAGGAGCCGCCGGAGCCTCAAACCTTTTGATCTATATCAAAGATTTGTCCTGGCGCAGACCTACAACCGACGCGAAGATATTGGCTCTACCTTCGCGCATACGATGCACTAACATGGGTTAAGAATGCAGAAGGACGAGCGCGTGTTATTTGAGATGCTGGAAGTGATTGAGCGCCGCAAAGCCGGCGATCAAACAACTTCTTATACGGCGCGCCTGTATGCGAAGGGCGTTCATAAGATCGCGCAGAAGGTCGGTGAGGAGGCCGTGGAAACAACGGTCGCAGCCGTCGCGGAAAGTGACGAGCGCCTGGCGCGCGAAAGCGCCGATCTTCTCTATCACCTCCTTGTGTTGTGGTCCGCCAAGGGCCTCTCCATGACCGCCGTCTGGGCCGAGCTCGAAAACCGCTTCGGCGCGGCGGGTATCAAGGAATTCCGGAAAAAGGGCTGAGCATGTACGACGACAGTAATATCTTCGCGCGGATTTTGCGCGGCGAAATCCCGTGCAAGAAAGTTTACGAGGACGAACACACCCTGGCCTTCGAGGACATCAATCCCCGCACCCCCGTTCACACGCTCGTCATTCCCAAGGGCAAGTATGTCTCGACCAACGACTTCGCGGAGAAGGCGAGCGACGCCGAGATCGCGGCGCTGATGCGCGCCGTAAAAAAGGTCGCGGCCCTCAAGGGCATCGAGGCATCCGGCTATAGGGTCATCGCGAACACCGGCGTCGAAGGCGGCCAGGAAGTGCCGCATCTGCATTTCCATGTGCTGGGCGGACGTATGGTTGGGCCCATGACGGTTCTCAAATAATGACTGTTCTGAAATAGGCCCCGCATAAAAACGCGGGCGCACTTGGTAAGCGGCCCGCGTGTGAAAAGTTTGGTTCTCCAGGACGCCGTTCCTTCTGGCGAGAACGGGCGTCGAAGCGTTAGTCGCGGCGGCGACGATCCAGGTTAACGTCATCCGGATCCGTGAACGCACCGACGGCCGCACCGCCGGCGCCGCCGATGACGGCGCCGGTCAAGGGGTCGCCGCCGGTTATGGCGCCCAGCGCCGCGCCGCCGGCCGCGCCGATCCCGGCGCCCGAAAGCGCGCGTTCGCCACGGTCGTAACCGCAAGCGGAAAGCGCCATCAGAATTAGTGAAGCTGCAACAAGACGTTTCGTCATAACTGCCTCCATTGTCCGTCGTTATCGACGTGAACGACAGATTCAACGCCAGTCGCGGGGCAAGAGTTTCTGTTCGGAGTAGGGCATCTTCGCCGCAAATCCGCGTGTTGCGTGCGCCGCGCGGCGGCGGTGCAGGCGAGGGTGGCGCTTACTCTACCAGCGCGGAGCGTCCCGGCAGAACGCGCCGATACGAGAGCGCTTCGGCGATGTGACCGCGCCTGATGTTCTCCGACTGGTCCAGGTCGGCGATGGTGCGCGCGACGCGCAAAACGCGGTGATATCCGCGCGCCGACAGTTTCATTTTCTCCGCGGCTTGCGTGAGAAGCGCGCGGCCGTCCGCGTCCGGCGCGGCGAAGATCTCCAGCGTTTCGCCGTCGGCTTCGGCGTTGCAGGTCGCGTCCGGGTTCCCGCCGTAGCGCGCGTCTTGCAGCGCCCGCGCGCCGGCCACGCGCCGCGCGACAACCTCGCTGCGCTCGCCCGATGTGGGTGTCGAAAGATCCAACGGGTCGACCGCGGGCATATCCACATGCAGATCGATGCGATCGAACATCGGGCCGGAGATCTTGCCTTGATACTCGACCGCGCACTTCGGCGCCTTCCCACACGCGAGCTGCGCATCATCGAGGTGACCACACCGGCAGGGGTTCATCGCCGCGATCAGCTGGAAGCGCGCGGGATAGCTCACATGCGCGTTTGCGCGGGCGATCATCACGCGGCCGGTCTCCATCGGCTGGCGCAGGGCCTCGAGACTTTGACGGGAGAATTCAGGAAGCTCATCCAGGAAAAGCACGCCGCGATGAGCCAGCGAAATCTCGCCTGGGCGCGCCTTCGACCCGCCGCCGACGAGGGACGGCGTGGAGGCCGAGTGATGCGGATCGCGAAAAGGGCGCTGACGCAGGATGGTTCCGCCTTCGAGCTGGCCGGCGACCGAGTGAATCATGCTGACTTCGAGCGCTTCGGCGGCCGAGAGCGGCGGCAGCAGGCCCGGCAGGCGGCTAGCGAGCAGGGACTTTCCCGAGCCCGGTGGGCCGACCATCAGGAGATTGTGGCCGCCCGCGGCGGCGATCTCGAGCACGCGTTTCGCGGTTTCCTGGCCTTTGACGTCCTTGAGATCGAGAAAGGCGGCGGTGGGCCGCGGCGCGGCCGGCACAGCTGCGCCGAGCGCGCAGACGCCTTTGAAGTGGTTGATCAGCTGCAGCAGCGTTTGCGGCGCGAGCACGTCGGCGCCGCCCGCCCAGGCCGCTTCGCCGCCCTGCGTCCCGGGGCAGATCAAGCCGCGTCCGCTTGCGTTCGCGGCGATGGCCGCAGGCAGGACGCCGGCCACGGCGGCGATGGAGCCGTCGAGGCCAAGTTCGCCCAGCGCGGTATAGCTTCCCAGCTCCTCCACACCGACGACGCCCATGGCGACCAGGACGCCAAGCGCGATCGGCAGGTCGAAGTGGCTCCCTTCCTTTTGCACGTCGGCAGGCGCGAGATTGACGGTGATGCGCTTGGCCGGCAGGGCGAGGCCGATGGCGTTCAGCGCCGCGCGCACACGCTCGCGCGATTCGGCGACGGCTTTATCGGGAAGCCCGACGATGCTGAATGCGGGAAGTCCACTCGCGATCGCAACCTGCACCTCGATCGGCAGCACCTCGATCCCCAAAAACGCCACTGTATTTATATGCGCAACCATCACGCCCTCCGCGACGGGCGACTATAACCCCTGAAAACACGTCATTAAACAGGGCGCCGGCCGGCACAACCGACCAAACCGCTGGCGGTCTCGTGGCGAACCTGATTTTATCGGTCTCACTCCGAGACCCCCGAGGACCGCTATGACCAATTTTTATCCTTCCGAAGCGCATGAGTTCGCGGACCTGCGCTCCACCATTGAAACGCATCTTTTGCCCGGGTTCGCGCCGCCGGCGCCGTTTTTGCCGCGGACATCCAGCGTTTTCACAATCGGATCGTGTTTCGCGCAAACGATCCACGATGCGCTGAAGGCCGCGGGAATCGTCAGCCGCCACCTCATGCTGGCGGAAGCCGTCAACACCCCGCCCTGCGCCCTGTTGTTGCTCGAGCGCCTGCGCGGCAAGGAAGCGAAAACGATCGGTCACTTCAACGAGGAGCGGATCATCGATCCCGCGAAGATGTTCGAACTGCGCGGCTACTTGCCCACAGCGTCGGCGTTCATCTTGACCCTCGGCGTCGCGCTTCAGCCGTTCCATGAGGACGGACTCCCCATCATTCATGTCACGAAATCGACCGTGGGACCGAAGTGGCGGACCCTGGGCAACTCATTCCATATGCTGTCCGTTGACGAAATCCGCTCCTATATCGAGCGCTCGATCGAATCCATCCGCGCGATGCGGCCGGATCTTCCGGTCATCCTCACGCTTTCGCCGGTCCCGTTGATGAGCTCGGTGGATCATCCCTCGCCCGTGGTCCAGGACTGCATCTCCAAAAGCAATATCCGGGCCGCCATCGCCATGACGATGGAAGAGCAGATTCCCGGGGTCTACTACTGGCCGTCTTTCGAGATCGTGAGGTGGCTCGGCGGTCACGCCGGTCCGTTCTTCGGGATCGAAGAGCAAGACCAGCGGCATGTGGCGCCGTCCTGCGTGAAACTGATCACCGAGCTGTTTATCGAACGTTACTTCCTGCCGGCCTAGGGCGCGTTGAAGTCATGTCGAATCGTCAACACGTCCTGAAGTGTTGTTTGGTCGCACGTTCTACGGCGAACCGGCTTCCCCTTCGCCGGAACGTGCTCTAGAACGCCGGACCTCACGCGCGCTAGCGCTGCGTCTTTGCGCGGTCCGCAAGAAAAAAGCCATCTGGCCGTCGTAGGCTTCCTCTCACGCCCAGCGCAGCCTGAAATCGCGCACGAATCCGCGCGGGCCCGATTTACCCTCGGGCACCCGAGTCGTATGTCCAGATCGTCGGCGGTTCGGCCATGGCGTCTGGCTAAACAGCCGGCGGAGCCGGCGCGTTCAGAAGCGCCTTGCGCTGGATGAAAGACATCGTGATGCCCTTCCTGTCGAAGGCGTGCTTCACGGCGCGGTTCAGGTCGAACTGCACGGCCTGCACATTGGAGGGCGCGGTCCAGACTTGCGCGAGGATGGTGATGCCGACATCGGCGAAGGACGCCAGGCCGATCTGCGGAGGCGGATTCTCGAGCACGCGTTCATCGCGCGTCACGATCTCATGGACGATCTTCAAGGCGAGGGTCGCGTCGTCCACATAGGACAAGAGGAACTTGAGGTCTACCCGCCGCGTGGCGTTGCGGGTGAAGTTCTTCATGGTGCCGCTCCAGATCAGGCCGTTCGGCACCACCACATGAACGTTGTCGGCCGTATCGATCTCGGTCACGAACAAGGTGATGGAGCGCACAACGCCGTTCACGCCGCCCGCCTCGATGGCGTCGCCGACGCGGAACGGGCGGAAGAACACCAGCAGAAGGCCGGAGGCAACGTGACTCAGCGTGCCCTGCAGCGCGAGACCGATGGCGAGGCCGGCGGCGCCGAGAACGGCGACGAAGCTTGTGGTCTGGATGCCGAAGCTGCCCAGCACCGAGATCAACGTGAAAACAACGATGAGGTACTTCGCGCCGGACGCGGCGAAGGTCGTGATGGTCTGGTCGATGCGCTTTGAACGTACGGCCGCGCGGTTGATCGCCCGGTAAACGACGTTGGCGATGGTCCAGCCGATGATCAACGTAATGATCGCGCCGATGACCCGAAGGCCGTAGGTCGTGACGACCGCCAGGGTCGTATCGAGGGTGTTCAGGAGGTGCCGCTCGATCTGGTTCGTATTGATATTCGCGAACTCGTCCATGATCGCACCTAGAGCCGCGCTTCGATCGCGTCCCACACACCCGCTTCCAACGCGGCGCCGTTGAAGCGGTTGATTTCCTGGATCCCGGTCGGCGACGTGACGTTGATCTCCGTCAGGTAATCGCCGATGACGTCGATGCCGACGAAGATCAGGCCGCGTTCGCGCAAGGCCGGTCCGATGATCTCGCAGATTTCCTGTTCGCGTCTGGTCAGCTCGGTCTTCTCGGGGCGTCCGCCCACATGCATGTTCGAACGCGCTTCGCCGGCCGCCGGCACGCGGTTGATGGCACCGGCCGCCTTGCCGTCGATGAGGATGATACGTTTGTCGCCCTTGCGCACTTCCGGCACATAGCGTTGCACGATCACCGGCTCGCGCCATGTGGTGGTGAACATCTCCAGAAGAGCGCCCAGGTTCTCGTCGTCCGGGCGGACGTGGAACACACCCGCGCCGCCGTTGCCGTAGAGCGGCTTGATGATGATGTCCTTGTGGTCGCGGCGGAAGGCTCGGATTTCCTCGACGTCCGCCGAGATCAAGGTCGGGGGCATCACACCTTCGAAGTGCGTGACGAACAGTTTCTCCGGCGCGTTGCGCACATGCACCGGATCGTTCACCACCAGCGTCTTGGGGTGAATGTGTTCCAGGACATGGGTGGCGGTGATGTAGGCCATGTCGAATGGCGGGTCCTGGCGCATCAGCACGACGTTCATGGCCCGCAGGTCCAGTTCCCGTTCCGGGCCGAGATCGTAGTGTTTACCCAGCTCGCGCCTGACTGTCAGGGCGCGCGCGCGCGCGATCACGCGCCCTTCGCGGAACGAAAGTTTGCGCGGCAGATAGTGGTACAGCGTGTGGCCGCGCTTCTGCGCTTCGAGCGCCAGCACGAAAGTGGAGTCCGCGTTGATGTTGACGGACTCGATCGGATCCATCTGAATGGCGACTTGCAGTGTCATTGTCCCTCGGGCTGCCGGTTTGGGCTCGGCGAATTGTGCAGGGACACTCTTTTAATGCAAGCGCTCGCGCAGTTCCTCAATAACTTGTGCGATCTTGCGCCGGTCGGCGCCCTCGGGCGTCCGCGCAACGAAGCCTTCAAAGGCCTCGACGGCGTGTTTCAGGTGCCCCAGGCGCATATGCATGACCCCCGCCTCGCGCCACAACGACGCGTTCCCGGGGTCCAGCGTCTGCATAGCCTCCACGGCTTCCAGCGCGCCGGCGGTCTCATTCAACTCCATGCGCCGGGTCTTCACGTTGTTTTGCAGCCGGACCAGCACATCGCGGTTCGACACGGGTCGATAATGACTGGCGTCGAGTTCCACCGCCGTTCCGCGCACTAGCTTCAAAAGCTCGCGCAGCGCCCGGCTCTCCATGACGCGGCCGTTGTAGAACGGGTCGATGATGGCGCGCCGTCCATCGCGGCTTTCAAGGCGCACCAGGAAGTGACCCGGGAAGTTGAGGCCGGCGGCGACCCAGCCTTGCGCGCGCGCGGCGGCCAGATAAAGAATGCCGAGAGACACAGGCAGTCCGCGGCGGCGCTCGATCACGCGCATCATATTGGCGTTATCGAGATCGTTGTAGTTCTCTTCATCGCCGACATAGTTGAAATCGCGCGCGATGACGTTCGAGAGCACCGCGGCCATCTCTTCCGGCCCGGGGTTGTCGACATCGAAGCCGGACTCCAGCATCGCCGTATGCACGGCCTCGGCCAGCTCGCGCAGGTGATCGCGGTAGATCTTGAGATCGGTCGAGGGATGATCGAACGACGCAAGCACGAGGGCGACGTCGGCAATATCGATCGCCTCGTCCGCCTGCGACGAGACATGTCCGAGCGCCGCTTTGATGGTCGCCGTGCTAGCCATACACGAGACCTAACGCGATTCGGCGCCGCTTTCCACTCGGGTTATTACGGACGCCAGGCATCCCTCAGATGGACAGGCAACAACCCGCTGACGGTCATGACGTCGAACCTGACGTCACACATATCACCGCCCGGAAACCGCGCGATGAAAATTTCGGCGGCGCGGGCGATACGCGCGCGCTGGACCGCCGTCACCGCTTCCAACGCCGCCGCCGCGCTGGCGCGGGCCTTCACTTCGATAAAAGCGACGACCTTGCCGCGTTTGGCGACGATGTCGATTTCACCGACGCCGAGCCCGCGTTTACCCGCCAGCCGGCGTTCCAAAATGCGCCAGCCACGCAGGCGCAAACTCCACACGCACACGGTTTCTGCGAACCGTCCGCGGCGCTCCGCCTCAAGGCGCGGGTTAGACGCGGTCATCTTTGCTGAGTTCGAGCGCGCGCTGATAAATTCGCCGGCGAGGTTCCTGGAAAGCCTCGGCGACGACATCGGCCGCGTCGCGCACCGTCATGGTCGCCAGCGCTTTACGCAACGCGGCGTCCAGGTCTTCGGCCGATGCCGCCGTGTCGGACGCGCCGCCGATCACGAGCACGATCTCGCCCCTCGGCGGCCCTTCGGCGGCATAGTGCGCCTCCAGATCGGCGAGCGTGCCGCGCCGCACTTCTTCGTACAGCTTGGTCATTTCGCGGCACACGGCAGCCGGCCGCGGCCCCAGCACCAGGTTCAAATCTGCGAGGGTTTCAGGCAGACGCTGGGCGGACTCATAGAAGACAAGCGTGGCTTTCAAATCTTTGAGTTCGAGGATCTCGCCGCGCCGCGCGCCGGATTTCTGCGGGAGGAAGCCGGCGAACATCACGCGGTTCGTGGGCAGGCCGGCGACGACGAGACCCGCCAGCAGCGCCGAAGGACCGGGGATGGGGATCACCGGGATGCCCGTATCCGCGCAGGCGCGCACCAATTTGTAGCCCGGATCGGAGATCAGCGGCGTACCGGCGTCACTTACAAGCGCGACGCGTCCGCCCGCCTGCAGCTGGCCCATCAGCTTGGGCCGCGCCTGCTCGGCGTTATGGTCATGGTACGGGATCATGGAGGTGGCGATTCCGAAGCGACGGAGCAGCGCTCCGGTGACGCGGGTGTCCTCGCAAGCGATGACCTCGGCGCCGCGCAACACCGTAAGGGCCCGCGCCGTTATGTCATTTAGGTTGCCGATGGGCGTCGCGACCACATAAAGGCCTGGATTCAAGGCACCCCCGGCCGTAGGTTCGGCCCCGGACGATAGGACCGGTTCACCCGCCTTCCGATGTGAGGACTCGTTTCGTGTCATTGAAGCCATTCTTCCTGGCCACCGTTCTCGCCGCCGGCCTTCTGGCCGGCTGCGCCGGTGGGTCGCCGACACCCTCGCAGACTCCGCCCGCCGCTGCCAGGGCTTCGGGTGCGCCAACCTCGACATTGAACGCGCCGGCCGACCGGCGCGGCGTGCTTCCGCGCAATCAGCTTATTCCCGGGCTTGGCGGCGACGTGACGCCGCCGCCCGTGGCCGGCAGTCCGGTGCCGCAACGTCCCGTGCCCGACGCGAGCGGTCTCGTGCGCGTCGCGCTGCTCGCGCCGCTGACGGGTCCGTCGTCGCCCGTGGGCCAGGCGCTCCTGAACGCCGCCGAGATGGCGCTGTTCGACGTGGCCGATGAACGTTTTGTCCTGCAGGCCTATGACACCGGCGGCACGCCCGACGGCGCGACCGAAGCCGCGCAGCGCGCGCTCTCACATGGTGCACAGCTCATCCTTGGTCCCTTGTTCTCCGCAGAGGCGCGCGCCATAGCGCCGACCGCCGATGCGGCCGGAGTCAATATCGTCGCCTTCTCGACCGACCCCGCCATCGCCGGCGGGCGCGTGTTCGTGCTCGGGTTCCTGGTGCAGGAACAGGTCCGCCAGATGATCGCCTACGCCCGCGCGCAAGGCTTGACGCGCTTTGCGGTGCTCGCGCCGGAGTCCGACTACGGCCGCGCGGTGGTCGAGGCGTTCAACCGGTATGTGCCGGCCGGCGGCGGCCAAGTGACGAATGTCGCCTACTACAATGCGGAAGGGACAAATCTGAACGACGTTGTGCGCGAGCTCGCCGCCTACGACCGGCGTAAACAGGCGCTCGAAGCGCAGAAGGCCGAACTCGCGGGCAAGGAAGATGAAATCTCACAGCTCGCCCTGGAGCGGCTCAACCGTCTCGAGACGATAGGTGAAGTCGACTTCGAAGCGGTGCTGCTGCCCGATCAAGGCACGCGCCTCACGCAGGCCGCGACGCTGCTGCCGTTCTACGACATCGATTCCGGGCGCGTGCAGCTGCTCGGGACGATGCTGTGGAACACCCCGGGTCTGGGCCGCGAGCCCGTGATGGTGGGCGGTGTCTATCCGGCTCCGCCGCTGGACTCGAACCGTCAGTTTTTCCTGCGTTACCGCGAGCTGTTCGGCCGCGCGGCGCCGGGCATCGCCAGCCATGGCTACGACGCGGTCGCCCTCGCCGCGGTGCTGGCGCGCGGCGATTATCCGCAGCCCTTCTCGGCCGAGGCGATCACCAACCCTTCGGGCTTCGCCGGCGTGGATGGGATCTTCCGCTTCCTGCCGAACGGTCTGTCGCAGCGCGGCTTCGCGATCATGCAAGTGACGCGTGAAGGCGCCGCGGAGATCGAGAAAGCGCCGGCGACCTTCGAGGCGCCGGCGTCCTAAGCGGATCTGTTACGGCGTTCCGGGAACCGGGGCCGCCTGCGCCGGATACGCGTTCTTGGACAAAATGTCCTTGAGGTTTGTCGCCGCGCCCAGCTGATTGCGCTGCACGATGGCGGAGGGGTTGTCGTTGCCCACGCCGTACACGGCCGCGTTCCAATCCTTGCGCGGCTTGATCACCGCGCCTTCGAAAGCGCCGCCGGCGAACAAGCCCTTGCTCTGCGAATAAGCGACGATGTCCTTGCCCACATGCGTCGTGGTGGCCGCTTCGGCGCCGACGCCCAGGGTGCCAAGCGTCATGCCGACATTGGCGCCGATCTTGAACTCATCGTCGAGAACGGCGCTGAGGCCCTTCTCGGTCAGGATCATGAACACGACGGACGCCGAGTTCATGCCCGCCTGCAAGCCGAGCGAGCCCGCGGTCATGCGATAGAAGGCCGGATCGCCGAACTCGCCTTCGGGCTGACGTTTCAAAAGAACGCCATCGCCGTAGGCGCCGCCGACGATGAAGCCGAGCTTGTAGTAAGACGGGATGATCAGCACGCCCTTGCTCCGCCGCAAGAGGTCGTCCATGTCGCCGGAATTCTTCAGCTCCTCGCGCACACGGGTCAGCGTGATCGCGGCTTCATCCAGGATGTGACGCGCATCGAGCACGTCATCGGCCCTGGCGCCACCGCTCACGGCGGCGCTCGCGGCCAGCGTCGCCATCAGGAGACTCGCCTGCCTGCGGGAAATGGATTTGGTCATATGTGCCTCCGTTGGTGGGCGAGTGTTGCGGCGAAGTGCGCCCGAAGTAACGCAGCGGCCGTGTAAGGCCGTTACAAGAAGCACATTAAGCCGCAAGAGGCGCGGCGCGGCAACATAGCCTTGCCGAAAGGGTTAACGCGTTAACGAATGCCACGCGCGAGCGCGTCGATGTAGCGGCCCTGGAACAACGTAATGCCGAGCTGCTGGCCGACTTTCACCGCCGCCTCCGAATCGCAGCGTGCGAGGATGGTGCGGCCCTTCTTGCGCTCGCGGATCATTTCTTTCAGCCGTTGGCCTTGCTCGGTGCCGACGAAAGCGCCCATTTCCTGCGCCCAGTTCAGCTTGGCGTAGGTCACGCCCAGTCGGTTCGGGTCGGCGAAGGGGAAGGTCGAAAGGTTGAGGCCGTCGATGCAGACGCGGTAGCCGCGCTCGGTGACGAAGTCGCGCGCGAAGGCGAAGCTGCCCGGATCGGCGAACATGTCCTCGAGGCGCATCTCGAGCACCACGTCCTGGCTGGACGGCGCGAAATCGTCGTCGAAGGACAGGAATTCCTCGGACAGGACCGTCGAGACGTTCACGTTGATGCTGAAGCCGTCGCGCACCAGGGTACGGTCCTCGCGGCGCGCGATCTGAGCCATCACGCGGCGGTCCAGGGTCTGCGTAAAGCGCTGGAACAGCCACGGGTTGATGGTGAGGTCCGTGCGCGGCATCAAGGTCTCGCGCAAGTCGGCGATGGACACGAAGACTTCGGTGAAAACAATTTCCGGCTTGCCGTCTTCCACGAAGGCGCACACCGGCTGGCGGCGCGTGAAGCTCGAAAGGTCGACGCGCGCAAGCGCTTCCTCCGCCTTGCCGAGTTCCGTCGGCGTCAGCGGGGCGCCGCGTTCCGGGCTGTTGCGAAGAAGCTCGCGCGCCGCGATCATCTCGGGCAGCGTTTTGCGCACGCTCCTTTCCGTGCTCGCCGCTTGGCGCATGGCGAAAGTGAGCAGCTTGTCGTAGTCCGCGTTCATGTCGAACCAGTTCGACAGGCGGTTCTTGCGCGCATCGCTCTTGAATTTGGCGATGAGCGGATCGCGCTCCCACAATTTCAGGAGCTTGAGCATCGCGCGCTCGGCGGTGGCCGTTTCGTGATTCTCGAAAACCACCATCAGGTCCGAATTGCGCATGCGGTACAGCTGCGCGGTGCGGGTGCGCGCGAGATCGTCGAACACGGTCTCGGCGTTGCGCAAATTCTCCTTGTCGCGATTTTCAGGCAGCAGGCGCGACAAATGCAGGCGGATGACGCCGCGATCGCGCGAGCCCGGATCCAGCGACTTCAAATCGTCCAGGAAACGCGCCTCGTGGCTAGCGCCCAGCGGATGTGCGGCGGTGCCGGTTTGCGGTTCCGTGCTCATTGTTTCAACCGCGTCGCGCGCGCCTGCGGCGCGGGCGCTTTCTTGCGGTAAGCGTCCAGGAAGTGTCCCTGGAAGACGCTGATGCCGGTCTTAAGGCCCCATTGCAGCGCATTGGCGGAATCGCAGCGCGACAGGATGACTTTCTCCGCGCCGATATTGTGCACGATGAACGCCGCGCTCTGGTTGGTGGCCGGATCCATCATGTCGAGCAGTTCGGGCGCCCAGATGATCTTGGCGTAGTCCGGCTTCATCAGCGCGACGTCGAGCATCGCCAAGGCAGAGGTCGAAAGGCCGTCGATGAGCACCGCGTGGCCCATGCTCGCAAGTACCGCCTGCGCGTCGAGATACATGTGGAAGTTCGTCAGGAGGTCCACGGCCTGGACTTCGATGATGACCTTCTGGCCCTGCTCGAGACGCTCCAGGAAACTCGCGAAGGTGGGCGTGAAGATCGTTTCCAGATTGAGATTGAGGCTCAGGGCCGGCGTGCCGCGCGCGTCGGGGTGCCGCAGTACGATGTCGAGCATGCGCAGGTCCATCGTGCGCGACAGATCCTGGAACAGCGAACGGTCGCCGAACAAATTCCAGTTGGGCGCGACGGTGCGCTGAAGATCGCCGACGGACAGGAAGAATTCGTAGAACTCGATCGACGGCGCCTTGGTTTCCGCATCGATGCGGACCGCCACCTGATCGCGCACGAAGGGCACGACATTCAGGAAGGCAAGCTTCTTATGGATTTCGTCCAGCGCCGCGGGCGTCACGGTCGGCAGTTGCGGCGCCGTCGCGACGGGCTGCGCGCTCTGCGCTTCCTGGCGCAGCTGCTGCGCCGCGTGGATCGCCATGGCGGCGTCGAGCTGCAGGTCGTACCAGACCACGAACCGGTCGTTGCCCTGATCGTCGTCGAGGGTCAGCGGATCGCCTTCGAACAGTTTGCGGATCCGGTGAATGATATTGTTCACGTCGCGCTGGGCGCCGCCGCCGACGATCATCGCAAGGTCGTCGTTGGTCAGGCTGAAGATCTGCACCTGGCGCCCGCTCTCCAAGGTGCGGAACATGCGCGTGACGATCTTGATGCGCACCGGCGTGCGGTTGGCCGGCATGAGTTTGGACAGACGCAGATGCACGACCTTGCGCCCTTCCGGATTGCGGCGCATCCGGTCGAGCGTGTCGACGAGCAGAGTCTCTTGATAGCCTCTGGCGCCCTGATTCATCGTCTCGCGTTACTCAACCTTTACGAGTTTCACGCCATGGCCTGCCGATCCCGGCGGTTCATAAACCCAGCCGGAAGCCGGTCCAGGCGTGATTCTAAGCCCATTTGACCCGATGGTGAACGGTAACCATTTGGAAAAGATTAACAAATATTCTTTTTCTGGCCGGGTAACTTAGGCTGGCGCGCCCGGTATCGCCATCGTCTCCCATGGGGGCGTCCATTATCATAAGCCCAGACCCCCGCGAAAGCCGTGGAACCACCCTTTTTTGACCTCCGGTTACGATCCGAGACATGACCACCGCCTCTGACCCCGCCCTCGATGATCTGGCCGCCCTCGCCGCGGCCCTCGGCAAGTTCCCGAGCCGGCGCGTCCTGTGCGTGGGCGACGTCATGGTCGACCACTCGACCTATGGCGAAGTGAAGCGGATCTCGCCCGAAGCTCCAGTCCCGGTGGTGCGGATCACCCGGGAAACCAGTGAGCTCGGCGGCGCGGGCAACGTCGTGCGCAACCTGGCCTCTCTCGGCGCGTCCTGCGCTTTTGTCGCCGCCATCGGCGACGACCGCGCCGGACAGGAGGTCAGCAATCTCCTCGCCCGCCTGCCCGTGGAACCTTACCTGCGCGTCTCCCGGCACCGCGAGACCACCATCAAGAACCGCTTCTTCAGCCTCGACGGCCACCATCTTCTGCGCGCCGACCGCGAAACCCGCCTCCCGCTCGCGCCCAACGACGCCGCCGACGTGATGCGCGCGGTCACATCCGAACTCCTGCGCGCCGAAGCCGTGATCCTGTCGGACTACGGCAAGGGTGTGCTGTCCGGCGATATCGCCCAAGCCATCATCGCGGCCGCCAAAGCTCAGCGTAAACCCGTCATCGTCGATCCCAAAGGCACCGATTACGGCCGCTATACCGGCGCCGCCGTGCTCACGCCCAACCGCGCCGAACTCGCCGAGGCGACAGGCCTTCCCGTCGACACCACGGAAAATCTTGTCACCGCCGCGCGCGGTCTGTGCCGCGACGTTGGTGTCGGCGCGGTGCTGGTCACGCGCTCCGGTGAAGGCATGACGCTTGTGACCGCCGACGGCGCCGTGCATCACCAGCCCGCCGAAACGCGCGAAGTCGCCGACGTCACCGGCGCGGGGGATACGGTCATCGCGACGCTTTCGCTCGCACTTGCCTGCAATGCGCCGCTGCCGCTCGCCATGCGCCTCGCCAATATCGCGGCCGGCGTTGTTGTTGGCCGTCACGGCACCGCGGTTGTCAGCGTCCAGGACATTATGACGGCGATGCGCCAGGCGGGGCTGGCGAGCGTCGATCATAAAGTCGTCGACCGGGCCGAAGCCGCCGCGCGCGTCGCGGCATGGCGCCGCGCGGGGTTCAAAGTGGGTTTCACCAACGGCTGCTTCGACCTTCTGCATCCGGGCCATGTGTCGCTGCTGCGCCAGGCGCGCGGCGCCTGCGACCGCCTAGTCGTCGCGCTCAATTCAGATGCATCGGTGAAGCGCCTGAAGGGTGAGAGCCGCCCCGTGCAGACCGAAGCGGCTCGCGCGGCCGTGATGGCCTCGCTCGCCTCCGCCGACCTCGTGACGATCTTCGACGAAGACACGCCCCTTGCCTTGATCGAGGCCTTGCGGCCAGATGTGCTCGTGAAGGGCGCTGACTATTCGCGCGCGGCCGTGGTCGGGGGCGACCTTGTGGAGAGTTACGGCGGACGCGTCGTGCTCGCCGATCTGGTCCCGTCGTTCTCCACCACCGCCACCATCACCGCGCTCAAGGGCGCGCGTACTGTTTCATAGAGCGGGGGCTCATGACGCGAACCACACTTCGTCTTGCTTGCGCGATGATTGCGACGCTTGTGCTGGCAAGCTGTGTCCAAGGACCGAATGATCGCTTCCCACGCTTCAGGCAGGACATCAACATCGTCCCGCCGGGACCGCCGCCGGCGGTCATCCGCCAGCCCGTGGTGCCGGAGATGCTGGTACCGTGCCGTGGCCATGTGCTTGTGCCCTCGCTCGGCATGACATTCGTCTCAAAAGGCGCGAACGCGCCGGGCACCGGTCAGTATATGCGCGAGGAAAATCTCACGCCGCCGTACCGCATCCTGCCGCCGGGCGTCATCGTCACCAAGGAACACAATCCCGCGCGCGTGAACGTTGAGCTCGACGCCCAGAAGCGGATCATCGGCCTCTATTGCGGTTGACGAAAAATCGTCTTTGGGCGCACACTTTAATTCTACCGTGAACGCCGTCTGACCCTCGTCAGGCGGCGTTTTCTTTTCTCCCCATCGCCCGCGCCCGCCCCGACCGTTGCGAAGCTTTCGTACCGGAACACCGGTGGGAGCTTTCCGGCAGACCCGAGCAACTAACTGGCCCGAACAAAGCGGCCTATGAAGCCGCGCGTGAGGCTGCGACACGGCTGCTATCTGGTCAATTAGAAGATCCAACAAACGGCGCACAATTTTTCCACAGTGCGCCACAGACTCCTCCTCACTTCCAAGATATGGTCGATCGCAAAACAATAGCGCCTATCGGCCCCCAAATCGGGCAGTTCAAGTTCTTCAGGAGGACAAAAAAATGAGAAACTTGTTTGTTCTGCCGATCAGTCTTTTTGCTTATGCTGCCCAGCTTCCGGCGATAGCGGCGGATGAACTTAAAAGCTGCAAGGGCGACCCTCGCATAATCGAAGATTGCCGCTGGGTAAAAGGGTCAGTTGGTCTCGGCGCGCAGCTCACGATGTTTTTGGACGTTCGTAACGAGCCGTCATTCGCTTTAGATTACGACACACTCGGCGTGATTCTAGATCTTCCTGGACACTATCAAGTCGGCGAATTTGAGTTCTGTCGATTCAAAGACCGGACGAGAGATGTTTTAGTTGACGCCGATGGATCGACGGTGCCCGTCCCTCAAGCGTGGGGCTGTGTCAACGCGGCGCGTAACGTCATACCTGACCCAGATGTGAAGACGGTGTGTGAGTACACGGGAGACCCGCAAACGTGCAAAGCGGCCGCCGCGGAAGCTACACCCTAGGATCCACCACACTCGCCAGCCGCTGGCCCGCCGACAGCGCAAACCTCAACGTCAACGCCTTACGCCGTGACGCATGCAGCGGATGCTGCTGCGCCGGGCGCATGATCGCGGCGGTGTGGGCGTCGGCCATCACCACGCCGACGTTCTCCGGCAGGATCTGCCACGGGAAGTACGGCGGGACGGCGAAGGAGAAGGCGTCGCAGTAGGGCACGTATTCGAGCCACTTCGCATCGCCCCGGAAATCCTCCGGCGTGCTTTTCACTTCCACCATCAGGATGGTGCCGGCTTCGTTGAGGCCGACCACGTCGGCCCGCCGACCGTTGCCGAGCTTGAATTCCATCAAAGTGGAGAAACCGAGATCGCCTAGCCAACGGCATACACCGCGCGTAACAGCAGCGGTGACGACCTGCGGCGGCGGCCGCACTTGCGAACGCACCGGGCCGGGGTTGCTGAGGTCGATTTCAGCGCCGCCCGTCGCGGTAGTTCCGAGTAGGTCTGACAATCCTGGGATGTTCATCAAATGTTCCGTCGGTCATTCGACTTTACGAGGGCTGCTATGCCGAAGCAAGCGAGGCCCCGCCTTTACCCACCGGACAAAACGCGTATGGTGCCGCCCGAAATTTTGCACCGCATATAAGAAGAGCGTTCCTCTGATGGTCAAAGTCATTCGCGCCAAACTCCACGGCATTCGTGTCACCGGCGCGGACCTTCACTATCACGGCTCGATCACCCTCGACCCGGAGCATGGTGCCCTGGCTGGCCTGTACCCATGCGAATTCGTCGAGATCTGGAACAAGAACTCTGGCGCGCGCATATCGACCTATGTGATCTACGGCGAACCCGGCTCGCGCTGCTGCATCCTGAACGGCGCAGCCGCGCGCACCTGCCAGGTCGGCGACGAACTGATCCTCGCCGCGGCCTGCGACGTGCAGCCGAAGGACCTCTACGACCTCAAGCCCACGGTCCTGACGTTCACGCCAAACAACGAAGTTGATCAGGTGCTGCACTACGAAGTCTACAAAGGTCCCGTGCGCGACTTCGATTTCCGGATCGTCGATGCCTCCGACAAGGTGCCGGCCGCCACGCATAACTACGCCAATGTCGATCTGCGCGGCATTCGCGCCGAATTGAAGGCGAAAGGCCTCTCGATCCCCGAGATCGAGGACTTCATCGGAAAATACCTGGCGCGATAATCCAGAAAGTCGCGTACGATTCGCGGGCTATGATAAACGCTCCCGCGCTTTCCCTGCCGATCACCACGCGCCGCCTCCACATCCGCGAGTATGTGGTGGCCGACATCCCGAGCGTCTTCCAGTATGTGAATGATGCCGCCTATTGGCAGTATCAGCGCAGCGAAGCGCCGACGGTGCAGCAGCTCGATACCCTCCTCAAATGGGTCGTGAACGAACAGACCGCAAAGCCGCGGCTGGCTTATTTCCTCGCCGTCACGCGGAAAGACACCGGTGAAATCATCGGTGAGGCCGTTATCAAGATCACCAACCCGGCCGAACGCCAGGCCGAAATCGGCTTTGGCGTCGCGCCGCGCTTCTGGAAACAGAGTTTCGGCACCGAGATTGCCGGCGCGCTGCTCGACGCCGCCTTCTCACAGTTGAAAATGCACCGCGTCAGCGCCCAGTGTAGCCCCGAGAACAAGGGCTCCATCCGCGTCATGCAGAAAACCGGCATGGCGCGCGAGGGCCTGCTGCGCGACGTCCACCAGGCGCGCGGAAAATGGTGGAGCACGGTGATCTACGGCGTCCTCGAACATGAGTACGCCAAGATCAAAAACGTGATGAAGGGCTGACCCGCTTACCAGCCGGTCGAAATACGCTCGACCAACTGCTTCACCGTCGGCACGAAGCCGTCATTGTACCAGGGGTCCTGGCCGAAGCGGTAAGCATTGTGGCCCGCGAACATCAGTTCGCCGTCGACATTCCCATCGTGTGCGATGTTCTGCAGCGTCTTCTGAATGCAGAAGCTGCGCGGATCGGCCTTGCGTCCGGTCGAGCCTTCTTCATTCTGCGACCAGTTGGAGAAGGAGCAGGCGGACAGGCAGCCCATGCAGGCGATCTGATCGGCGCGGATTTCCTCGGCCTTTTCCGGGGTGACGAAAATCAGCGTCGAGTCCGGCGTCTTCATGGCTTCGGTGAAGCCATGGTCGAGCCAGGCCTGGGCGCGCATCTTGTCCGGGCCGGTCACATAGACGTCACGTTTTCTGACGCCCATGTTGAACGCGGTGTCGTGCGCGCCGACAGGTTCCGGCGTGAACGGGATCTGGCGTTCGCTGCGGTGTTCGAGTTCCGAGAGATAACCGTTGTGCACGGCCGATGAGTAGAAACCCGTCGGGCTGAAGCGGTGCAGATGCACGTCGCCCGGCTGCAAGGTGACCAGGCGGCGCTTCCATTCGTCGGAGATCGGGCTTTCCTTGGTGAGCAAGGGACGCGTGCCGAATTGGAACGCGATGGGGCCGATCTCGGGGTTGTCGAGCCAGTGTTCCCACTCGGACAGCCACCATACGCCGCCGGCCATGATGATCGGCACGTTCTGCAGGCCGCATTCGTTCATGACGGTGCGCAGCGCGGCGACGCGCTGATAGGGTTCTTCCGGCTTCTTCGGGTCTTCCGAGTTCGAGAGGCCGTTGTGCCCGCCCGCGAGCCACGGATCTTCATAGACCACGCCGCCGAGCAGTTCGGCGTATTTGTGATAGGCGCGCTTCCACAGCGCGCGGAACGCGCGGCCCGAGGAAATGATCGGGTAGTAGTAGATGCCATAGTGCGCGGCGAGTTCGGCCAGGCGGTACGGCATGCCCGCGCCGCAGGTGACGCCGTGGATGAGGCCACGGCACTTTTCCATCACGCCGGACAGCACACGCTCGGCGCCGCCCATTTCCCACAAAATGTTGATGTGCAGCCGGCCCGCGTTGCCGCGGACTTCGTGCGCGATGCGCGCCTGGGTGATGCCGCCTTCGATCGCGTACTTGATCAGCTCTTCGTGGCGCTCTTTACGGGTGCGGCCCTTGTAGGTTTGCGGGATCGCAATGCCGCGCGCGTCGAACGAATCGGCGTTCACGCCCGAGAAGGTTCCCACGCCGCCGGCCGCGGCCCATGCGCCGGACGACTGGCCGTTGGAGACGCTTACGCCTTTACCGCCTTCGATGATCGGCAGGACTTCCTGTCCGCCCAGAACAATCGGATTTAGTGCTTTCATTTTCCTACTGTACCAAACCGCACGCTCCCGGCGGAAATATAAGCCGCCCGTGCGAGTGAACCAAGGAGTGAAGCCGGGGCCGTCATGTAAAAGCCTTCAGCATGGCGGCGGGAATGTCCGTGAAAATCCCGTCCACACCCCAGCTTTTCAGCGTTCTAGCCCGTTCGGTGTCGTTCACCGTGTAGGCCATCACGCCATACCCGGCCTCGTGCATCGCGCCAACCGCTTCAGCAGTCAGATGCTGATGATTGGCGCCAAAAGAAATCACGCCGAGCTGTGCGCCCACCTCTTTCCAGTCGTCGGTGACGCGGTCGAACAGAAGGTCGCGCGGCCAGCCCGGCTGCACTTCCTTCGCCGTCGCCACGGACGCCCGCGAGAAGCTGGAGATCAGCGGCGCGGGCGCGTCGGAAGGCCAGCAGTCGCGCGCGATGACCAGCGCGGCTTCCGCCGTTTCCACTTCGCGGCCGCGGTCCGGCTTGATTTCCATGTTGAAGGAAAGGCCGAGTTCGCTGAACAGCTCAAGCGCTTCTTCCAGGGTCGGCACCGGCTCGCCCGCGAAGGCGGGGCTGAACCAGCTGCCGGCGTCCAAATTCCGCAAGGCATCGAACGGCGTGGCGGCCAGAGGCCCCGCGCCGTCCGAGGTGCGGTCGAGGTCGTCGTCGTGAAAAATCACTGCGCGCCCGTCCGACGTCAGCGAGACGTCGAACTCCACCCACGTCGCGCCGTCGCGGGCCGCCTGTCGGAACGACGCCAGAGTATTCTCCGGCGCCGTCCGCGGCGAGCCGCGATGGCCGATCACGAATGGAAAGGGAAGCGGTTTACGCACGCGCCTTATTCGGCAGGCGTTTCGCCGCCGTCCTTGCCGCCAGCGTCGATGTCGGCGCCGGTGGCCTGATCGACACGCTTCATGGACAGCTTCACCT
>JAYSFT010000040.1:0-20441 GCA_041913245.1 Rhodospirillaceae bacterium | reverse complement strand
CGCCGCCGTCAAAAGCTGAGCCTGCGTGCGAAGGTCGGCGGTATTTTCTGGCCGCGCATCGGCTGGAAGCGGGCCTCGCTCTACTACTGGTACCGTCTGCACCGCATGGAAGGGACCTCGCGCAGCATCGCCTCGGGCCTGGCTTTCGGCGTCGCGGCCGCGATGACGCCGTTTTACGGCCTTCACACCTTTGCCGCCCTCGCGGTCGCCTGGATCTTCGGCGCCAGCCTGGTGGGGGCCGCGGTCGGAACCTTCGCCAACAACCCGTGGACCGCGCCGCCGATCTGGTTCGGCACCTATTACGCGGGCGCATGGCTTCTGGGCGGGCGGACCTCGTCAAACCCGGATTTCATCAATATGTTTAAGCACCTCACGGAAGCGGTGCTGAACTTCGACATGGAACTGTTCGCCGAAAGCATCTGGCCGGTCCTGAAGCCGATGGCGGTCGGCAGCATCCCGCTCGCGCTCGTGGTCGGGTTCACGACCTATTTCGTCCTTGAGCCGTTGATCCGCGCCATGCACCTCGAGCGCGCGCTTCGCTTCAACAAGACGCCGCATCATCCCAAGGCATAACGATGACTTTAAGTGGGCAGGATCCTCTTCGTCTGGGCGTGAACGTCGATCACGTCGCGACCGTGCGCAACGCGCGCGGCGGCGCTCATCCCGATCCGGTCCGTGCGGCGTTGCTCGCGGTGGAAGCCGGCGCGGACGGAATCACCGCGCACCTGCGCGAAGACCGGCGGCATATCTCGGACGGCGACATCGAAGCCTTGATGCGCGATCTCACGGTTCCCTTGAACCTCGAAATGGCCGCGACCGAGGAGATGCTTGCCGTCGCGCTCCGGCATCGGCCGCACGCGGTTTGCCTCGTGCCGGAAAAGCGCCAGGAACGTACGACCGAGGGCGGGCTGGATGCCGCGGGCGGGCAGGGCCATCTCGCGCCCTTCGTGCGCGGGCTGTCGGACGCGGGCATCCGCGTCTCGCTGTTCATCGAGGCGGATCCGCGTCAGCTCGATGCCGCCCGCGCCATGGGCGCGCCGGTCGTGGAACTCCATACGGGCTCCTACTGCGAAGCCGAAGGCGCCGCCCGGGGCGCGCAGTTGAAGCGCATTCAGGATGCGGCGGCTCATGCCCACGGGATCGGGCTGGAGTGCCATGCCGGCCATGGGCTGAGCTATGAGACGGTGGGACCCGTCGCGGCCATTCCGACCATCGCCGAACTCAATATCGGCCACTTCCTCGTCGGCGAGGCGATCTTCACGGGGTTCGCGGCGTCCATCCGGCGCATGCGCGCGGCCATGGACGCGGCGCGGTCCGCATGATCGTCGGGATCGGCAATGATCTGATCGATATCCGCCGCATCGAGAAGACCCTCGCGCGGTTCGGCGACCGGTTCGTCGACCGGATCTATACCGAAGTCGAGAAGCGCAAGGCCGAACGCCGCAAGGGCGCGGGCAACGCCTACGCCGCCACGCTCGCCAAACGTTACGCGGCCAAGGAGGCGGCGTCCAAGGCGCTTGGGACCGGGTTCCGGGCGGGGGTGTTCTGGCGCGATCTCGGTGTTGTGAACGATCCCTCGGGCAAGCCGACCATTGTCATGACCGGCGGCGCGGCGAAGCATCTTCAGTCCCTCATTCCCGCCGGTATGCGCCCCCAGATCGCGCTCACCATCACCGACGAATATCCCATGGCGGAGGCCCTGGTGATCATTTCCGCCGTTCCGGACGTTAAGTAACTCAGGTCAGACGTATATTTGGAGATTGCCGCCTGTGACCCATTCCCTTGACTTTAGGGGCTCCCGCTGGCTTCATCCGGCCCTTCCGCGCCTTGGTCACGGCTGGGCGACGTTCCAACACTTATGACGAAATCCGGTATCAGCAGTATGAGCGCGAAAAAGCAGGAAGGTCTTGGTGAGACCTTGCTCACGGTTGTGTACGCGGTGCTGATCGCCCTCGTGATCCGGACCTTTGCCTTCGAGCCCTTCAACATCCCGTCCGGTTCGATGATCCCGACCCTTCTGGTCGGCGACTATCTGTTCGTGTCGAAGTACTCTTACGGCTACAGCAAGCACTCGTTTCCGCTGAGCGCTGCGCCGTTCTCCGGCCGCATCCTGGAATCCGCGCCGCAGCGCGGCGACGTCGTGGTGTTCAAGACGCCGGCCGACGGCAAGACCGACTTCATCAAGCGCGTGATCGGTCTTCCGGGCGACACCATCCGCATGCAGGACGGCCGCCTGTTCATCAACGGCCAGCTCGTCGAGCGCCAGCGGGTGGATGAATACACCTACCGCGACACCTACGGCAGCGTGGTGCGTTTCACGCTCTATAACGAGACCCTTCCCGGCGGCAAACAACACCCGATCCTGGAAGACGGCGACCACGGCCATTACGACAACACGTCCGAGTACAAAGTGCCGGACGGGCATTTCTTCATGATGGGCGACAACCGCGACAACTCGCTCGACAGCCGCGCCGACGTGGGTTTCGTGCCCGCCGAGAATCTCGTGGGCCGCGCGGAGTTCATCTTCTTCTCGACCGACGGCAGCGCGCGCCTGTGGGAAATCTGGCGCTGGCCGTTCGCGATGCGCTTCGAGCGCTTCTTCAACGGCATCCACTAGGGCCGTGTCCATCCGCCGCCATCCCTTGGAAGAGGTTCTGGACCATCGGTTCCAGGACCCGAGCCTGCTGACGCTCGCGCTGACTCATCGGGGCGCGCTGGGGGCCGTGCGCGGCAAATCCAACACCATCGGCAACGAGCGTTTGGAATTCCTGGGCGACCGGGTGCTCGGGCTCGTGATCGCCGAAGCGTTGTTGCAGAAATTCCCCGACGAGAACGAGGGGGCGCTCGCGGCCCGGCTCGCGGCGCTGGTGAGCGCGGCGGAGCTGACGCGCGTGGCCGAAACCATCAGCCTCTCCGGCCATCTCAAGATCGCGCCGACGCAGAGGCTGGACCCGGCCGCGACGGCGGTGCTGGCCGACGCCTGCGAGGCCGTCATCGGCGCGCTTTACCTGGACGGCGGCCTCGACAAGGCCGCGGCGTTCATCGCCAAGCACTGGGCGCCGGCCATGGACACCGCGGCCGGGCCGCCCAAGGATCCCAAAATGGCGCTCCAGGAATGGGCGCAGGGCCGCGGTCTGCCGCTTCCGGCGTATAAGGACGTGGAAGCATCGGGCCCGGCGCACGCGCCGTCGTTTACAATGAGCGTGGCCGTGGAAGGCTTTCCGCGGGTCCTCGGGAAGGGACGCACCAAGCGTCTCGCCACCCAGGCCGCGGCCACCGCGCTGCTCGCGCAGCTGATCGAGAAGAAGGCATGACGCAGGACGCCGAAGACGGATTGGAATCGACACGCTGCGGCTTCGTGGCCGTGGTCGGCGCGCCGAACGCCGGAAAGTCCACGCTGGTGAACGCGCTGGTCGGCGCGAAGGTCAGCATCGTCTCGCCGCGCGTTCAGACGACGCGCACCCTGGTGCGCGGCATCGCGATGTTCGGCGCGTCTCAGGTCGTCTTTGTGGACACGCCGGGAATTTTTCAGCCGAAGAAGCGCTTCGAGCGCGCGATGGTTGCCGCGGCTTGGGCCGGCGCCGCGGACGCGGAAATCGTGCTTCTGGTGGTCGATGCGGTGAAGGCCGGCAAACCCGGCGGCGAGGAAGACACCGACCGCATCGTCGCCGATCTCAAGGCCTCGAACCGCAAGGCGCTCCTGGCGCTCAACAAGGTGGATCTCGCCGACAAGGGCAAGCTTCTCGAACTGGCCCGGCGTCTCGATGCGACGGGTGTGTTCACGGAAATCTTCATGGTCTCCGCCCTCACGGGCGACGGTCTGGAGCGCATCCGCGAGGCGCTCGCCGGCATGGCGCCGCCCGGTCCATGGCTGTTCCCGGACGACGAGGTGACGGACATGCCGTCGCGGCTTTTGGCGGCGGAAGTCACGCGCGAGAAGTTGTTCCTGAATCTCAAGCAGGAATTGCCCTACTCCTGCGCGGTGGAAACCGAGCGCTGGGAAGAAAAGCAGGACGGCAGCCTCAGGGTCGAGCAGGTGATCTACGTCACGCGCGAAAGCCACCGGCCCATCGTCCTGGGCAACGGCGGCCAGCGCATCAAGACCATCGGCGCCTCGGCCCGCAAGGAGCTCGAGAAGATGTTCGACCGCCGCGTTCACTTGTTCCTGCATGTGAAAGTGAACGAGCGTTGGAACGAAGACCGCGCCCTCTATGCGGCCTGGGGGCTCGACTTCAACGCCTAAGTCCGCTTTGATGCGGAGCGGGGAGCAGTCGTCGAGCGGGGAGCCGAGAGTGGCTGTCTTTGGGGTGTTGTCGTTTGTGGTGGGGGTCGTCGCCCTCGCGTTTCTTGTGATCCGGCGCGGGCAAAACCTGCCGCAACGGAACCTTGATCATCTTCTGATGTTTCTCGGCACGGCCGGCGTCATCGTCGGCATCGGCGTGATCTTCATGCGCTTTACATAGAGGCCAATTCCAATATTCCCTCCCCTGAAAGGGAGGGGGAAAAACAACATCGGTTCCGATTTTCCGCGCGGCGCATTAGACTTTCCCGATGGCCATCAGTTGGGAAGATCACGGCATCGTTCTCGCGGTTCGCCGCTTGGGCGAGCATGACGCCATTGTGAGTCTTCTGACCGAGACTCAAGGACGACACGCGGGCGTTGTCAAAGGCGGCAGCGGCAAGGCCGCGCGCGCGCTTCTCCAGCCCGGCAACGTGGTCAAGGCCGGCTGGCGCGGCCGCCTCGATACCCACATCGGCACCTATTCATTGGAGCCCGTCCATAATTTCGCGGCCGGCGCCTTATCCTCGCCCGCCGCGTTGGCGGGCCTCAGCGCCCTCTGCGCCATGGTCGAGGTGGCTTTGCCCGAACGCGAGCCGCACGGCGCCGTCTATCGCCACACCCTCGGTCTCCTCGAACATCTCGGCGCGCCGGGCTGGGAGGCCGAGTACGTGCTGTGGGAAATGGCGCTCCTGCGCGACATGGGCTACGGCCTCGATCTGCGCAGCTGCGCCGCGACCGGAACCACGGATGATCTTGTATATGTTTCGCCTCGCAGCGGGCGTGCGGTCTCGCGGGGCGCGGGCGCGCCCTATGTGGATAAACTTTTCGCCCTGCCGCCATTCTTGAAAAGCGAGCAGGCGGAGGTCGGCGACGCGGACATCGTGCGGGGCCTGGCCCTGACCGGATATTTCTTCGAGGCCCACGTCTTCGGCCCGCACCAGCGGAAAATGCCGGCTTCGCGCGTGAGATTCGCCGAGAGGTTCAAAATCTAAACGCTGATATGGCTTTTTTGATCTGGATCGCTATTCTCTCGCCCGCATGGCAAAAAAACCGACCGCTTCCGCGCCCATCATTGAAGATATCCGTCCGACCCCGCTGGCCGAGGCGTTAGGTGAGCGTTATCTCGCTTACGCGCTGTCGACGATCGTGTCCCGTTCGCTGCCCGACGTGCGCGATGGTCTGAAGCCGGTGCACCGGCGCATTCTTTACGCCATGCGCCAACTGCGCCTCGACCCGAGCGGCGGTTTCAAGAAGTGCGCGCGCGTCGTCGGTGACGTGATCGGTAAGTATCATCCGCACGGCGACGTCGCGGTGTATGACGCGCTGGTGCGTCTCGCCCAGGAATTCGCGGTACGTTATCCGCTGGTCGAAGGCCAGGGTAACTTCGGCAACGTGGACGGCGATAACGCCGCCGCCATGCGCTACACCGAGGCCAAGTTGACGCCCTACGCCCAGGCGCTCATGGAAGGCCTGGATGAGGACGCGGTGGACCTGCGTCCGACCTACGACGGCGAGGAGAGCGAGCCCGTCGTCATGCCGGCGGCGGTGCCCAATCTGCTCGCGAACGGATCGGCCGGGATCGCGGTCGGCATGGCCACCAATATCCCGCCGCACAATCTCGGCGAAATCTGCGACGCGCTGTTGCACCTGATCAAGACGCCGAAAGCGCAGATCGCGACGCTGGTCGATCTCATGCCCGGCCCCGATTTCCCGACCGGCGGCATCCTCACCGAAAGCCGCGAGACCATCGTCGAAGCCTATCGCACGGGGCGCGGATCCTTGCGCGTGCGCGCCCGCTGGCAGGAAGAAAAGCTCGACCGCGGTCAATATCAGATCGTGATCACCGAGATTCCGTACCAGGTCCAGAAGGCGAAGCTGATCGAGCGCGTGGCCGCGCTGATGGACGAAAAGAAGCTTCCGTTCCTGGCCGACATCCGCGACGAGTCCACGGAGGAAGTGCGCATCGTCCTCGAGCCGAAGTCGCGGACGGTCGAAGCCGAGCAGCTCATGGAGCAGCTCTTCCGCCAGACCGACCTCGAGATCCGCTTCGGGCTGAACATGAACGTGCTCGGCGCGGACGGTATCCCCCGGGTCATGGACCTGCGCGAAGTGCTGCAGTCCTATCTCGATCATCGTCAGGTGGTGCTGGTCCGCCGGTCCAGGCATCGCCTGGCCGAGATCGAGCGCCGCCTCGAGATCCTCGAAGGCTATCTGATCGCCTATCTGAACCTCGACGCGGTGATCAAGATCATCCGCACCGAGGACGAGCCGAAATCCGTGCTGATGAAGCGCTTCAAGCTCACGGACACCCAGGCCGAGGCGATCCTCAACATGCGCTTGCGTTCGCTGCGCAAGCTTGAGGAAATGGAGATCAAGTCCGAGCACAAGTCGTTGTCGGACGAGCGCAAGGAAATCAACGCGCTGCTCAAGGACGAAGACAAACAGTGGCAGACGATCGCCTGGCAGATCAAGGAAACCAGGAAACAGTTCGGCCAGTCCACGCCGCTGGGCAAGCGCCGCACCACCTTGAGCGAAGCGCCGAGCGCCGTGATCGTGCCGATCGAAGCGCTGATCGAGAAGGAGCCCGTGACGGTCGTCCTGTCGGCCAAGGGCTGGATCCGCGCGATGAAAGGCCACAAGGACGACGTGCTGGCCGGCGGCGGCGATCTCAAATTCAAGGAAGGCGACGCCTTCCAGGCTGCCGTGAAGGCGCAGTCCACGGACAAGATCCTGTTCTTCGGCTCCGACGGGCGTTTCTATACGGTGGCCGCCGACCGCCTGCCGCTGGGGCGCGGCTTCGGCGAACCCATCCGCCTGTTGGTGGATCTGCCCAACGACGCCGAACTTCTGACCATGCGCGTCTATAACCGCGAGGAAAAATTCCTTGTCGTATCCTCCGAAGGCCGCGGCTTCATCGTGCCGGCCGAACAGGTGTTCGCGCAGACGAAGAACGGCAAACAGTGCCTCAACCTCGCCGAGGGCGAGAAGGGCCGCGTGTGCGCCTTGTTGCCGGGAACCTCCGGCGGCGGTGGCGATCTGCTCGGCAAACCCGGGGACTCCGTCGCGATCATCGGCGAGAACCGCAAGCTGCTGATCTTCCCGCTCGCCGAAGTGCCGGAAATGGCGCGTGGCCGCGGCGTGATCCTGCAAAAATACAAGGACGGCGGCTGCGCCGACGCGAAGGTCTTCAACTACAAGGAAGGCCTGTCGTGGAAATCGGGCGACCGCGAACGGGTCGAAACGGACCTCAAGGACTGGCGCGGCGAACGCGCGCAGGCCGGACGCCTGCCGCCGAAAGGCTTCTCGCGCGACGAGCGCCCGTTCAGCGGCTAGGCATTTAGCGGCTAACGCGTACACCATAAAGTTCCCGGTTTTTTGCGCGCGGCGCGGGTATCTGCGCGGCAACTCTTTTCAGATTGAGGCGTTGGAAATCGCATGAGGTTCCGCGCACGCCGAGCGCGTGGGCGGCGCCCGCCAAACGCATACAGTGGAGTGAGAAAGGACCGCGCGCCGTCCTGTTTGTCAGTGAGCCGAATGTTCGTCCGCGCGGACGCGGCATGTCTGGCAAACGATGCGTGGGCCGTCCTTCGATCCGGCGTCGATGCTCAGGAACCCAGCCGACAAGTCATGCAGCATGCGGACCGCGCCCGCGGCGCCATCGACGCGCAGAACCGATCCCGCCCGCGCGCAGGCGGGGCATGTCAATCTTATCGCGTGTTTATCCGGGTCCATTACGAGCCGCATGCGCTTCGCACGTTTTTGGCGAGCGAGCCGCGCCCCCTCGGTGCCTCTTATTCATAGCATAGGCAGTCTTAGCATTTGCGCCCTGCCGCAAACCTTAACCTACGACAATGTTCGACTTCTGCCCTTGGGTTAGCTTTCGAGCGGGGCTTAGGGGAATTCACCAGACGACCTGTGGCGCGGCGAGCGCTTTGGCGTGTCCTATTCCCTATGATTGTTGGTAGGCGCGTTATGTCGAATGCATTCGTTCGTAGACTTGAGGGCGTTGAGCGGCTTACGAAAATCGAGCGGCAGGCGGTCGTCGAGGCTACAAAGAACGTCCAGAGAGCGGGCGCGCGCCGTCCCATATTGGGCGAGGGCCAGCGCAGCGCCGGCGCACACATCGTTCTTTCCGGCCTCGCGTGTCGTTACCGGATCCTCGAGGACGGCAGCCGCCAGATCACCGATTTTCTGGTGCCCGGCGATCTTTGCGAAGGCGAGCATATGCTCGGCGCCGACAGCGGCTACAGCATCGCCGCCTTGTCGCCCTGCACCTACACGCACATCGATCACCTGTCGCTGGCCGCGCTGATGGAGCGCTATCCGCGCGTCGGCCGCGCCTTGTGGTCCCTCACGCTCATCAACGAGGGCGTCCTGCGCGAGTGGCTCGCCAACGTCGGCCGGCGTCCGGCCGTGCGGCGCGTGGCCTATCTGATGTCGGAATTGTGCTTTCGTCTCCAGAACGCCGAAGCGCCGCGCCCGCTCAGTTGCGCGCTGCCGTTGACGCAAAGCGACCTGGCTGATGCCACCGCGCTTTCGCCGGTGCATATCAACCGCGTGCTCGGACGCCTGCGCGAGAAACGCCTGGTGAGCCTGCAACGCCGTTCCATCATCGTGAAGGACACCGAAGGGCTCATGTCGTTCGCCGAGTTCTCGGGCAACTACATCCAGCGTCACGGCGGCTGACCGCGGCTTTTCACAACCGCGCGTCGCGCAACGTCCCGGCCGTCGCGCCGTGGTTCGGTCGGTGTTTTACACCCGCCTTTTTTTCGCCGCGGCCGAGGCGGGCGAACTTCTTGAAATCGCTGCATTCGCCCGCGATGGCATGGCCGTTGCACGTCTTATCGGCGCTCGCTCAGACAAAAACAGGACCGGGGAACGCGGTCATAACAATCGGAGGGAGAGTCGATGTCGAGGAAAATTCTGTCCGCTGCAACCTTCGCTTTGTTTTGCGCCCTCGCGGCCGGTCCGGCGCAAGCGGCGCCCATTCTGGGAAGTCACGTCGAGGACGCGCTGTTCATTTCGGCGATCGCGCCGAACACGGAAGGCTGGTCGTATCTCGGCGAAAACATGGGCCCGCCGAGCCCGTTCGGCGTGGGCGGACGGCTGACGCTGATGTTGCGCTCCTCCTCGTACCGGAACGCGTTCGGCACATCGGACATGGCGCATGAAAATCGCACCGAGATTTTCGGCGCGGCGGCGGGGCGCGGGACGATTTACGAACTGGCGGCGAGCCCCGTCGAGCGCCTGTTCTACTTCAACGCCAACGGCACCGATCTCCTGCTCGCCTCGGACGACAACCGCCAGTACACCGACGGCTTCTCCAGCGGCGGGCTGCCGGGCCGGATGCAGGGCGGCATCGATATTTTCTATCACGCGAATTCGCACACCTGGGCGTTCTTCTTCGATGACGCCGGCGGCGGACTTCCGATCCTGGGCGACGACAACGATTACGACGATCTGGTCGTGACCTTCCGGCGCGACATCGTTCCCGAGCCGGGAGCGCTCAGTCTGCTCGGCCTCGCGCTTGTGGGTTTCGCGGGCCTGATGCGCCGCAAGACGGCCTGAGCCGGTCCAGCCGTTTTTTTTGGTGTGCGCAAAAGGCGCCGTCAGAGCGGCGGGTCCAGTCGCCGCCATCCGTTGGGGCCCAGGCATTCGAGCGGCTGGAAGCGCGCCTTGTAAGCCATCTTCGCGCTGTTGACGATCCAATAGCCGAGGTAGGCGTAGGGTAACTCCAGCTTGCGCGCCTGTTCGATCATCCAGAGCACGACATAGTTGCCAAGTCCGTCGCGCTTGCCGGCCGCTTCGAAGAAGCTGTAGACGGCCGAAAGTCCGTCGCTGGTACGGTCGGTCAGGCACACCGCGATGAGAACGCCGGCGCGGTCGCGGAACTCCACCATGAACGTATCGATGGGACTGTCCTCGACCATGGCGCTGTATTCGTAGAAGCCCATCAAGGCCATGTCGCTGCCGGCGTGGCGCGACTGCTGATAGCGCGCGAACAGTTCGTATTGCTCGGTGGTCGCGCGCGCCGGCACGCGTGTGGCGACCAGGTCCGAATTCTCCTTCCAGAGACGGGACAGGGAACGCTTGCGGCTGAATTCCCGGACCACCACGCGCACCGGCACGCAGGCTTTGCAACCGGGGCAGGCCGGGGCGTAGGCGATCGAGTGACTGCGGCGGAAGCCGGAACGCGCCAGGGCCTCATGCAGATTTTCCGCGCCGGGGCCCGAAAGTTCGGTGACGAGTTTGCGCTCCAGGCGGTCAGGCAGGTACGGGCACGGCAAAGGCGCCGTGGTGAAAAAGAACTGCGGCCGTTTAAGAGGTGTATGGTCCATGACCCGCGTTACCTACGGCCTGCTACCCACGCCCAGTGTGGAGGGCCGTGTCATTCCTGGCAAGCGCGGTAACGCCCGGGAAAACAAGGGTGTTCCGGGGCTCACGATTTTGTCAGGGCGTCGGCGGGGCAAGGGTCTCGCCCGCGGCGCCGTTGATCGGCGCGGACTGCGCGGCCTTTTCGAGGAAGTTCGGAAGGCGGTCGAAGGTGTCGGCCTTCACGTCCTCGGCGCGCAGGAGCACGATGGAAACGCGGCGGTTGCGCGGCGAACGGAGTTGCGCGCGGTCGAGCGGCTCGCGGTCGGCCACGCCAACGACCTTGCCGATTTGGCGGTCGTCGATGCCGCCTTCGAGCAGCACGCGGCGGGTCGCCAGCGCGCGGTCCGACGACAATTCCCAGTTGGTGTAGCCGGATGGATCGACCGCGGTGGAGGGGTCCGTGTGGCCGGTGATGCTCACCTTGTTGGGCATCTTGCGGATCACTTGCGCGACCTGCTTCAGCAAGTCCTTGCTGCGTTGATACATGTTCGCGCTGCCCGGCTCGAACATATCGACCTTGTCCTGGTCCATGAGCTGGATGCGCACGCCTTCGGGCGTGTTGTCGACCATCAGGCTGGCGGCGAGGGGCGCGAGGTCCGGCACGCCGCTGATCTGTTGCTTGAGCTGGTTCTGCACCTGCTCGAATTCTTTCTGCTCTTTGGCTTCCTGCGCCGCGCGAATGGCTTCTTCATCGACGCGCGCGCTTTCCGCGGGGTCCGTGAGGTCCGAGCCGCCGGAGCCGATCGAAGGCGGCGGCAGAACGACGGCGGCGGTGGAGCCGGTTTGACTCTGCGAGGCGCCTTCGCCGATCGCCTGGCCGCCGAGCATCCCGCCGGCACCGCTTTCGCGGGTCGAGGCGGCGATCGGGGTGAAGTAGTCGGCGACGCCGTTGAGCTGCTGCTCGGTCACGGCGTTGAGCAGCCACAGGAGCAGGAAGAAGGCCATCATGGCCGTCACGAAGTCGGCATACGCCACTTTCCACGCGCCGCCATGGTGGCCGTGTCCGCCTTTCTTGACGCGCTTGATGATGATCGGCGCGCTGCCCTTGCCGCCGGCGCCGCCGCCAAAATCCGGCCGTTCAGCCATACCCGAAACCCGCTAAAACCTGACCGCTTAAAACCTGATAAGCGACAGGCTATTTCACGCCCCAAACCTTAATGGACAATTTAGATGGTCCGGACGCGGGCGACAAGGCGGCCGGGGCCTGGAAAAAGCGCAATTTTACGGGCTCGGCTGGAGGGTTAGACGGCGCGCCGCCGAGGCCTCGGCGGGGGCGGTGAAATACCGCCCCTCGGCCCAGGGGACCAGAAGCGAGCCGTAATCCTTTGACAAAAGATGTCCCGACTGCCCGCCGGCCAGGGCGAACCGGGACTGCGCCAGGTCGTTCAGGTCGTAGATCGCCCGCAAACTCGCGCCGTGGAAGTGGCGGAACGGACGGGGGGAGACGGACGCGGCGAAGCTTCCCCGGTTCACCGTGAAGTTGTCGCCGCCGGTAGGAATTCGCAGAAGGCCCAGTTCGTCGATCAGCGGGAAATTCTCGAACAGAAGATGGCCGAAGGTCGCCTGATGGAAGTCGCCCCAGCGCAACTCGCCGGGCGCGCCTTGGGCCGTCAGCCAGTCCACCGTCTGCGACCACGCGGCTGAAAGCTGTGCTTCGCAGGTTTCGGTCTCCGCGGTGGCGAGATCGTCGCACCAACTTTGATCCGCCGTCAGAATCGTGCGCAGGAGTTCGGGCCTTGCGCCGCCGAAAGTGCGCATCATGTCGCCAAGATCGTCGGCGAGGATCTGCGTCTTCACGCGCTCGATCCACACGGCGAACATCAGGGGCTCGGGGCGGCCGGCGTCCGTCGTCCCGTCCCAGGCCTTCAGGCGTTCGAGCAACTCGCGTTCCTGCGGCGTCTTGGCGGTGGTGCGTGCCGCCATCAACGGCAGCATCTCGCGCGCCATGACGGAGACGATGTCGAGCTGGAGTTCCGCCGTCGCGTCGGCCGTGACGATCTTCTCCTTCGAAAGCACATCGGCGATCCGCATGGCGCGATAGGGGTCCGGCCACCGCGCGGCGAGAAGGTTGGGATAGGTGTCGCTCACCATCTTATTGTTGGCGTTGATGATGACGTCGCGGTCCGTACCGGAGGCGCGCGGAAGCTCGTCGAAGGGGATCCATCCCGCCCAATCGTGCGTGCCGTCCCAGCCGGGAACCGGAACGAGGCCATTTCCTGCCTTACGCAGCGGCACGCGGCCCGGGGCGACATAGCCCATCGCGCCGGTGCGGTCGGCGAACATCATGTTCTGGTGCGGTGCATGGAACAGGCGCACGGCTTCGATGAAGGCCGGCGCGTCCTTGGCGTGGTTCATGCCGTAGACGCCGTCGGCGGAACGGTCTTGCGGCGCGAACAGCGCGGCGGACAGCGACAGTGCGTAAGGCTCGGGGATGAGATCGTTCATGCCGGCGGGGCGGCGCAGGATGTCGGTGACGATGGGGCCGTGGCGGCTTTCGCGCACGGTCAGCGTGACCGGGTCGCCGAAGCGCACGGCGATCGTTTCGCTGCGCTCCGAGAAGGCGCGCGGGCCGTCGGGTGTTTCGTAGGAGCCGCCGTCCGGTGTCAGCTTTTCGATGAACAGATCGCTGGTGTCGCTGTGCGTGGTGGTGATGCCCCAGGCGACATCGGCGTTGTGGCCGAGCATGTGCAGGGGAACGCCGGGCACGGTCGCGCCGAAGATCTCCAGGCCCGGCGCCTTGATGCCGGCGAAGTACCAGACGCTCGGCGCCTGAAAGCCCAAATGGGGATCGTTGGCGATGATCGGACTTCCGCTTTGCGTGCGCGCGCCCGATACGGCCCAGATGTTCGAGGCGTCGGTCGGACGGATGACCGCGGTCATCGCCGCGTGCAGCGCGTTCGCGGGCAGATCGCGCAGCACCGGCGCGAGGCCCGCCATGGTGACCGGATCTTCCGGACGCGCGCCGGGTGAAAGCGCCGCGGCTTTTTCGGGGCCGAGCTTGGCGACGAGCGCCGCGTTGATAAGTTCGTCGTCCCAATTGCCCGACAGCGACAGGCCCATCAGCTTTTGCCACACCAGCGAGTCCGCCGGTGTCCACGGCTCGGGCTTGAAGAACAGCAGATTATATTCGAGCGGGAGAGGGTTGCCTTCGCCCAGCCAGGCGTTCACGCCGGCCGCATAGCGTTCGAACGCGGCCTGCGTTTCGGGCGCGAGGTTTCTGAAATCCTCCTCCGCCCGCAGGTAGACTCCCAGCGTGCGCATCGTGCGGTCCGGCGAAAGGCCGGCGGCGCCGATCAGTTCGGACAAACGTCCCTGGCCGCGGCGGCGCATGAGTTCCATTTGAAACAGCCGGTCCTGGGCGTGGACATAGCCCAGCGCGAAATAGGCGTCCGCTTCGGACGCCGCCGTGATCATCGGAATACCGCGCGCGTCGCGCACGATCGTCACCGGCGCGGACACGCCTTTGGCGACGACAAAGCCATCGTGTGCGGGAAGCGCCCTGTAAGCCGACAGCCACAGCCAGCCGAGCGGGAGAAGAACGGCGAGGGCGATGAAGCCCGTGAGATACATGACGCCGCGGGCAAGCTTTCTAAGCAATCGTCACCTGTGCGATGTGATAGAATGGACAGAGTGATAAGAGGCGCGCGCGAGTTCAAGTGACCACGTCGGACCCCCAAAAAAATCCAGAGTATGACCCCGAACTGCCCGAGGTCCTGTTCGAGATTGTTGCGATCGGCAACGCGGTGAAGGTCTCGGCCCTCGACCCCGTGACGAACACCGAGGTGTCCGTCGTCGGATCGATCGCCACCAGCGCCTACAGCCTCAAAATGAACGCCCTGCGCAAGCTGAAGGCCAAGTTGCGCAAAGACGGTCCGCCTGGACCTGCTAACCCATTGAAAGGACAATTGATATAACATCTTGTGTGTGATTGGCAGCTTTCATCCAGATGTGGTATCGGTCCTGTCGGCGCGGGTCGGTTTCCAGGCCCGCCGAGAAACCCCCAGGGAGGCCGAAATGAGCAAGACGTTGTTTGCCGCCGCATTCGCCGCTGCCACGCTGCTTTCGGGCGCCGTCATGGCCCAGGACGCCGGCAAGATGAGTTTCTTCATCACCAGCGCCGGTCCGGGCAAGGGCGCGGAACTGGGCGGCCTTGAAGGCGCCGACCGTCATTGCGGGGCTCTGGCGACCAAGGCGGGCAGCAAGAAGGAATGGCGCGCTTACCTCAGCGGACTGTCGGCGGACGGCAAGACGCCCGTGAACGCCCGCGACCGTATCGGCAAGGGGCCCTGGATCAACGCCAAGGGTGTCGTGGTCGCGACCAGTGTCGACGACCTGCACAGCGCCAACAACAAACTCTCGAAAGAAAATTCGCTGACGGAAAAGGGTGCGGTGGTGAACGGCCGCGGCGATATGCCGAACACCCACGACATTCTCACCGGCAGCCAGGCCGACGGCCGCGCGTTCGCGGACGGCGCCGATCACACCTGCAAGAACTGGACGAGCGGCGCCGCGGACGGCAGCGCCAACCTCGGCCATCACGACCGCCAGGGCGGCGGCGCCGACGGCACCTCCTGGAACGCCGCGCACGCCTCGAAAGGCTGCGGCCAGGAGAACCTCGTCGCCACCGGCGGCGCGGGGCTGTTCTACTGTTTCGCCACTAATTAGGAGTTCGTTTCCTGAATGTCCGACGCGCACATTGCTCAACCCGGCGACACCATTGTCATTGCCAGCGACCACGCCGGCGTGGAACTGAAGTCCCTGATGACCGGCGACTTGAAGCGCATGGGTTTCACCGTGAAGGACCTCGGCACGAACTCCGCTGACTCGGTCGATTATCCGGACTTCGGACACGCGGTCGGCAAGGCCGTGGAGAGCCATGAAGCCAAGGCCGGTGTCGTGATCTGCGGCACCGGCATCGGCATCTCCATCGCGGTGAACCGCCATAAGGGTGTCCGGGCGGCGCTGGTGCACGACGATATGACCGCGCGCATGGCGCGCGAGCACAACGATGCGAACGTCATGGCCATCGGCGCGCGGATCGTGCCGGCGGATCGGGCGCGCGCGCTTCTCAAGACGTTCCTCGAAACCCCGTTTGAAGGCGGGCGCCACGCCCGCCGCGTGGAGAAGCTGGGCTAATCCAGCCGCACGTCAACATCTGTAAGGACCGAAATGTCTACTCCCTTCTTCTCGCAGAGCCTCGCCGAAGCCGATCCCGACGTGATGAAGTCGCTGACCCTCGAACTCGAGCGCCAGCAGACCCAGATCGAACTGATCGCGTCCGAGAACATCGTCAGCCGCGCCGTGCTCGAAGCGGTCGGCAGCGTGCTGACCAACAAGTACGCCGAGGGTTATCCGGGCAAGCGCTACTACGGCGGCTGCGAATTCGTCGACATCGCCGAAAGCCTGGCCATCGAACGCGCGAAGAAGCTGTTCAACTGCTCCTATGCCAACGTGCAGCCGCACGCGGGCGCACCCGCCAACGAAGGCGTGTTCCTCGCGCTCCTGAAGCCGGGCGACACCATCATGGGCATGAACCTCGCCTCGGGCGGCCACCTCACGCACGGCGCGCCGCCGAACATCTCGGGCAAGTGGTTCAACGCCGTCCAATACGGCGTGCGCCGCCAGGACGGCATCATCGATCTGGATCAGGTCGAAAGCCTCGCCAAGGAACATAAGCCGAAACTGATCATCGCCGGCGGCTCGGCCTACTCGCGCATCATCGACTTCAAGGCGTTCCGCCAGATCGCCGACAGCGTCGGCGCGCTGTTCATGGTCGACATGGCGCACTTCGCCGGCCTGGTCGCGGCGGGCATCCATCCGAGCCCGCTGCCCATCGCCGACGTGGTCACCACTACCACCCACAAGACCCTGCGCGGCCCGCGCGGCGGCATGATTCTCTCCAACAACGAGGACCTCGGAAAGAAGATCAACTCGGCGATCTTCCCGGGCCTCCAGGGCGGCCCGCTGATGCATGTCATCGCCGGCAAGGCGGTGGCGTTCGGCGAGGCGCTGAAGCCCGAGTTCAAGGTCTACGCCCAGCGCGTGGTCGACAACGCCAAAGCCTTGGCCGAAACCCTGCGCAAGGGCGGTCTCGAGATCGTGGCCGGCGGCACCGATACGCACCTGATGCTGGTCGATCTGCGCCCCAAGAAGCTGACGGGGAATGTGGTCGAGCATCTACTCGAACGCGCCGGCATGACCTGCAACAAGAACGGCATCCCGTTCGATCCGGAAAAGCCCACCGTGACGTCGGGGGTCCGCCTCGGCACGCCCGCCGCGACCACCCGCGGCTTCGGGACGGCCGAATTCACCCAGATCGGCCAGTGGATCTGCGAGGTCATGGACGCTCAGGCGGCCAACCCGGGCAATACCGGGGCCGTCGAGGCCGAGGTCCGCGGCCGGGTCCAGGATTTGTGTCGCCGCTTTCCGATTTATCAATAATTAGCGTTCACAAAGGGACTATAGTTCATAGGACCCGGCCGCCAAGGCCGGGCGTCAGGGGATAAAGGGGTCGGGGACATGCGCTGTCCGTACTGCGGGCATATGGATACCCAGGTGAAGGATTCGCGGCCGACGGAGGACAACTCCGCCATTCGCCGCCGCCGTTCGTGCCCGGCGTGCGGCGCGCGTTTCACCACGTTCGAGCGTATCCAGCTGCGCGAACTCACGGTCGTGAAGAAGGGCGGCCAGCGTATTCCGTTCGACCGCGACAAGATCGCGCGCTCCATCATCACCGCCTGCCGCAAGCGGCCGGTGGACGAGGAACGCATCGAGCGCGTGGTCAACTCCATCCAGCGCCGCCTGGAAAGCATGGGCGAGTCCGATATCCCGTCGTCCGTGATCGGCGAAATGGTGATGGAAGCGCTTCAGGGGCTCGACAAGGTGGCCTATGTGCGCTTCGCCTCCGTGTACAAGAATTTCCGTGAAGTGAAGGATTTCGAGAACTTCGTGGAAAACCTCACGGAACCTGTCCCGCCCGACCAGAACTGATGCCGCCGCGCGCGTCGCTCGACCGCGAGTTCATGGACGTCGCGCTCGGCTTGGCGGCGCGCAATCTCGGCGACACCTGGCCCAATCCAGCGGTCGGCTGCGTGCTCGTGAAAGACGGGCATGTCGTCGGCCGCGGCTGGACGCAAGGCGGCGGCCGCCCGCACGCGGAAACCGAAGCGCTTGCGCGCGCCGGAACCGCGGCAAAAGGCGCGACCGCTTACGTGACCCTCGAACCGTGCAGCCATCATGGCAAGACGCCGCCCTGCGCCGACGCGCTTGTCGCCGCCGGCGTCGCGCGCGTGGTGTGCGCGACCGCCGATCCCGATGCGCGCGTCAACGGCCGCGGTCTCGCGCGCCTGCGTGACGCCGGCATCGAGGTGACCGAAGGCGTGGGCAAGGCCGCGGCCGATCGCCTGAACGCCGGCTTCTTCCTGAAGGCCGTGCAGGGCCGCCCGCTGTTCGCGCTGAAAACCGCGACCAGCCTCGATGGCCGCATCGCGCTGGCCTCCGGCGAAAGCCGCTGGATCACCGGCGAGGGCGCGCGCCGCGCCGTGCATGCCTTGCGCGCGCGCTACGACGCCATCCTCGTCGGCTCGGAAACCGCGCTCACCGACGATCCGCTTCTGACCTGCCGCATGGACGGATACGAGGGCCGCGCCAAGGTGCGTGTCGTGCTCGACCGGCGCCTGCGTCTCGCGTCGCATTCGGAACTCGTGAAAACCGCGCGCGCGATCCCGACCTGGGTCATCACCTCGGAACAGTCTCTTGCTTTGCCCCGCGGCGCCGAACTCGCCCACAGCGGCGTCGACATGATCGGCCTCACGGACGCCTCCGACCACGCGACCTTCACCGTCGCGGTCGGCAAGGCGTTGGCCGAACGTGGTTTGACGCGCGTCATGATCGAGGGCGGCGGGCAGGTCTCCGCGGCCTTCCTGCGGGCGGGACTTGTCGATGAAGTCGCCTGGTTCAAGGCCCCCAGCGTCATCGGCGGCGACGGCCGGGCCTCGATTTATCCCATGGGACTGATGAATTTGGGGGATATGCCCCGCTTTACGGTCCGGGAAAGCCTCAAATTCGGCGAAGACACACTGGATATCCTGGCCCGCTAACCCCTATATACCGCCCCATGTTCACAGGAATTGTCACCGATCTCGGCGCCGTCATGGATGCCGTCCCGGGCGGCGGCGCGGCGGCGCGCTTTCGCATCCGCACGGCCTATGACATGGACGGCGTCGCCATCGGCGCGTCCATCGCCTGCAACGGCTGTTGTCTCACCGTGGTCGAGAAGGGATCCGACTGGTTCGCGGTCGATGCCTCGCGCGAGACCTTGGATCTCACCACCCTCGGCGTCTGGACGGCCGGAAGGCGCGTCAATCTCGAGCGCGCGCTGAAGGCCGGCGACGAACTCGGAGGGCACATCGTCTCGGGCCACGTCGACGGTCTCGCGACCGTCGCGGACATCCGCGACGAGGATGGCTCGAAGCGCTTCACCATCGTCCCGCCGGCGGACCTGCGCCGCTTCGTCGCGCCCAAGGGCTCCGTGACCCTCGACGGCGTCTCGCTCACCGTCAACGAAGTGGGCGGCGACAGCTTCGGCGTCAACATCATCCCCCACACCCAGGCGGTCACCACCTTCGGCGCCCTGCGTGCCGGCGACCGCCTCAACATGGAAATCGACCAGATGGCGCGCTATGTTGCGCGTCTTCTGGAGACTCTTGAAAAGTAGAAGGCACCGCCTTGGCCGACGCTCTCGAAAAGCTGCCTGTTCACGCGGATTTCCTCTCCTCTATCGAGGAGATCATCGACGACGCGCGCAACGGGCGCATGTTCATCCTGGTCGACGATGAGAACCGCGAGAACGAGGGCGATCTCATCATCCCGGCGCAGATGGCCACGCCCGATGCCATCAACTTCATGGCCAAACACGGCCGCGGCCTCATCTGCCTGTCGTTGACCACCCAGCGCGCCGAACATCTGCGCCTGCCGTTGATGCCCGCGCACAATCAGTCGCGGCTTTCCACCGCCTTCACCCTTTCCATCGAAGCGCGCTCGGGCGTGACCACGGGAATCTCGGCGGCCGACCGCGCGCGCACCATCGCGGTGGCCATCGATCCGGCCTCGACCCATACCGACATCTCGACCCCGGGCCATGTGTTCCCGCTCATGGCCAGGGACGGCGGCGTGCTCGTGCGCGCCGGCCACACCGAAGCCGCTGTCGACATGGCGCGCCTCGCCGGGTTGATCCCCGCGGGCGTGATCTGCGAGATCATGAACGACGATGGCTCCATGGCGCGGATGCCGGACCTCATCAAGTTCGCGCAATTCCACGGCCTCAAGATCGGCACCATCGCCGATCTCATCGCCTACCGCCGCAAGACCGAGCGCCTTGTGAGCCTGCTCGCGGAATCGCCCTTCACCTCCGGCCTCGGCGGCGACTGGATATTGAAAATCTACGCGGACTCCGTGTCCGGCGCCGAATTGCCGGTGCTGGTCAAGGGCAGGGTGTCGGGCAACGCGCCCGCCATGGTGCGCATGCATCACCTCAATATCCTTCCCGACGTGCTGCTCGACAAAGCCTCGGCGCGCACCGGCGATCTCCAGGCCGCCATGCAGATGGTCTCGGACTTCGGCAGCGGCGTGATCGTCCTGTTTCGCGATCCCATCTCGGGCGGCCTCTCGGAACGCATTCGCGCGAAGGCGAAAGGCCAGGAAGAAACCACCAAGCGCCTCGTCGACTATGGCGTGGGCGCGCAGATCCTCACCGACATCGGCGTGCGCGACATGATCCTTCTCA
>JAYSFT010000039.1:0-20567 GCA_041913245.1 Rhodospirillaceae bacterium | reverse complement strand
ATAACAACGAGGTTGGGGCCCTTTATCCAACTCATAGTGAGAGGCGTTGTTTATATATGTCAGCTGCTATTATTCGTCCGGTGCTCTTTGCTGCCGTCGTCGCGATCGCCGCGACCGGTTATTACGGCTTCAGCCAGCACCAGAAAGTTGAAGATTATCGCTCCGCGCATGCGTCGCTGAAGGCCGAACGCGATTCGCTTCTGGCGAAGACCGATCAGCTGAGCGGCGAAGCTGCCGCCGCCAAGCGCGCGCAGCAGGAAGCCGAAGCGAAGGTGGCGGCGCTCGAAACCGCCGGCGCCGCGAAGAAGACCGCGGCGCGCTAAAACGTTCGAGATGATTTTGAGGGGCGTTCCGGCGACGGAGCGCCCCTTATTCTTTTGTGATTCGCCCTTAGTGTGGCGCCGGCTCCAGGCGCGCGAAAAGGCGGATCAGTTCCGCGAGCCGCGAGACGCGCATTTTCTCCATGACCCGCGCCTTATAGACCTCGATGGTGCGCACGCTGAGATTCAGCGCGGCGGCGATCTCGCGGTTGTGGCGCCCGTCCAGGACCGCTTCGAGGACCTGACGTTCGCGCCCCGAGAGCGTGGCGAGCCGTTCTTCGATGTGATGGCGTTCGGCGCGCAGCGCCGCCGCGCGGTCGGAACTCGACAGTGCGTCGTCCAGCACGCGCATCATCTGATCCTCGAGCACGGGTTTTTCGAGGAAATCGAAGGCGCCCGACTTCAGGGCGCGCGTGGCCGAGGAGATACTGCCGAAGGCGGTGACGACGATGATCGGCGCGGTGATGCCGCGCGCGCGGCATGTCTCGACGACTTCGAGGCCGCCGATGCCGCTCATGCGCAGATCGAGAATCATGCAGTCGAGCCGGGAAAGGGAGGGGGAGGCGAGCAGTTCCTCGCCGCTGCCGAATTCGACGACGTCGAAGTCGCGGAATCTCAGGACCAGCGCGAGAGAATCGCGCAAAGCCGCGTCGTCGTCGATGATGCCGATGGTGCGTCCCATAGCCATGCCGAAAACTCCTAGTACTCTGCCGGCAGCGTCACCACGAACCTGGCGCCGCCGAGTTTAGAATCCGAAAGGACGATCGCGCCGCCGTGCGCGTCGATCACGGAACGGCACATGGACAAACCCAGGCCCAGGCCGTCTTCCTTCGTCGTGACGAGCGGCTCGAAGATGTCGTCACGCACGTCCGCGGCGACGCCGGCGCCGGAATCCTCGACTTCGAGGATCACGGAGTCCGCGGTGCGCCGGACCACGACGGACAGGAGGCGCGCCTCGGGCGCGACGGGCTTCAGCGCATCGATGGCGTTGACGAGAAGATTGTAGACCACGGCCCGCAACTGAACGTGGTCGCCGAGCACGATATTCGATCCGCCCTGGACGACGATGTAGGGGCTGATGGCGTTGCGGCCCAGCCGATCCTTCAGAAGCAGGGTTGCGTCCTTGACGATATCGCCGATGTCGGCGGGCTCCACCGTCATGGCGCCGGTGCGGAAGAAATCGCGCATGCGATGCAGCGTGTCGGTGGCGCGCACCACTTCCTGCGCCAGCTTCGCCCCGATGCTCGCGGCCTCGGCATTCTCCGGCGCGATGCGGCGCACGACATGATTGAGCGCGGAGGCATAGTTGGAGATGGCTCCGAGCGGATGACCGAGTTCGTGGGCCAGGGTGCCCGCGAGTTCGCCGGTCGCCGCCACGCGCAGGCTCGCGGACAGTTCCTCCTCGCGCGTGCGCAGGCGAAGCGTCGCCAGCTTGCTTTGATCGACGGCGAGCCCGAAAATGAAGCCCGAGGCGGTGAGGACGAGCAGCAGGGCCTGAAAAAGCGTGACGTTCGCTTCCAGGTGGCCCGCCAGCACGAGCGAGGCGATCGTGCTGGCTTGAACCAGGGCGTTGAGGATGATCGCGCCGCGCACGCCGAAGCGCAGCACGATCCAGATCATGGGCAGGAAGACGACGAACAGGTAGCGGCTGGCGGTTTGAGGATATTCGCCGAAAGCCACCCAGACGGCGGCAAGGACAAGCGCGCCCTGCGCGCCGGCTTCCATGAGGCGGCCGGCCGTCATGCGCTCCTGCGGGCCGGGCACGAGCCGGATCGCGAACAGCGGCGTGAAAATCAGCACGCCGATAATGCTGCCGACGGCGAACCTGACGAAATGCGAGCCGATGTGCGCCGGCTGGACGATGCCGAGCAGGGCGATGATGGGCACGTAGACCATTCCCGCCACCATCGCCACCAAGGGGGCGGCGAGCAATGCGCCGACGAGCGGATTCTTCAGCAGATCCTGGGTCGAGCGCCGGGCGAGGATCGCGGAGAGATCGACGATGGCGGCCGCTTGAACCGCGGTGATGATCCCGTCGAGGACCGCGAGCGTCGACGGCCGGGGCCCGTCGGGCGCGACGAGGCTGCATGTGGCGGCGGCGGCGAAGGACAGCAATATACCCGCCCGCCGATGAAGCAGCGCGACCGCGACGCAGACGCCGAGGACCGGATTCCACGGCGTGACGGCCTGGATATAGATCGGCGCGAGGAACGTGAGGCGGTCGAGCCCGATCAGCCCGATGAACAACAGCAGCGCGCCGGCCCACGCCCACTTCGGAGCGGGAAGAACGTGGCCTCGCGCGGCGGGCATCGCCGCGAGGGCTTCTGTCGTTGCGGGAGACGCCATGACGCGGAAGTGGGTCGCATTTTTAGCGCGTGTAGGCAACACAAGCCTGCAACTCAAGGGGTAAGAAATTCATGCCCGGGCGATCTGCAAAATGGACTCGAAGTGCCCCTGCCAGGAAAGATCCGGATGGGCGCGCGCCTTGTCCCGCGATCGGGCTGCGATGGCGCGAACATCGTGGGTTGCGAAAATATCGGCGATGGTCATGTCCGATCCGGGCGCGTAGGGCACGTAGTCGTCGTTGGAGAAATTCTCGGCGATGCAAGGGTTTGTGTCCGTGATGACGCAACTGCCGTAGAGCATGCCGACGGTGACGCGCTCGTGCACATTTGTCGGATAGCTGGGGCTGCAGTTGAGGACCGCCCGGCTATTCGCCATGAGGACGGCGGTTTCCGGGGCCCGCTGGTGGCCGAGAAATCGGACTTTCGCGTCGATCTCCAGCCCCGCCACGGGCTTGCCGAGGACGGAGACCTTCAGGTCTCCGACGTCACGCAGGAGCGAACCGACGACGCGCGTGCGGCGCTCGTGCCGCACATAACCGTCGACGATGCTGAGCGCGCGCAACAGGACGGGCACGACTTTCGGATGTTTGCGTTGCAGGTCCGCGAGGCCGGCTCCGGTTTCGGAATGCATGATGCTCTTGAACGCATGGAACGGGTTCAGCGACAGATCGCTGCGCACCGTTTCGTAGGTCGCCATGATGCTGCGCGAAAACCAGCCGTCATTCATCTCTCCGAGGAGCGATTTGAGGCACATCTTGCTCGTGTTGATGAGAAGGAGCGGCAAAACGAGGTCGTAATCGCGCCGCTCGTACGCGACGTGCAGACGGTCCTCAAAGCTTACCGGCGCGACAAAGGGCTGATGAATGAACTCGGCTTGTTCGAGGGCCGGATTTATGAACCGCATCTCGTCGGGGAACGTACTGTCGATCACGATGAATTTGGTATTGGGATGCGCGTTGCCCACCATCTCCTGCATGAAATCGGAGAAAGGGTGATCGGAAACCGTGGCGATGGCGCGCGCGCGGGCCAGTTCCAGGGCGTGCCGGACTTTCTTGACGGCCGGCGCGGTATGAATTTTCAGGTCGTACAGAAACGAATGGAAATGGACGACGCAGTCCTCGTCCATGAGATTGGCGAAGAGCCGCGCGAGGAAGTCGTCGTCGGAATAACGAAGGACCTCGACGTCCATCCTCCGTTCGACGGCGATTTCGGCGATCTTCTCCGCGTATCGCGTCAGATGCCCATAGGCGTCGACCACCGGCGGTGGAACACAGACGGCAATCTTCATTCAGTGTCCTCACTCACTTCAATCCCAGCGCGAAGGCTAGCGGAAATCGGCGGGTGCGCGGATAGGGGATTCCCTTACGCGGCTCCCGTCTAGTGAGCGCGGGAGGCAGGCGGTATGCGGGGGCTTTCCTGATCAATGTCGCCGCGTCTCAGCCTCGTGCCGAACAGCAACAGAATCCCCTTTACACTCGCCACGACGGTAGGCCGCGAACGGGTCTATGTCGAGGAGGCGCTCGCGGCCGGCGCGCTCACGGGCGACGGGAAGTTCACCGGTCTCTGTGAGCGCTGGCTCGAACGGACCTTGAATGCGCATCGGGCGATGTTGACCCCGTCGTGCACGGCCGCGCTGGAGATGGCGGCCCTGCTTCTGGACTTGAAGCCAGGTGACGAGGTGATCATGCCGTCGTTCACCTATGTCTCCACCGCCAACGCCTTCGTATTGCGGGGCGCGGTCCCGGTGTTCGTCGATGTGCGCCCGAATACGCTCAACATCGATGAGACCAAGATCGCCGCCGCCATCACGCCGCGCACGCGCGCGATCGTCGCGGTCCACTATGCCGGGACGCCTTGCGCGATGGATGCGATCATGGAGGTCGCGGAGGATACCCGGCTTTCCGTGGTCGAGGATGCCGCCCAGGGCTTGCTGTCGGATTATCGCGACCGCGCGGTCGGCACCATCGCCCGGTTCGGCTGCTTCAGTTTCCACGGGACCAAGAACACGACCTGCGGGCACGGCGGCGCGCTGATCGTGAATCGCCCGGAGGACTGCGCGCGCGCCGAAGTCATCCGCGACCGCGGCACGGACCGGAAGAAGTTCCTGGACGGCGACATCCAGAAATATTCCTGGGTCGACGTCGGTTCATCCTATTACTTGAATGAGATCAGCAGCGCGTACCTGCTTGCCCAACTGGAGCAAGCGCGCGCGGTCATGGCGAAGCGCCAGAACATTTGCCGCGCCTACCACCGCGCGCTGGAGCCGCTGGAAGCGGCGGGCCATATCCGGCTGCCCGGCGCTGAGCCGTTCGGCTCCGCCAATGGCCATATCTTCTATCTCCTGACCCAGGATGCGGACGTACGGCACGAACTGTTGACCCACCTTGCACACAACGGGATAGATGCGGCGTTCCACTATACGCCGCTGCATACAACGCCGGCCGGGCGGCGGTTCGGCCGCGCCGCCGGTGCGTTGCCGGTGACGGAGCGGATCAGCCAGACCGTCCTGCGCCTGCCTGTGTTCGCCTCGATGGATCGCGCGCAGATGGCGCGGGTCACGGACGCGGTGCGGAGTTTTTACGCTTAACGCGCAATGCCCGCGGTCGAAGGGCCGTCCGCGACGCCCTGCAACGGCGTCGTGACGCGCGCTTCCTGCATCGGGGTCACGGGATGCACGGCCGGCTGCTGCCGCTCCGCCGGTGAGTCGATCAGGCGCTGCACGGACGGCGCGAGACTCTTCAAGACCTGCAAGGCCAGTGCGCTGGTGAAGGCGTAATCGTCGGCATCCTCGCCGGGCACATAAGCGGTGATCGTGCCGAAGAAGCGCTCGCCCAGGAAGAAGACGAAGGTGGAGGTGCGGTCCACCGCGCGTGATTCGATCAAATTGCCGCCGGCGCCGAACGTCTTGTAGCGGTTGTCGCCGGTCCCGGTCTTGCCGCCGACGGCGAGCGGTCCGCCGCCGGGCGCGAGGAAGGTGTTGTGAAGGCGGATCGCGGTGCCGCCGTCGACGACGCCGACGAGGGCGCGCTTCAAGGTCCGCGCCACTTCGGGCGCGAAGACGCGGACGGGCGCCCGGGGGGATGCGTAAGCCAGTTCCGTTTCGAAAGGTGTGGCGGCGGCGAAAGCCAGGCGTTCGACATTGGTGATGGGGACGTCGAGACCGTCATTCAGGATAATTCCCATTAAACGCGCGAGGGCGTCCGGGCGGTCGCCGGAACTGCCGATGGCGGTGGCGTAGGACGGGATGATTTGCGCGAACGGATAGCCCTGCGCGCGCCAATCCTTGAGCACGCGGTTGAAGGCTTCCTCTTCCTTCAGGATGCGGATGCGCGAGTCCTGGCGGTGCTTGCGGCTGGTCTTGAACAGCCAGCGGTAAATTTCCTGGCGCTGATAGGCGCTGGCCACGGTGTATTCGGACCAGCCCGCCTCGGGATGGCTCTGCATATAGGAGACCATCCACAGTTCAAGCGGATGCACGCCGGCGATATAGCCGCGGTCCATGAGCGAGAAACGGTCGATGGCGTATTTCCTGTAAAGCGCCTGCACTTCGCTCGCGTCCGGCGGCGTGTTCACGCGCGCCCGCAGGAACTCTTCGAATTCCGCGGCGCTCGCGAGCGGCCGGACCGAGCGGAAGACCACGGCGAGGCTGTGCGGCTTTGCGCGGGTATGACCGGCGAGAGTTTCAAGGGCGGCGTCGGGCGAAAGGTCCTTGTAGTCGTCGTAGAACCGGCCGAGGTATTCGCGCCCCTCGCGGTCGGCGAAGCGCCGCAGATAAGCGGCGCGGCTGCGCGCCGGATCGGCGTCGTCGAACGCCTCGTTATCCATCGCGAGGTGATAGCGCGTGATATCGCGCATCAGCCGGATGAACGGCAGATTGATGGAATGCCGCAGCGCGTGTTCAAGAGTCGGAGTCCGGGTGTTGTCGTCTTTATTGAAGTTGTTGAAACTGTGCCGGCCGCCGCCGGTGAAGAAGGTCTCGTAGGGACTGGCGGAATAGGTGCGTTGCATGGCGGCATCGAGCATCGCCTGGAGCGAGCTATCCTTGGCGGTCCGGAGATAACCGGCGGACCAGACCGTCAGCGGATCGGCGCCCGTTTGCGCGGCGGCGGCCAGAGCTTTGGGCGCCATGCCGGCATGCTTCTCGTGCAACGCGGCGATGATGTTGAGATAGGTGGCCGTGGTGCGCAGCTTGGCGGTGGATCCGAGAATCAACTTGCCGCCGGAGTTCAGATTAAAAGGCTTGTTGAGGCTGTCGGCATGGACTCGCACCGTGTGGTGATCCTCGCCGCGCTCGTACAGCACGACGCTGTACGCGACCTTCGCGGGATCGGCGTTTCCCAGGAGGTTTTCGCCGGTCATGCCGAGGCTTTTCACATAGTCGCGCTCGTCGAGCCGGTCGAGCACGCGCACGACATCGCGCTGCGCCGTACGGTCGATGGTGGACTGCACCGTCAGATCCATGCGGTCCAGGCTGTAAAATCCGGGCACGCGCAGCGTGTTGAGAAGCTCGGTGCGCACAAGGTCGGCCGCCTTGTGCGCGGTGAATGACACCGGCGGCGGCGCGGGCGGCCTCTTGGTGAACTTCAGATTCGCGGCGCGCGCCGTCTCGTAGAGATCGGCGCCCACGATCCCCGAGGCTTTCAACGCGCCGAGATAACGGTTGGTCAAGCTTTCAAGCGCGGCATGATCGGCGCCGAGATAGTAAGCGGGGCGGCGCTGGGCGAGCAGCAGGCTGAGCACCTGTTTGTAGACTTCGGCCTTGCGCGCGCGTTCCTTGGCGGTCCGCGGCGCCGCCGACAGGACGCGGTTGGCTTCCTTGAAATCCGTGCCGAACCACGCCGCCAATCCATCGGCGATCCCAATGATCTCGCCGTAGCCGGCGCGCGAGCCGAGAGGCGTGGCGTTCAGATAGGTGACAAGAATACGCCGACGCGCCGCCGTGGTGTCCGGCCCGTCCATATAGGCGCGCAGGCTGGCCGTCAGCATCTGGGTGAGTTTTTCGCCGGCGCTGCCGGTGCGTCCGCCGGGCGAGTGGCGGAACTTCTCGATTTGGGTCGCGAGCGTGCTGGCGCCGCCGCGCACCGGCGCGAGGTCGGACAAACCCGGGATGCGGCTCGCGGCGGCGGCGGCGAAACGGCTCCAGGATACGGCCGGATTTCGCCGGCCGAAGCTGTCGTCCAGAAGCGCGCGGTCCTCGATGAACACCAGCGTGTCGGCCATCAACCGCGGGACGGTCTTGAAATCGGCGTAGGTCCACTGTGGGAAAGACTTGGCGTAGATCGGCTGGCCGGCGCGGTCGACGATTTTGAGCCCGGCCTGGTTTTTCTCGCGGTAAATCGCGTAGCCGCCGTCCGCGACGAAAGCGCGCATCTGTTCCGACGGCGCCGCCTGCTGTTCGACGGTGAAGCCCTTGGCGGTCAGACGCCGGGTGAACGCGGGGATCGCCGTATAGCCGAGGCGCTCATCATATGGCCCCGCGGCGGGAAGCTGCGCGTCCGGCGCCGGGCCAGGTTGGACGGCGAAGGCCATGTTCCGGGCCCGCGTGGTCAGATAGCCGGCCTGTAGATAGGACGCGCGGGATTCCAGGACCGCGATCCCGGCGCCCACCGCCAGAATTCCGACAAGGACAAAGCAGAAGCGACGCAATTTGAAGTGAGGACCTTTGACCGGCGCCCGAAACAACATGACCAACAACGGTTCCAGTTACGCGCCGGCCCGGCCCCGCGGCGGTCGCGGGCGGAGGAGTCGGGCGCGATGGGTATTCGTGCGGAATGACGCTCGGAGAGCGAGTTTGGTTCCGCGATGCACACTATTCAGGCGCGGGGTGTTATTCCGGCAACGCCGGCGCGGGAAAGCGCGGCGACAAGCGCAACGAAACCTCGAGGAGCGCGTTCTAGCGCCCTTTAGAGTTCGGCCCAGTGACGCAGGAGATTGTGGTAGAGCCCGGTCAGGGAGATGACGGACGGATGCGTCGGGCTCTCGACGCTCAATCGTTGAATGGCGACATCCATGTCATAGAGCATCGCGCGATGGCCGTTATCGCGCACCATGCTCTGAAGCCAGAAGAACGAACAGACCCGCCGGCCGCGCGTGACCGGCGTGACCTGATGCACGCTGGTCGACGGATAGAGGATGAGGTGGCCCGCCGGCAGTTTCACGGTCTTGGTGCCGTAGGTGTCTTCGATCATGAGTTCGCCGCCGTCGTAGTCGTCGGGCGAACTCAGGAACAACGTGCACGACAAGTCGGTCCGAATCCTCTGTCCATTGGGCAGGACGCGGACCGCGCCGTCGATATGGGCGCCGAAGGTCTGGCCGCCTTCGTAACTGTTGAACATCGGCGGCAGCACATGCAGGGGCAGGGCCGCCGATATGAACAGTTTGTTGGTCCGCAGCGAATTGTTGATGGTTTCGCCGACCTGACGCGCGGCGGGGCTGCCGGGCGGCAACTGCACATTGTCTTTGACGTGGGCGCCCTGATGACCGGCGGTGACACGTCCATCGACCCACTCGGCGGCATCGAGAATTTTGCGGGCTTCGGCCACCTGCGCGGCCGTCAGGACATCGGGGATGGCAACGAGCATCGGGGGACAATCCAGATCGTGAAGCCCCCTATAATATCGAGAATAATTATTAATTACAGCGCCAATTCGCTCCCGAAACGCCGCCGCTAGAAGTCGAACAGCTCGCCCAGGAAGGATTCCCGCTTCTTATAGTAGGGCTTCTGGCCGTAGCCCTGCTGGTAGCCCGGGTGATGACCCTGCGGGGGCTGTTGATACTGCGGCTGCTGATACTGGGGCTGGGGCGGCGCCTGCGGCGCGGCGGCCGCGCTCCGTTCGATGATCTTATCCAGTTCGCCGCGGTCCAGCCACACGCCCCGGCACTTGGGACAGTAGTCGATCTCGACGCCGCCGCGATCGGTCATCACCAGCGTTTCATTGTCTGCGGGACACTTCATCGGCTTCCTCTCCATGATCGTGATGGAGATTCACTAAGGCCGGGCAGGAGGCGGGCGCAAGAAGCCGAGGGTAACAGATGGCAACGTTACAAAACGGGGCGAGCCGCGTTTTAGGTGTTGCCGCCGCCAAAGAAACGGACGGCCTCCTCGGCGGCGCGGACGAGGGCGCGGGCCTTGTTGTTGCTCTCCTGGAATTCGGCTTCGGGGTCGCTGTCGGCGACCACGCCGCCGCCGGCCTGGATGACGACCTCGCCGTCCTTCACCAAGGCGGTGCGCAGCGCGATGCAGGTATCCATCTCGCCGTTGACCGACAGGTAACCGATGGCGCCGCCGTAGAAGCCGCGCCGTTCGCTTTCCAACTCGTCGATGATTTCCATCGCCCGGATCTTCGGCGCCCCGGAGACGGTGCCGGCGGGGAACCCGGCCATGAGCGCATCCATGGCGTCATAGTGCGGATCGATCTCGCCTTCGACGTTCGACACGATGTGCATGACGTGGCTGTAGTTCTCGATCACCATCTGCTCGGTGACGCGCACGGTGCCGGGTTTGCAGACCCGGCCGACGTCGTTGCGCCCGAGGTCGAGCAGCATGAGATGCTCGGCCAGCTCTTTCGGGTCGTTGAGAAGGTCGTTGGCCAGCACGTCGTCCTCGGCCTTCGTTTTGCCGCGCGGCCGGGTGCCGGCGATGGGGCGGATGGTCACGACGCCGTCGCGCAACCGCACGAGGATCTCGGGGCTCGAGCCGACAATGGAGAACCCGTCGAGATTGAGATGGAACAGGAATGGCGAGGGGTTCAGGCGGCGCAGCGAACGGTAAAGCGCGAAAGACGGCAGCGCGAACGGCAGCCGGAAGCGCTGCGACGGGACGACCTGGAAGATGTCGCCCGCGCGAATGTATTCCTTCGCGCGCTCCACCATTCGATGATAGCCCTCGCGGCCGCTGTTCGAGACCGGCGCGTCGAAGCGCGGCGCGGAACTCGGGATCGTGTGCGGCACGGCGGCGCTGAGCCGTGCGATGACGTTGTGAATGCGCTTGGTGGCGATCTCGTGCGCGAGGGCCGCGGGCACGTCCGGTTTCGGATAGACCGGCACCACGATCGTCATGACGTCGTCGACGTTGTCGAAGATCACGTTGACGGTCGGGCGCATGAACATGCCGTCGGGTATCCCCAGCGTGTCGGGGTTCTTGTCGGGGATGTTCTCCACGAGACGAATGGTGTCGTAACCCATGTATCCCATGAGCCCCGCCGAGTTGGGCGGCAGGTGCGCGGGCATGTCGATGCGCGATTCTTTCAAGAGCGCGCGCAGCGAAGCCAGGGCGGCCCGGGCGTCCGGCTCGAAACGCAGCGCGCCTTCGCGCACATTGCGGCATAACTCGGCCCTCGCGCCGCTACAGCGCCACACGACATCGGGCTCGAGCGCGATGAAGGAATAACGGCCGCGCGTGGTGCCGCCCGTGACGGACTCGAGCAGCGCGGTGAAGCGGCGTTCCTGGCCCAGCTTGAGCATGACCGAGACCGGCGTATCGATATCCGCCGGCAGTTCCGCCCATACGACCTGAGAACGCCCGGCCGTGTAGGCTTCGTCGAAAACGGCGCGGCCGGGAGAGACATCCATCGTGAAAGCTTTCGAACTCGGCTCGCTCGGTTTCAGCGCGCCTCAGCGCGCGGTCTTGACGATCTGGTCGACGACCGTGTTGTTCACCTCGACCGGGTAGCGCTTGGAGAACTCGGCGGTCATCTGCTCCATGATGTCGCCGGTGACGGCGTTGCGCAGGTCGCCGGCGATCTGATTGCGCACGAGGGCTTGCGGGCCGACGGCCTGCGGCGTGACGACCTGCTTCAGGCGCGCGACCACGACGCCCTCGGACGTATCGGCGGTGAAGACCTCGCCCGGCTTGGCCGCGAAAAGTTTCGCGAGCATGGGCGCACTGAGGCGGCCGGTGTCGAGCAGATGGAACCGGTCGAGCGGCTGGCCGGAGCGCGTGACCGCGGTGAGCAGGCCGTAGCTGACCTTGCCGTCCTTGGTTCCCATGGAGGACATGTCGCTCGCGGCGCCGACTTCGGCGGCGATTTTATCGGCGACCTTGCGCGCTTCGACGAGGGCCTTGTCGCGCAGCCACATGGCGGAAAGGTCGGCGCGGACCTCCTCGATGGGCCGGCCGGCCGGCGGCGTGACGCCTTCAACCTTCACGACATAGTAGCCGTCGCGGCCCGGAAGATCCTTAAGGCCGCTGTCGCCGCCCGTGGGCAGGGTAAAGGCGGTCGCGAGCTGGCCCTGGGGATCGACGATGCCGGACACCGGCGTGCCCGCCGGATCCTTGCCCGACTGGTCGACGGCTTCGATCTGCGTGAGCGCGACGCCCAGATTGTCCGCGATCTCGTTCATCGGCGTCCCCGCCGCGAGCGCGTCCTGCACGTCGGTGGAGGCGCGGTACAGCGCGTCGGTGCCGCGCTCCTCGGACAAGAGCTTGCGGATGGCCGTCTTGGCTTCCTCGAACGGCGTTTCGTGCGCGGGCGTGATCGCCGTGGTCGTGAACAGGTGCCAGCCGAGGTCGCTTTGCGTCGCCGGGCTGATCTCGTTCAACGGCAGATCGTAGGCGGCGCCCATGCTCTTGCCGATGATGGACTCCTTGGCCTGTTCGCCGAGGTCGATCGGCGCGCCGATCTTGGCTTTGGCGGCGAGCGCGGCGAGGGTGTCGCCGGGCGCGGCGAGCGCGCGCACCTTGTCGGCCTCTTCCTGGCTGTCGAACACCAATTGAGCGACACGGCGCTTCTCCGCGGTGCGGAAGCGGCCCGGGTTCTGGTCGAAGTAGGTCTTCAGTTCATCCTCGGCGAAGGAGTCCGGCTTCACGAGCTCGGTGCTCCGCATCGAGAGCACGGAGAGTTTGCGGTACTCGGGACGCATGAACGATGCGAGGTTCTGGTCGTAAAGCGCCTTGAGGTCGGCGTCGCTCGGCGTTTCGGTGATCGCGATGGCCTTGGTCGGAACGAGCAGCGTATCGGCCGAGCGGGCTTCGTTGCGGTAGGTGAACAGGCTGTCAGTGAGGAATCCCGGCGCCGCGCCGCCCAGGGCGACCGGCTGCAGGAGCGCGCGCTGGCGAAGCTCGCCGCGCATCATTTCAAGGAAGGCGGCTTCGGTCAGGTTGTTTTGCGCGAGGACTTCGCCGAACACGCGCTGGCTGAAGTTGCCGGTCTCGTCGTTGAAGGCGTCCATATTGCGGACGTCGTTGCGCAGTTGCTCGTCGGTGACGATGACGCCGAGATCGTCCGCGGCGCCCTCGACCAGGCTGGAACGCGTCAGTTCGGCCACCAGGGCGTCCATGATCGAACGGCGCATGGCTTCGCTGTCGGGCAACTGGCCGCCGACGGATTCCTTGAAGCGGGCATATTGGGTGTCGTAGCGGCGCTGGAATTCGACCATGTTCATTTCGCGCTTGCCGACCTTCAGAGCGATATTGGGGTCGAGTCCGCCGGTCCCGACGAAATCGCCGATCCCGAAGATGCCGAAGCTGACCATCAAGGCCCCGAGCATGATTTTGATGATGATGCTGTTTTTTACGGCGTCGCGAATTTGGTCGAACATTGGGTCTTACTCAAAAAAAGGTACGCCGCGAAAGGGACGGCAAGGTGGCCGCATCATAGGTTGGGGGGGTGGGCCCGGCAAGCATGCCGCGCGGCCAAATTTTCCAATAAACATGTAGAGTTAGAGAGATTGCGCCGGCTCTTCGTCCGGGGTACCAACCTTCCAACGGAGGAAGTCCCATGTCCTATTTGATAGCCGGAAACTGGAAGATGAACGGCACGCTGGCCTCGGCCCAGGCGCTCGCCGCCGAACTCATCGCGCAGGTCCGCGGTGCGGCGCCTCAGGCCGAAGTGGCCTTGTGTCCGCCCGCGCCGCTCATTCCGGCGGTTCTTGCGGTTACAAACGGAACGCCGGTCGCCGTGGGCGGGCAGGATTGCCACGCCAAGGAGAAGGGCGCGCATACGGGCGACGTCAGCCCGGTGCTGCTTGCCGAGCTTGGCTGCAAGTTCGTCATCGTCGGTCACTCGGAGCGCCGCGCCGATCACGGCGAGACCGACGCCGCCGTGCGCGCGAAAGCCGAAGCGGCGATGAAAGCCGGTTTGACGCCGATCATCTGCGTCGGCGAAACGGAAGGCGAGCGTGAGCGAGGCGAAACCACGAACGTCATCGCCCGGCAGGTGAAAGGCTCGATTCCCGCCGGCGCGACCGCGGGCAATATCGTGATCGCCTACGAACCGGTTTGGGCCATCGGCACGGGAAAGACGGCGACGACCGCCGATATCGCCGCGGTTCATGGGCAGATCATGGCGCTTTTCACGGCCGGTCACGGCGGCGCGGAAGGCCTCAGGATCCTTTACGGCGGCTCGGTAAAGGCCGCCAATGCAAAGGAAATCCTGGCGACCGCGAACGTGCGCGGGGCCCTGGTCGGCGGCGCCAGCCTGGATGCGGGCGAATTCTGGCGGATCGTCGAAAGCTGCCCGGGATAGATGAACGGATTTTTGCCCATTTAGCTAAAGCGTGTATGGCGCGCAGAAGAATGCGCCGCTGGGGGCGGGCAAGCTCATACGGCATATTGTTTCGGCCGGGCCGGCTCGGCTATAATCGCCGCTGGGCAGGGGCGTCAGAGGCGTCGGGTCGGGCGGCCTCACGAGTGGAATGCGAGTGACACCCGCGCAGTCAATCAGCGGAGATGCGGCGCATGAGAAAAAAACAGCAGCAACTGCAACAGCAACAGCAGACGACTAATCTTCGCCGGCAGGATCTTCAGCGGTTCATTATCGCGCGCCAGATCAAGGTCGCGCGTTGGGCCAATGAAGCGGGCATTTCCGAAGGCACGATCAGGAACTTCCTGACCAAGCGCTCCTCGACCTTGACGCAAGCGACGGTCGACGCGCTCGCCGCGGCGATGGGCATCGCGACATCGGTGATCTTCCCGTCCGTCGAGAAGGCTGAGAAGGGGCGCTCGCCCAATCTCACCTTCATGTCCAAGAGCCAGGGCGGTTTCGGCGCCAAGGATTTGCCGATCGTCGAAACCGCGAAAGCGGCGTTCGGCGTGCGGCTCGACCGGGAGAGGGTCTCAAAATTGACCGAACGGCCCGCCTATCTGCGCCGGGTCATGACGGCTTATGCGCTGACGATCCCTGACGAAAGCATGTCGCCGGCCTTCGAGCCCGGCTGGCTGGTCTATGTCGATCCGACCGAGACGGCCGAAGTCGGGGACAACGTGATCGTGGAACTGACCGACGGGCGCGCCGTGATCCGCAGGCTGGTGCGTAAATCGAAGACCGGGGTGACGCTGCGTCAGTTCAATCCCAAGAAGGACATGCAGATAAAGGCGGACCAACTCGCCTCCCTGCATTGCGTCGTCGGGGTCCGCTATCGCCCTTAGCCTTTAACTATTTGAAATTTAATTACAATTGCAGGGAAGGCTGGCTTTTTCGCCGGGGCGCCCCTATTTGAAACGCGACTAGCTATTGGCGGTCGAACAGATTACAAGTCGCCTGCTTTTGTTCCCCGAGGATCCATGACCACCGTCGTTCTTGCGCTCCATCTGCTCGTCACCGCCGTCCTGATTTTCCTTATTCTTCTTCAGAAGACCGAGGGAAACGCAGCCGGCGGCGGCTTTGGCGGCGGCGTGTCCCTGAGCGCGATGATGCAGCCGCGCTCGCGCCCCAATGCGTTGACGCGCGCGACCTCGATCCTCGCCCTGACCTTCTTCGCCACCAGCATCACTTTGGCGCTTCTGGCCCGCGAAAGCCATACGACCCCGACGTCGATCATGGCGCCCTCGGCCGCCGCCGGCGGCGTGGCCGTGCCGAAGGTGAGCGACAGCGTCATCGAAACGCCGGCGGCCGACGCTGCGGCCTCCGAGGCTCCGGCAACCGGCGCGGCGCCCGCGGTTCCGACCGAGCCGGCCGCGCCGACGGTTCCGAAATAGCCTCGTGGCGGTGCGAGGAACCTCTCTCACCGCTTCATCCACAACTTTCTTCTTCGGATCAGCGCGCGGCGCTTGTCGCGCGCGCAACATGAGTTACATTAGCCGCCCATGACGCGTTTTATTTTTATCACCGGCGGCGTGGTCTCCTCTCTTGGTAAAGGTCTCTGCTCGGCGTCCCTCGGGGCGCTGCTGCAAGCGCGCGGCTATAAGGTCCGCCTGCGCAAGCTCGACCCGTACCTGAACGTCGATCCGGGCACCATGAGCCCGTACCAGCACGGGGAGGTCTACGTCACCGACGACGGCGCCGAAACCGACCTCGACCTGGGCCACTACGAGCGCTTCACAGGGGTGGCTTCGCGCCAGACCGACAGCGTGACCACCGGGCGCATCTATTCGAACGTGATCGCAAAGGAGCGCCGCGGCGATTATCTGGGCGGGACGGTGCAGGTCATCCCGCACGTCACCGACGCCATCAAGGAATTCATCCAGTCCGACATCCAGGACGAGGATTTCATCCTGTGCGAAATCGGCGGCACGGTGGGCGATATCGAAAGCCTGCCGTTCCTGGAAGCCATCCGTCAGTTAGGCAATGAACTCGGGCATGAACGCGCCCTGTACATGCACCTGACGCTGATCCCGTTCATCTCGGCGGCGGGCGAACTCAAGACCAAGCCGACCCAGCATTCGGTGAAGGAACTGCTCGGTCTCGGGATCCAGCCCGATATCCTGATGTGCCGCATCGACCGGCCGTTGCCGGCTTCGGACCGCCGCAAGATCGCGCTGTTCTGCAACGTGCGCGAAGAGAAGGTGATCCCGGCGCTGGACGTGGACACCATCTATCAGGTGCCGATCTCCTATCACGACGAAGGCCTCGACCGCGAAGTGCTCAAGCACTTCAAGCTGCCGGTCGACAAGGAGCCGGACCTCCGGCGCTGGTATGACATCGTCGAGCGCGTGCGCCGTCCGGAAGGCGAAGTGACCATCGCCATCGTCGGCAAGTACATTCAGCTGAAGGACGCGTACAAGTCGCTGTCCGAAGCGCTCGAGCACGGCGGCATCGCCAACAATGTTCATGTGAAGCTCGACTGGATCGATTCAGAGATCTTCGAGCGCGAGGACGCGGTCAATCATCTGGAGCACGTCGACGGGATTCTCGTGCCGGGCGGCTTCGGCGAGCGCGGCGCGGAAGGAAAGATCCAGGCCGCGAAGTTCGCGCGCGAACGCAAGGTGCCGTATTTCGGCATTTGCTTCGGGATGCAGATGGCCGTGATCGAGGCCGCGCGCAACATCGTCGGCCTCGCGGGCGCGAGTTCGACCGAATTCGGCGAAGCCAAGCATCCGGTCGTCGGCTTGATGACCGAATGGGTCAAGGGCAACGAGGTCCAGAAGCGCACCGAGCGCGGCGACAAGGGCGGCACCATGCGCCTGGGGGCCTATCCGTGCGCCCTGAAGCCGGGGACGCGAGTGGAGGAAATCTACCAGTCGCGCACCATCGCCGAGCGTCATCGCCACCGCTACGAAGTGAATATTAACTATAAAAAACAGTTGGAAGACGCCGGTCTGACCTTCTGCGGGATGTCTCCGGACGGGGTTCTACCCGAGATGGTGGAGTACCCGGACCATCCTTGGTTTATTGGCGTTCAGTTCCATCCTGAGTTAAAGTCGAAGCCGCATGATCCGCACCCGCTGTTCACATCCTTCGTGGCGGCGGCGGTGAGGCAAAGCCGACTGGTTTAACCACGGGGTAAAAGGTGACCTACCGGATGAGAAAGTTCTTCGCGAAGGCCGCCGTCCTCTCTTTCCTCTCGTCCACGTCGCTCATTTCCGGGGGCGCGCACGCCGCGCCGCTGGACGATGCTTATTTTGCGCTGCGGGGCGGCGACTACGACCGCGCCCTGACGCTGGTGATGCCTTACGCCGAAAACGGCGTGCCGTTCGCGCAGTATGTCGTCGGCGCGATCATGGATGGCGGCTTCGGCAGCCCGCAGAAGAAACCCGAAGAAGCGGTGAAGTGGTATAAGCGTGCCGCCGAGAAGGGCCACCCGGAAGCGCAGACCGCGCTCGCGCGCTGCTATGAAGACGCGCGCGGCATCGCGCAGGATTACGCCGAAGCGCGCAAGTGGTACGCGGCGGCCAGCGAGCAGGATATCCGCGAGGCACGCTATGGCCTGGCGGTTCTGCACTCGCGCGGACTTGGCGGTCCGAAGGACGAGGGATCGGCTGTGTCGCTTTCGCGCCGCGCCGCCGAACAGGGCCACACGGGCGCGCAAGTATTCCTGGCCAATCTTCTGTCCACCGCCGACGACGTGCCCCATGACAATGTCGAAGCGGTGAAGTGGTTCCGCGAAGCCGCCGAGAGCGGCCATCCCGAAGGCCAGCTTGGCCTCGGCGTTGCTTACCGCGACGGCAGCGGCGTGGAAGCCGACATCGTGATCTCCTACGTGTGGTTCTCGATCGCGCTCAAGAACCGTCAGCTCGACGCCATCGATCCCAATGCCCGCGGCGTGCTCACCGCCGACATCGAACGCATCGGCGCGAGCTTCCCGCCGCAAGTGCGCACGCGCGCCGACCAGCTGGTCACGAAGTGGGTGGCGAAGCGCGGTTAGCGCAGACGGCGTGCCCCCCTGATCTGGAAGCGCATATAGCTGCTTGCGAGCCTGGAATTAACCCTGCTGTCGTCCCGGCCGCCGCCGGGATGACAGAACGGTTATGACGCCGTCGCCACCTTGACATCCGTCTTCACGGAATTGCCGATGAAGCAGAGCTTGTGGGCCGCGTGGTGGAGGTCGTTCTCTTCCGCCGGGGTCGGGCGCTTGTCGCCGGTGTAGGTGATTTGCGGATTCAGGATCACTTCCGAAACCCACATCACGCCTTCGGCGTTTTTCGCCATACGGCCGACGGCTTCGTCGTGATAGCGCTCGATGGCGAATCCCTTGCGGCGGGCGAGATCGAGGAAGGTCAGCATGTGGCAGCTCGAGAGCGCGGCGATGAAGGCTTCCTCCGGATCGACCCCGGCGGGGTTGGAGAGCGGGACCGGCACGACCGAGGGCGACGAGGAGGCGAGAACGGTCGCGCCGCCGTCGAAGCTCCACGTATGTTCGCGCGAATAGCGGCCCTTGAGGAAGTCGAGGCTGGGTTTGGCCCACGCGACGACGGCTTTATGTTCGGACATGGGGCTCTCCTTTCGGCGGGAGACTTGAGTATAACTCTCCGGACGGCAATCCTGCCCGTAGGCATGGCGGCCATGCAGCTTACGCACTATATTCCGGACCCATGAACACAAAATCAGTTACAGTCGGCAATCTCACCATCGGCAACGACCGCCCCGTCACGATCATCGCGGGGCCCTGCCAGATGGAAAGCCGCGTCCACGCCCTCGAAGTCGCCTCGGCCCTCAAGGAAATCGCCGCCAAGGCGGGGCTGGGGCTGATCTACAAAAGCTCCTTCGACAAAGCCAACCGCACCAGCGTGTCCGGCAAGCGCGGCATCGGCCTGAAAGACTCGCTGCCGGTGTTCGCGGAAATCCGCGAGACCCTGGGGTTGCCGACCCTCACGGACATCCATGAGATCGACCAGTGCGAACCGGTGGCCGAAGCGGTGGACGTGCTTCAGATCCCTGCCTTCCTGTGCCGCCAGACGGATCTTCTGGTCGCCGCCGGCAAGACCAAGGCGGTCATCAACGTGAAGAAGGGCCAGTTCCTCGCGCCCTGGGACATGGCCAATGTCGTGAAGAAGGTGGAATCCACCGGCAACGAGCGCATCCTTGTGACGGAGCGCGGCGTGTCCTTCGGCTACAATACGCTGGTCACCGACATGCGCAGCCTGCCGATCATGGCCAAGACCGGCTATCCGGTCGTGATGGACGCGACCCATGCCGTGCAGCAGCCCGGCGGGCAGGGCACCAGTTCCGGCGGCGACCGCGCGTTCGCGCCGGTCATCGCCCGTGCCGCCGTTTCCGTCGGAGTCGCGGCGGTGTTCATGGAAACCCACCCGGATCCCGATCGCGCGCCGTCGGACGGCCCCAACATGATTCACCTCAAGGATATGGCCGGGATCCTGGCGACCTTGAAAGCGTTTGACCAGGTGGCCAAAGCCAATCCGGTCGTCATCTAATCCCGTTGATCGCACCCGCTCATGTCCGAACGTCCCCAACGCCCCCGCCTGCGTCCGCTGCCCGGCCTGATCTTCGCCTCGCGCTGGCTGCAACTGCCTTTGTATCTGGGCCTGATCGTCGCCCAGGCCGTCTATGTGCTCCTGTTTCTGAAGGAACTCTGGCACCTGGTCACGCATTCGCTGACCTTCGGCGAGCAGCAGATCATGCTGATCGTCCTCGGCCTCATCGATGTGGTGATGATCTCGAACCTGCTGATCATGGTGATCGTGGGCGGCTATGAGACCTTCGTCTCGCGTCTTCACCTGAACGATCATCCGGACCAGCCGGAGTGGCTCGACCAGGTCAACGCCAGCGTCCTCAAGATCAAGCTGGCGATGGCGATCATCGGGATCTCCTCGATCCATCTTTTGCGCACCTTCATCGAAGCCGGCGGCCTCGGCAGCCCGAGCGCGGCGTTCACCGAAACCGGCGTCATGTGGCAAACCATCATCCACTGCGTCTTCATCCTGTCCGCGGTTGGCATCGCCTATGTCGAACGCCTATCGCATCCGCCGGGCCACTAAGCCGTCATGGTCGGGGCCTTCGCCGACAACGCCGCGCAGGGCCGCTTCGAGCTGACGGAAGACGGTCATGTGGCGTTCGCGAACTACCGCGTCGCCGACGGCCGGATGCTGATCCCCTACGTCGAGGCGGCCGTGGCCCTGCGGGGCACCGGCGCCGCCGGCCGCCTGATGGCACATGTGGCCGGCGAGGCGAGGGCCCGCCGGCTCAAGGTCGTGCCGCTCTGCGGCTATGCCACCTCCTGGTTCCGGCGCCATCCCGACCAGCGCGACCTTCTCGATTAGCGCGCCACCTGCACCACCCTCCCCCTC
>JAYSFT010000038.1:280-20586 GCA_041913245.1 Rhodospirillaceae bacterium | reverse complement strand
AGCTTGGCGTTGAGGCGGTCGAGGGCGGGCATTTCCTTCACGCAGGGCGCGCACCAGGTCGCCCAGAAGTTCACGATCAGGACCTTGCCGCCGAAGTCCTTCAGGGTCTTGTCGGCGTCATTGGCGTCCTTGAAGACGGTGGCGGGGGCTGGAACCGGCTTCTCGTGCCAGGTGAAATCCTTGGGGTCGATTTTCTCCGATTCGGCCGCGCCCGCGGGCGTCACGGGCTGGAAGCCCGGACGGCTTGCCACCAGCGCCGTGGCGGTGATAATCACCGCCAAACCAAAGGCCGGCAGCGCGAAACCGAAGCGTTTTACACTTTTCATATCGTCTCCCTACGTGGCGGCGCCCGGCTGACGAGCGGCGGCCTCAGACCTAAGGTTAACATATGACGAGCAAGATGTGGGGAGGGCGATTTGCCGCCGGCCCCTCGGCCATCATGGAGGAAATCAACACCTCCGTCGGATTTGATCAGCGCCTCGCCAAACAGGACGTGCGCGGCAGCCGCGCGCACTGCTCGATGCTCGTCGCCCAAGGGATCATTTCAAAGACCGACGGCGAGGCGATCCAGGAAGGCCTGACCCGGATCGAGAAAGACATCTCCATGGGCGCCTTTGTCTTCAAGCGCAGCCTTGAAGACGTGCACATGAACATCGAAAGCCGCCTGTCCGACCTGATCGGCGAACCCGCCGGGCGGTTACATACGGCGCGTTCGCGCAACGACCAGGTGGCGACCGACTTCCGCATGTGGGTGCGCGCCGCCATCGATACGGTGGACGAAGAGATCAAGAAGCTGCAGAGCGTGCTGATCGACAAGGCCGAAGCCGAAGCCGGCACCATCATGCCGGGCTTCACGCATCTGCAGGCCGCGCAGCCGGTGACCTTCGGTCATCACCTGCTCGCCTACGTTGAAATGTTCGGCCGTGACCGCGGCCGTTTCGCCGATGCGCGCAAGCGCCTCAACGAGTGCCCGCTGGGCGCCGGCGCCATCGCCGGAACGTCGTTCCCGCTCGACCGTCACCTGACGGCCGAAAAACTGGATTTCGACCGGCCCATGGCGAACTCGATGGACGCCGTGTCGGACCGGGACTTCGCGATCGAATTCCTGGCGGCGGCGAGCATCCTGTCGATGCATATGTCGCGCTTCGCCGAGGAGATGGTGATCTGGGCGAGCGCGCAGTTCGGCTTCATCAAGTTCTCGGACGCCTTTTCCACGGGCAGCTCGATGATGCCGCAGAAGCGCAACCCGGACGCCGCCGAACTGGTGCGCGCCAAGGCGGGCCGCGTGTTCGGCAGCCTGTTCACGCTGCTGACCGTGATGAAGGGCCTGCCGCTGACCTATTCGAAGGACATGCAGGAAGACAAGGAAGCCGTCTTCGCCGCCTTCGACACGCTGGAGCTGTGCCTGGCCGCGATGACGGGCATGGTCGTGGACCTGAAGCCCGTGACCGAGCGCATGAAGGCCGGCGCGAGCGCGGGCTTCACGACCGCGACCGACCTCGCCGACTGGGTGACCCAAAAGCTGAATGTGCCGTTCCGCGAGTCCCATCACATCACGGGCCGGGTCGTGAAGCTGGCCGAAAGCAAGGGCTGCGATCTTTCCGAGCTGACCCTGGCCGACATGCAGACCGTCGAGCCGCGGATCACCGCGGACGTCTTCACCGTCCTGACGGCGGAAGCCTCGGCGGCGAGCCGCAACAGCTTCGGCGGAACCGCTCCCGCAAACGTGCGCGCTCAGGTACAGTCGGCGCGTGACCGCTTTTTAGGAAACGCAAAATGATCAGACATTGCGCTTTCGCCCTCGCCCTTCTCCTGGCGCTGACGAGCCTTTCGGCCTGCGGCAAGAAAGGCCTTCTGGATGTGCCTGAAGGCGCCAGCTATCCGCAGCCGTATCCGCGCCCATAAGATTTAGAGCCATGCACCATTTCACCTACACCGACGGCGTCCTTCACGCCGAGGACGTCCCGCTGCCGCAGATCGCCAAGGACGTCGGCACGCCGTTCTATTGCTATTCGCACGCCACGATGACGCGGCATTACACCGTGTTCCGCGACGCCTTCGGCGATATGGATGTGACCGTCTGCTTCGCGATGAAGGCCAACAGCAATCTCGCGGTCGTGCGCACGCTGGCCGGCATCGGCGCGGGCGCGGACGTGGTCTCGGGCGGCGAACTCCAGATCGCGCTGAAGGCCGGCGTGCCGGCGGCGAAGATCGTGTTCTCGGGCGTGGGCAAGACCGACGCGGAAATCCGCCTCGCGCTGGCGACGGGCGTCGGCCAGATGAACGTCGAGTCCGAGGACGAATTGCGCCGCATCAGCGCGGCCGCCGCGCACCTGAACAAGACGGTGCGCGTGGCGCTGCGCGTCAATCCCGACGTCGCGGCGGGCACGCATGACAAAATCTCGACCGGCCGCAAGGACGACAAGTTCGGCATCGACTGGACGCTGGCGCCGGCGCTGTACCGCAAGGCGCGCGCGCTGCCGGGAATCATCCCGAGCGCCATCGCCGTGCACATCGGCTCGCAGATCACCAACCTCGCGCCGTTCGAGGCCGCGTTCCTGCGCGTGCGCGACCTCGCGCTCATGCTGCGCGGCGAGGGCATCCCCATCGACCATCTCGATCTCGGCGGCGGCCTGGGCGTGCCGTACGACCACAGCGCCGAGCCGCCGCCGTCGCCGGCGGACTACGCGGCGATGGTGAAGCGCACCCTGGGCGAGCTGGGCTGCAAGCTCACGTTCGAACCGGGCCGCCTGATCGTCGGCAACGCCGGCGTGATGGTTTCGCGCGTGATCGGCCTGAAGGACGGAACGACCCGCCGCTTCATGATCCTGGACGCGGCGATGAACGACCTGATCCGCCCGGCCATGTACGGCGCGCGTCACGAGATCCTTCCGGTCTACGAGCGGCCCATGGCCGCCGGCGCCGCCCCGGTGGATGTCGTGGGCCCGGTGTGCGAAACCGCCGACCGGTTTGCGCAGGACTACCAGCTTCCCGAGGTTGAAACCGGCGACCTGGTCGCCTTCATGACCGCCGGGGCCTATGGCGCGGTCATGTCCTCGACCTACAACGCCCGGCCCTTGATTCCGGAGGTCCTGGTGAAGGGCAACGTCTTCGCGGTGGTGCGCAAACGCCCCACCTTCGACCAGATGATGGCCCTGGAGCAGTTGCCGCCCTGGATGTCGCCATAGTCCAAAACGCCCCGCCGACGTTGCAGGGGTTTCATTGAACGCCCCCGGTCAAACCCATAGACTGGCCGGATGCAGTCCGACGCGCCCGAGAACCTTCGCCTCAACCTGCGTGAAGATCTGACGATCCAGCGCCGGCTTGCGCTGGCGTGGCTGGCGCTGGCCTGGGAACGGCTATGGGCGCGCCTGTGGGTGAGCGCCGCGCTGATCGGCGTCTTCGTCGCCGTCGTCCTCACCGATCTTTTGCCGGCCCTTCCCCTCGCCGCGCATATCGCGGTCCTGTTGGCCGCCGCCGCCGGCATCGCTTTTCTCACAGCGCGCCACCTGAAAGACTTCGCGTGGCCGACACGGACCGAGGCGCGCGTGCGTCTCGAGACGCTGTCGCCGGTCAAACACCGCCCGCTGACGACGATCGAGGATTCGCTCGCCGCCGGCTCCAACGCGATCCAGCAGCTTCTGTGGCGTTTGCATCAGCGCCGCGCGAAGGACGATCTCGACCGGCTGCGCAACGCGGGCCCGGCGCCCGGCGTCGCGGTCCGGGACCGGTTCGCGGCGCGCGCCGTGGTCGTGCTCGTTTTGGCCATCGGGTTCGCAAGCGCCTGGGGGCATGTGAACGACCGGCTCTTACGCGGTTTCCTGCCGTTCCTGGGCGACGACGCGGCCAGCGCGGCGGTGAAGTTGTGGATCACGCCCCCCGCCTACACCAACCGCTCGCCGCTCTATATCGAACTACCCGCGCCCGCCGGCACGAAGAGTCCCGAGACGCTGGATATTCCCGCCGGCAGCAAGGCTCTGGTGATGGTGACCGGCGCGACGCGCGACGCGTCGCTGGCTTTGGATGACGACACGTTCAAGCTCGACCGCCTCGCCGATCAAAGCCAGCGCGGGGAAATGGCGCTCAGCGAAACCGATCGCCTGGAGATCAGGAGCGGCGCGCGCACGATCGCGGGTTGGGACGTGAACTGGATCGGCGACAAGCCGCCCACGGTGGCGTTCACGACGACGCCGAATCAGGGCGCGCGCTGGCGCTTCCGCATCGACTACGACGCCAAGGACGACTACGGCATCGCGAGCCTGAAGGCGGTTCTACACCGCGTGCCGAGCGGCGAAGCCGCCAAGCCCATCGAGGTCCCGATCCAACTGCCGCCGTTCTCGCCCAAGGATATCCAGCAAAGCTCGCTCAACGATCTCACGGCGCTGCCGTGGGCCGGCATGAAGGTGAGCGTGCAACTCGTGGCAACCGACGTCGCCGGCCTGACGGGCCGCAGCGATCTCTTTGAAGCGACGCTGCCCGAGCGCGTGTTCACCCATCCCGTCGCGCGCGAACTGGCGCGCGTGCGCAAGGGGCTGTTCGTGAATCCGAAGGACGCCGTGCCGCCCGCGCTCGAGGCCGTGAACAAGATCCTCGCCGATCCGAAGAGCTTCGGCGCGGACCCGCTTGTCCATCTCGCGCTGTCGACGACGCGGTTCCGCTTCACCGCGGAAACGCCGGACCAGGCCGCGCAATCGACGCCGGAACTCCTGTGGAACTCGGCCGTGCGCATCGAGGACGGCAACGTCGCGGTGGCCGAGCAGCGCCTGCGCGCCGCCGAGCAGGCCCTGCGCAACGCCATCGACCGCGGCGCCTCGCAGGCGGAAATCGACAAGCTGGTGAGCGAGCTGCAGCAGGCCGTCGAGGAGTACCAGCAGGCGGTGAACGAGAACGGCGGCAGTCAGAAATCGAGTTTCAGCGCCAAGGAAGACAACGCCCAGCGCTCGGCCGATATCGCCCAGCTGGCCGAGCAACTGCGCCAGCTGTCGCAGATGGGCTCGAACGACGACGCCAAGAAAGCTTTCGCGGAGTTGCAGGCCGAACTCGACGACCTGCGCAACAACGCCGCCGGCAACCAGCAGAACAGCCAGCAGGTGCAGGCGGCCGAACGCATGCTGCAGGATATGCGCGAGATCGCCAAGAAACAGTCCGAGCTTCTGGACAAGAATTTCAAGCAGGCGCAGCGCGATCAACAGGGCCAGCAAGGCCAGCAGCGCCAGAACCAGCAGCAGGCCGGCAACCAGGGGCAATCGCCGCAGCAGGGCAATCAAGGCCAGCAGCAGCAACAGCAGCAGGGCCAGAACGGCGAAGCCGCGGCGAAGGACGCCGCCCAGAGCCAGGAAGATATCCGCCAGCAACTCGAGAGCCTGATGAAGCAGATGGAGCAGATGACCGGGCAGAGCTCGGAAGGTCTGCAGGACTCCGCGGCCGCCATGCGCCAGGCCGAAGGCGCCTTACGCGCGGGCGCGTGGAAGCAGGGCGTCGACCAGCAGGGCAAGGCGCTCTCGTCGCTTGAAGAAGGCATGTCGGAAGCGGCCCGCCAGATGGCCGAAGCGCTGTTCGACGAGGGGCTCGGCGGTCTCGCGCAGCTCGAGATGGGACAGATCCGCTACAAGCAGCAGGGCGGCCAGGGGCGTTCGGGCGGCGATGAAGTGGAAGGCGGCGTGCCGCGCGAACCGGACACCGCCGGCATGGCGCAGCGCGTGCGCGCGATCCTGGAAGAGATCCGCAATCGCGCCAGCGACCGCACCCGTCCCGCCGCCGAGCAGGACTATCTGCGCCGCCTGATGAAGCAGTTCTAGGGCGAATCCCTAGATGCCTCCGCGCGCAGCACTTCGCCGGAACGTGCTCTAATTCTCGGCCTGGGTGTCCCAGACGACGGCGTAGCCGCCCTTGGCCAGATTGAGCTGCGGAAGCTCCAGACGAATCACGAACTCGGATGAAGCCGCCGGATCGAGCAGCGCCGCCGGCGCGGCCACGCTCTCGGACTGAATGACTTCCTTTTTCTCGTTGTAGAGCTCGAGACGCAGCCCCGGAACCGTGCGGGGAATGTCGCCGATGTTGGCGACATAACCGCGCACCACCAGGGTCTCGACGCCGCCGATGCGCTGCAGGCGCTTCGAGGATTCCGTGATGCTGAGGCCGTCGCCCGGTCTCGGCGCTTCCACGCCGACCTTGTCGTAAAGCGCCTGGAACTGCGGAACGAGCTTGGCCAGTTCGGCGCGCGCGAACCACAGCGTGGCGACGATCATGCCGACGAAGCCGACCATCATGATCGCGGTCGTATACGCGGGATCGAGCGGCTTCCTGATCTTGACCGGCGCCGCCGGCGCGCCGCGGCCGCCGCCGGCGCGCGAGGCGACTTGCGCGAAGCCGTCGTCGGCGCCGTCCGCGGCGTCCTCTTCCGCTTCCACTTCGCCGGCAGAGCCGAAATTGGGACGATCCGCATCGGGATCGACAAGCTCCTCGTCCTCGTCGGCACCAAGCGCGGCCGCCGCCGCCGCGGCGCTCTTTTCGCCCGGACCACCGGAGGCGCCGGCCTCGTTTTTCTTCGTGGGATCGGTCTTGAGCTCGCCTGCGGCCTTGGGGCCGCCGGCGGTGCCGGCCACGAGTTGCGCTTCGGCTTTTTTCCCGCCGGGGCCCGCGCCGGGCCCCCCGCTCGCGCCGTCTTCACCGAGCGCCTTATCCTGTTCACCCGCCGCGTCCGCGACGGCGGCGGCGGCTTGGGAACCCGCGCCGGGACCACCGCTGGCGCCGGCCTCCAGCATCGACTGGCCGGGCTGAGCGCCGGCCGCAGCCGGCGCGGCGGCGGCAACGCCCGGACCACCGGACGCGCCGGCATTGTCGAGCATGGACTGGCCCGGGTTGCCGGGGGCACCGTCCTTGCCGAGCATGGACTGACCGGGCGCGCCGGGCGCGCCGGCCTCGCCGAGCATGGACTGGCCGGGGGCACCCGGGGCGACCTTCGAGCCGTCGAGCAGCGAATGCGCGCCCTGACCGGGTGCGACGATTTCATTGGAGAGTTGCGACACCGCCGCCGCGCCGGGTCCGGCGGGCAGGTTTCTATCCATCATCGATTGGCCGGGAACGCCGGGAGCGCCTTGCGCGCCGTGCTTCATCCAGGACACGGCCGCTTGGCCCGGAGCGCCTTGCGCGCCCGCCTGGCCGCGCATCGACTGGCCGGGGAGCGGCGCGGCGCCGACCTGCCCCTGCATACCGGGGGGCATGGCGACGGGGGCCGCGCCCGGGGTGCCGGGCGGCACGACCTGGCCTTGCTGGTTCATCCAGGATACGGCCGCTTGGCCGGGCGCCGACGCCGCACCGGCTTGGCCGCGCATCGATTGACCCGCGAGAGCCGCCGCCTGGACCTGCGCCGCGACGTTCGCGCCAGGGCCGCCCATGGCCCCCGGAGGAAGCGCCCCGGGGCCGCCGGCGGCGCCCATGGCGCCCTGCATTCCGGGCGGCAGGGCGACCGGAGCCGCGCCGGGGGTTCCGGGCGGCACGACCTGGCCCTGCTGGTTCATCCAGGACACGGCGGCCTGACCGGGCGCCGGAGCCGAACCCGCCTGGCCGCGCATCGATTGACCCGGGAGCGGAGCCGCGCCGGGGCCGGCGTGGGCGCCGGGCATGCCAAGGGGGGCGGCCTGGGGCATCTGCTGTTGAGCGCCGGACTGCTGCATCCATGACACCGCGCTCTGGCCGGGCGCGTTGGGGGACGGCGGTCCGCCGCGAGGGGCCGGGCCGGCAAGCACCGCGGCGGCCTGGGGCTGCGCTCCGGGCGCGCCCATGGCGCCGGGTTGCGGCTGTTGCTGCGCGCCGGACGCGCGGGCCGTGCCGGCAAACCACGACTGCGCGGTGGTCGGCGGCGCGCCGGCGCCCTGGTTCGGACGCTGCTGGAACTGATTGCGCCGCGACATCATCGAGACGGCGCCGGGCGGCACCGGCGGCGAACCGGGCGCCGGCGCGCCGGCGTTGGGTTGCTGCTGGCGAAGCGGCGCGGCCTGCACGTTGCGGCCGGCCTCGCGCGGCGCGCCGAGCGCGCCGGCTTGCACACCGCGCTGGCCTTCGACGACGCCGATGGCGCTGGCGAGAAGATTGCGGGCGTTCTGCGCGGCGGCCTGCGCGTTCGCGGCCGGCGGAACACGCTGAATACCGCCCTGGGTCGCGCGCGGCTGTTGCGCGCGCTGCTGCGCCTGTTGCTGGACCGGACGCGCGGCTTGCGCGGCGCCTTGCGCAGGACTTTGCGCGTTCGCGGCCTGCGCGACGTAATCCTCACCCATCACCGCGGCGAGGTCGAGCGATTCCACCTGCGCCGCCTGATACCAGGAATGCTGGCAGGTGGCGCACTTCAGCGCTCGGCCCTTCTTGCCGAGAAGCTCACTGGGCAGTTCAAAGTGGGAAGCGCAGCTTGGACAGGTAATTCGCATTCGTTAACCGCTCATACGAACGTCATTCTTCTATAGTACAAACGGTCGTGTTAATGGGAACTAAACGCCTCGCCCAGAGGGTTACCAAAGCGTAAATTACAGTATCGGATCACTCCGGATGGCGCTTGTCCGCAAAAAGACCGACTTTGTCGGCGACACAGTTCAACTGGAGGCTGTCGGACTGCGGTATGCGGACGGACCGGAGATCTTCTCCGACGTCTCCTTCACGATCCCGCAAAGCTCCTTCCATTTCCTGACCGGTCCCTCGGGCGCGGGGAAAACCTCCCTCCTCAGCCTCATGTACCTGGCCAAGCGGCCGACCCGCGGCAAACTGGCGCTGTTCGGCGACGATGTGACCGACGCCAGGCGCAACCGCCTGCCGGCGATCCGCAGGCGATTGGGCGTGGTGTTCCAGGACTTCCGGCTGCTCGAACATATGACCGCCTTCGACAACGTGGCGCTGCCGCTCAGGATCGCGAAGGTCAGCGAGGCCGTGGTCGAACGCAACGTCTCCGAACTCCTGAAATGGGTCGGGCTCGAGGAACAGATGCAGGCGCGCCCGTCCGTTCTGTCCGGCGGCCAGCAGCAACGCATCGCCATCGCGCGCGCGGTCGTGCACCGCCCGAAGCTGATCCTGGCCGACGAACCCACAGGCAACGTGGACGACGCCATCGCCGTGCGCCTGATGCAGCTTTTCGTCGAACTGCACAAACTGGGCACGAGCGTGATCATCGCCACGCACAACGAACACCTGGTCGCGCGCTTCCCGTTCCCGCGCCTCCACCTGAACGAGGGCAAGGTGGCGTCGCTGCCGCCGATGCAGCCCGCCGCGGCCGGCGGGGCGGCGTCATGATCGCGCTGCGCTCGGAACTGCCGCTGAAAGGCGACGCCTCGGGCCGCTTCGTGGTGTGGCTGGTGATGGTGCTGGTGTTCATGGCGTCCATCGCGGTGACGACCAACGCCTACATCGGCGCGCTCCTCGACCACTGGGGCCGGAGCGTGACCGGCACGCTCACCATCCAGATTCCGGTGATGCTGGACGCGAAAGATCCGGCTTCGACGGCGGCGACGGAAAAGGTGCTCGACGTCCTGCACCGCCATCCGGCCATCGAAAGCGCCGCGGCGGTGCCGCGCGAAAAAGTCACCGAACTCCTGAAGCCCTGGTTCGGGGCCGGCGAAGCGGTCGCCGACCTGCCGCTGCCGGTATTGATCGACGTGCGCATGTCCACCAGCGAAACATCGGCCATTGCGGCGGTTTCGAATTCGGTGCAGACGGTCGCGCCCGGCGCCGTGATCGACGATCACCGCGCCTGGCTGAACCGCGTCATCGGATTGGCCGAGGGCCTCGGCGCCATCGCCCTGACCACGATGGCGCTCGTCACCGGCGCGCTGGGCCTGACCATCGTTTTTGCAACCCGCGCGAGCCTCGCCGAGTTCGCGCAAGTCATCGACGTGCTGCATGTCGTGGGCGCGAAAGACGGATATATCGCCGGACAGTTCGCGCGCCGCGCCCTGCTGCAAAGCCTGCTCGGCGGCCTCGCCGGACTCGCGATCTACGCGCCGACCCTCGGCTTCATCGCCTGGCTGGCCAACCGGATCGAGGACGGCATCCTTCCCGACGTCGGATTCCCGGCGAGCCTTTGGGCCACGCTCGCGGTCCTGCCCGCCGCGGCCGGGTTGATCGCCACGATCACCGCGCATGTGACGGTCAGGCGCGCCCTCAGCGCCAAAGTCTGATCCCTGTTTTGACCGCCCAGATAGTGTAGCATCGCGCCATGCAGGGCGTTTTGTGGAAATCGATGGTCGTGACGGCGGGCCTCGTCCTCGTTGCATGGACGGCGGGCTTCCTGTGGTTCGCCGCGAGCATCCCGTCGGACGTCGCGGATACCTCGACCCATACCGACGCCATCGTCGCGCTGACCGGCGGCGCCGAGCGCATCGAGACCGGCGTCAAACTCCTGTCCGACGGCTTGGCGGAGCGCCTGTTCGTTTCCGGCGCGGGCGAGCAAGTGCGCACGGCCGATATCCTGGGGCGCGCGACGCCGGTCAAGCCCGAACTCGCCGCCAACATCACGATTGGGAAAGCGGCCGTGGACACGCCCGGCAACGCCATCGAGACGGCCGCGTGGGTGCGCAGCCAGAACATGCGCTCCATCCGCCTCGTCACCGCCGCCTACCACATGCGCCGGAGCCTTCTGGAATTTCACGATGCGATGCCGGAAGTCGAGATCGTGCCGCACGCGGTCTTTCCCACGGCCGTCAAACGCGACTGGTGGCGCTGGCCGGGCACCGCCAGCCTGATCGCGCGCGAATACACGAAATTCCTTCTGACCTGGGCGCGCCAGAGCCTCGAAGCCGACGCCGCGCCGCGCCTTGCCCAAATCGACGCAGCGGCCTAAACAGCGCCGCCATGGGCTTCGTTCTCCTCAGATCCTGGATTTATCTGTTCGCGTTCCTGACGTGGACCATCGGCCTGGCGATCGTCTGCACGCCGCTGCTGATGACGCGGCGCACGACGGTGGGCGCCATCCGCGCCTGGGTGCGCGGCGTGCGCACTCTCGCGCGCATCATCTGCGGCGTGACCTTCCGCAGCGAGGGCCGTGAGAACCTGCCCAAGGGCGCGTGCATCGTCGCCGCGCAGCACCAGTCGTCGTTCGAGACCTACGAGATGTTCCTCGAACTCGAGAACCCGGTGTTCGTCCTCAAACGCGAGCTCATCTATATCCCGATCGTGGGCTGGTACATGCAGCGCGCCGGCCTCGTGCACATCGACCGCGGCGCGGGGGCGACGGCCATGCGCAAGATGTTCCGCGAGGCGCAAGAGGCGCTCGCGGCCGGAAACCAGGTGGTGATCTTTCCGGAGGGCACGCGCGTGAAACCGGGCGCGCGCGTTCCTTACAAGCCGGGCGTCGCCGCGCTCTACGCCCATTGTGACGCGCCCGTCATCCCCATGGCGCTGAATACCGGTCACATCTGGGGCAAGACCCGCATCCTGAAACGGCCGGAGGAGATCGTATTCCGCTATTTGCCGGCGCTGCCCAAAGGATTGTCGCGCGACGACATGCTGGCGGAACTGCGCGTCCGTCTTGAAGCCGCCGACGCCGAACTGCCGCCCTAGGCGGAACACCCGCGACCTCTCGGGCATTATGGCCGGGTGTTTCGGTCACGGAGATTCTTGCCATGTTCATTCGTAGAAAACGCGGTCTGCTCTCCAAAGTAGTGCCGCTGCTGGCCATCGCGGGCCTCGCGCAGTCATTCATGCGGCGCCGCGGACGGCGCGCCGGCACGTTCAGCAAATTGATCGGAACGGCGAGCCTGGCGGCCATCGCGATGCAGAAGGCGGCGAGCCCGAGGCCGCGCCGCTGGTACTAAAACACCTAGTTCTTCAGCCGGTACCCGGTCTTGAAGATCCAGCTGACCGCGGCCAGGCCGCCGAGGAAGAAGATGGCGGTCATCAGCATGCTGACTTCCACGCCCACATCCGAGGTTCCGTAGAAACACCAGCGGAACGCGCTGATGATATACACGATCGGATTGAACAGCGTGATCGTGCGCCAGGCGCCGGGCAGCATGTCGATGGAATAGAAGGCCCCGCCGAGGAACGTCAGCGGCGTCACCACCAGCATCGGGATGAAACTGAGCTGCTCGAAGGAGCGCGCCCAGATGCCGGTGATGAAGCCCAGAAGCGCGAAGGTGGCCGAGGTCAGCACCAGGAACCCGATCATCGCGACGGGATGGTGGATCCGGATGTCGACGAAGAAGGTCGACGTCGTGAGGATGATGAGGCCCAGGATCACCGACTTGGTGGCGGCGGCGCCCACATAACCGAGCACCGTTTCCACGGGCGAGATCGGCGCGGACAAAAGCTCGTAGATGGTGCCGGTGAATTTCGGGAAGTAGATGCCGAAGGAGCCGTTGGACATGCTTTCGGCGAGGATCGTCAGCATGATCATGCCGGGCACGATGAAGGCGCCGTAGGGCACGCCGCCGACTTCCGACATGCGCCCGCCGATGGCCGAGCCGAACACCACGAAATAGAGCGACGTGGTGAGCACCGGGGTCAGGATGCTCTGGCCCGCCGTGCGCAGGAAACGCGCCATCTCGAAGCGGAAGATCGCCCACACGCCGTAGCCGTTAAAACCGAGGATCTGCTGTTCGCCGCTCATTTGCGCTCGCTCACCAGGCTGACGAAGATGTCCTCAAGCGAGCTCTGGTGCGTGTTGAGGTCCTTGAACGCGACACCGATGTCGGTCATGCGGCGCAGAAGCGACGGAATGCCCGTGCGCTCGGCCTTGCCGTCGTAGGTGTATTCGAGAACGGAGCCGTCGCCCTTCAGTTCAAGATTCCAGTCCGCGAGTTCGGCCGGCACGGCCTTCAGCGGTTCCTGAAGCTGCAACGTCAGCTGCTTCTTGCCGAGCTTCTGCATCAGCGCGGTCTTGTCCTCGACCAGGATCAGCTCGCCCTTGCTGATGACCCCGACACGGTCGGCCATCTCCTCGGCTTCCTCGATGTAGTGCGTGGTGAGGATGATGGTGACGCCCTCGTCGCGCAGCTGGCGCACGAGGTTCCACATATCCTTGCGCAGTTCCACGTCGACGCCCGCGGTCGGCTCGTCCAGGAACAGGATCTTCGGCTCGTGCGCGAGGGCTTTGGCGATCATCACCCGGCGCTTCATGCCGCCCGAGAGGGTCATGATCTTGTCGTTGCGCTTTTCCCACAGAGTGAGCGAGCGCAGGACTTTTTCGATGAGCGCGGAGTCGACCGGGCGGCCGAACAGGCCGCGCGAGAGGCGAACACTGGTCGCCACGGTTTCAAAGGCGTCGGTCGCCAGTTCCTGCGGCACCAGCGCGATCTTGAAACGCGCCTGGCGGTAATCCTTCTGGATGTCGTGGCCGTCGGCGACGATCCGGCCGGTGCTGGGCGTCACGATGCCGCAGACGATATTGATGAGCGTGGATTTGCCCGCGCCGTTGGGGCCGAGAAGGGCGAAGATTTCACCCCTGTTGATCTCAAGATCGACACGCTTGAGGGCTTGAAGACCCGAGGCATAGGTCTTGCTGACGTTCGAGATCGAAAGGATCGGGGACATACGGGACCAAGGCGGGATGACGCGGCAAACCTACGTGTAAGACCGCGCGGACGCAAGCGGTTGCGGGAATATTGCGGTGCAACGTTCGCGCCAAAAATCAAGCGCAATCCGCGTTGGAATTCAGGCCGGTTTTTTTCTATTTTGCGCGGCTCGTTTCCGTTCCGCGTTCGCCTCTTTTAGGAATCTTATGGCCATCGACGTCCTTCCCGCGCTTCGCATCGCTCAGACCATCGCCGCCGAGATCACCGCAAAACCGGCCCAGGTGGCGGCCGCCATCACCCTCCTCGACGAAGGCGCGACGGTGCCCTTCATCGCCCGCTACCGCAAGGAAGCGACGGGGGGCCTTGACGACACACAACTGCGCGTTCTGGCCGAGCGGCTTGTTTACCTGCGCGAGATGGACACCCGCCGCGACGCGATCCTGGCCTCGATCAAGGAACAGGGAAAGCTGACCGAGGACCTCGAAAAGAAAATCGCCGGCGCCGAAACCAAGGCCGAGTTGGAAGACATCTACCTGCCCTTCAAGCAAAAGCGCCGCACCAAGGCGGAGATCGCCAAGGAGAACGGCCTTTTGCCGCTGGCCGACGGCATCCTCGCGGACCGCGCCGCGGTTCCGGCCGAAATGGCGGCGGCTTATGTGAACGAGAAAGTGGCGGACGTGAAAGCCGCGCTGGAAGGCGCGCGCGACATCCTGTCCGAGCAATTCGCGGAAAACGCCGATCTGGTGGGCCGCCTGCGCAACTACATGAAAGAGCGCGCCGTGCTGCGTTCGCGCGTGGCCGACGGCAAACAGACCGAGGGCGCGAAATTCTCCGACTATTTCGAGCATTCCGAACGGTGGGCCAGTGTCGCCGGCCACCGCGCGCTGGCCATGCTGCGCGGGCGCAACGAGGACATCCTTCTGCTCGATCTGGAAGTCGACGCGGACGATCCCTCGGCCGTCAAACCGGCCGAGCAGATGATCGCGGACACCTATGCCATTGGAAAGAAGCTGCCCGGCGACCAGTGGCTGGCGACGGTGGCGGGCTGGACGTGGAAAGTGAAACTGCTCACGCGCCTGTCCATCGACCTGATGACGGACCTGCGCACCCGCGCCGAAGAAGAAGCGATCAACGTCTTTGCCCGCAACCTCAAGGACCTTTTGCTGGCGGCCCCGGCCGGCTCCCGCGCGACCATGGGTCTCGATCCCGGGATCCGCACGGGCGTCAAGGTCGCGGTCATCGATAGCACGGGCAAAGTGCTGGCCACGAGCACGGTCTATCCGTTCCCGCCGCGCAACGACGTGCGCGGCACGCAACTAGAACTCGCCAGCCTGATCCGCAAGCATGGCGTCGAGCTGATCGCCATCGGCAACGGCACCGGCAGCCGCGAGACTGAAAAGCTGGTGGCCGACATGCTTTCGGCGATCCCGGGCAACACGAAGCCCCTCAAGGTGATCGTCAGCGAAGCGGGCGCGTCGGTGTACTCGGCGTCCGAACTCGCCGCGAAGGAGTTCCCGGACCTCGACGTGTCGCTGCGCGGCGCCGTGTCCATCGCGCGCCGCTTGCAGGACCCGCTGGCGGAACTGGTGAAGATCGAGCCGAAGTCGATTGGCGTGGGTCAGTACCAGCACGACGTCGATCAGTACAAACTCGGCCGTTCCTTGGAGGCGGTTGTGGAAGACGCCGTGAACGCCGTGGGCGTGGATCTCAACACGGCCTCGGCCTCGCTGCTGGCGCGCGTGTCGGGCCTCAGCTCGTCACTCGCCGATTCCATCGTCGCGCACCGCAACACGTCCGGCGCCTTCAAGGAGCGCAAGGAACTTCTCAAAGTCGCGCGCCTCGGCCAGCGCACGTTCGAACAATGTGCGGGTTTCCTGCGCATCCCGAACGGTACGGAGCCGCTCGACGCCTCGGCCGTGCACCCGGAAGCCTATGACGTCGCCAAGAAGATCGTCGCGGCCTGCGGGCGCGACGTGCGCGAACTGATGGGCGACAGCGCCGCGCTGAAGGCGCTCGACGCCAAGCTGTTCGTGGACGAGAAATTCGGCCTGCCGACCGTGCGCGACATCATCTCGGAATTGGAAAAGCCGGGCCGCGACCCACGCCCGTCCTTCAAGACCGCGACCTTCGCCGAAGGTGTCGAGGAGCTGAAGGACCTGGCGCCGGGCATGCTGCTGGAAGGCACCGTGACCAACGTGGCCGCCTTCGGCGCGTTCGTGGATATCGGCGTCCATCAGGACGGGTTGGTGCACGTCTCGCAGCTCGCCGACCGTTTCATCAAGGATGCCCACGAAGTCGTCAAGGCGGGCGACGTGGTGAAGGTGCGCGTGCTGGAAGTCGACATGGCCCGCAAGCGCATCAGCCTCACCATGAAGAAGGACGGCGCCGCCGCGCCGGCGCCGCGCGGCGATAAGCGCGACGCGGGACCCCGCGGGCCGTCGGTGCAGAGCTTCAACAAGCGTGAAAACAAGCCGGTCGCGCCCGCGCAAGGCGCATTTGGGGCGGCGTTCGCGGAAGCCTTGAAGCGCAAGTCGACCTAAAAGAACAAATCGCCGTGGGGTGCATTCCTATTGCGTACAAATTCCGCCGTTCTATATAAACGGGGCATTCATCCCGCATGGTTCGCCCAGCGGCCCCCGTCGGCTCCGGCTGGCGGGGTTTTTGCTTTTTGGGGGGTACGCATTGATTGTGAAACGCGCTGCCGCCTTTGTCGACGGCTTCAATCTCTACCACGCCATCGATGCGCTTAAGCAGCCTTCACCGCAATCGCGAAGTGGTTGACCGACCGCGCTCACCCCAGGAGCGGCGCGCGAGATAACGCCTAGAACGTCAGGCGCCTTCCGTTTCCGGCTACTTCAAATTCCCCGGCCAGATCTGAACGAAGCCGTCGCGGTTCGGCATCTTCACGCGCGGCAGGGATTTGGCGTTCATCACGGTCTTGGCGCCGATGATGCCGTTGAGCTTGAGGATGTAAGCCGTGAGCGCATAGACCTCGTCGTTGGAAAGGGTCTGCGGATTGTTCAGCGGCATGGCCCGGCGGGTATAATCGAAGATCGTCGTCGCGTACGGCCAGAAGCTGCCGATGGTCTTCACGGCCTTGGCCGTGCCGAGGGTGCCCTGCCCGCCCGCGAGCGCGTCGGCCGGCTGCCCGACGCCGTCGAAGCCGTGACAGGCGGCGCACTTCTCGACGTAAATCTCCTCGCCCTTGACGGCGTTGCCGCCGCCGGCGGGAAGACCGCGCCCGTCCGGCGCGATGTCGATGGCCCAGGGCGCGATGTCCGCTTCGGTGATGGGCTGGCCGAGATGCGGCGCCTCGGCGGCGGCCGGGAACGTAAAAGCGGTGAGGAGGAGAACCTTACGCATAAACATGGGTCACCTCGCCGCCGCCCGCCACGTTCCATGTGGTGATGCCGTTGTAGTGATAGTTCGCCTTGTTGCCGCGCGCGGCGATCAGGGCGTCGCGGGTCGGCTGCACATAACCGGTATCGTCGGTGACGCGGCTTTGCAGAACCGCGGGGCCGCCGTCCCATTGCCACGGCGCACGGAAGCGCGTGAGCATTTTCGGCAGCACCGGGCCCGAGAGCGCGGCGGCCGCCCAGCTCTTGCCGCCGTCGGCGGAGACTTCCACCTGTTTCACGGCGCCGTTGCCCGACCATGCAAGTCCGGAGATCTCGTACAGACCGGGGCCCTGCATCCGGTAGCCGGGCGACGGACGGGTGATGATCGATTTGGCGTCGAGCTGGAGTTTGAACTGCGCCGTCTTTCCATCGGCGAGCAGAAGGGAGTAACGCGAGGTTTCATAGCGGGTCTGCATCGGCTCCTCGGTGAGGCGCAGGCGGCGCAGCCACTTGATGTTCACGTTGCCTTGGAAGCCCGGCACCAGGAGGCGCACGGGATAGCCGTTGTTCGGCCGCAGGCGCTCGCCGTTCTGATAGAGCGCGAGGAGAACGTCATCCATGCACTTGGCGAGCGGGATCGAACGCGTGACCGACGAGGCGTCGCCGCCTTCGGCGTAGACCCACTTGGCTTTCGGATCGACGCCCGCTTCATCAAGCAGGACGGACAAAGGCACGCCGGTCCACTCCGCGCCGGAGAGAAGGCCGTGCAACTGCTGCACGGAGCCTTTCACGGCGGTGGAGCCATAAAGAGAAGCGCTGTTGCCCGCGCACTCGATGAAGTGCAAACGCGAGGTCATCGGATAGCGCAGCAGCGCGTCCACGGTGAACTTGAGCGGACGCTTGACGAGGCCATGGATCACGACCATGTGCCGCGCGGGATCGATCTCGGGCACGCCGTTATGCGTGACCTCGAAATGCAGGCCGTTGGGCGTCACCATGCCCTCGAGGAACTGGTGCGGCGTGCGGCCCGAGGCGGAACCGGGCTCATAGAGAGGGTTCTGGTCGGGCAGCGTGCGTTGGACGCCCTGCTCGAACGGCGAGGGCTGGGTATAGGGCTGTGGGCGTTTGCCGGGTTTGGTCGCCCATTCCGGGACCACGAGCGGCTCGGCCTGAGCGAGGCTCGCCGCGCCAAGGACTCCGGCCACCGCCCCGCCGCGCAGGAACATGCGCCGATGGAGCAGACCGTTGCCGGCCACGGGTTCGAGATCGGTTCCTGGTTTCTCGCGCCTCGCCATGCCTGCCCTCCCCGGCTTTTGCGACTCGAGCTTAACACTTCAAATCAACGACTTACAGACGAACTCGCACAGAACCCTATCCGGCCCCCCGCGTTGCTAATTAAAATTCAAGCACCTCCGTGTAGTGGACTTATTCCATGAGCGCGACCTCACCCATCGCCCAGCAGATCTGGGACATGAAATACCGCTTCACGGCGGCCGACGGCGTTCCCGTCGACCTGACGGTCGCGGACACCTGGGCGCGCGTCGCAAAAGCCCTGGCGGCGCAGGAGAAGGACCCCGGCGCGTGGGCGCCGCGCTTCGAACGCGCGATGAATGATTTTGTGTTCCTGCCGGCGGGCCGCATCCTCGCCGGCGCAGGCACCGGGCGTAAGGTCACGCTCCACAACTGTTTCGTGATGGGAACGATCGAGGACGACATGTCCTCGATTTTCACCCACCTGAAGGAAGCCGCGCTGACGATGCAGCAGGGCGGCGGCATCGGTTACGACTTCTCGACCTTGCGTCCGAAAGGCGCGCCCGTCAAAGGCGTGGGCGCGGACGCCTCTGGCCCGCTGTCGTTCATGGACGTGTGGGACGCCATGTGCCGCACCATCATGAGCGCGGGCGCCCGGCGCGGCGCAATGATGGCGACCTTGCGCTGCGACCATCCGGACATCGAGGACTTCATCACCGCCAAGCAGACCCCGCACAGATTGACCATGTTCAATCTGTCGGTGCTGGTCACCGACGCCTTCATGGCGGCCGTGAAGGAAGACCGGGACTGGGTCCTGTCCTTCGGCGGGAAAACCTACCGCACCCTGAAGGCCAGGGCGCTGTGGGACAATATCATCCGCGCGACCTACGACTATGCCGAGCCGGGCGTGATCTTCATCGACCGCATCAATGCACGCAACAATCTCGCCTACGCCGAGACCATCAGCGCCACCAATCCCTGCGGGGAACAACCCCTCCCCCCTTACGGCACCTGCCTGCTCGGATCGGTCAATCTCGCGCGCCTGATCGAAGGCGCCTTCACGCCGCGCGCGCGCCTCGACCAGGCGAAACTCGCCGAGACCGTCGCGGTCGCCGTGCGCATGATGGACAATGTCATCGAGGCGTCGAACTATCCGATCCCGGCGCAGCGCGCCGAGGCGACGCAGAAGCGCCGCATCGGCCTTGGCGTCACCGGCCTCGCGGATGCGCTGATCATGTGCGGCGAGCGCTACGGCAGCGCGCAAGCCGTCGCGGCGACCCGCCGCTGGATGGAACTGTTCCGCGACGCCGCCTACGGCGCTTCGGTGGACTTGGCCGCCGAAAAGGGCCCCTTCCCGCTGTTCGACGCGAACGCCTACCTCGCCGGCGAAACCGTGGCGGCGCTGCCCGCGAACCTGCGGGCGCGCATCGCCGAACACGGCATTCGCAACGCGCTTGTGACCTCCATCGCACCGACCGGCACCATCTCGCTGTTCGCAGACAATGTGTCCTCGGGCATCGAACCCGTGTTCAGTTTCGTGCATACGCGTCATGTCCTGATGCCGGACGGCACGCGCCAGGACCAGGACGTAAGCGACTACGCCTACCGTGTGTTCCGCGAGAAGAACGGCGAAACCCCATTGCCCGATTATTTCGTCGACGCGCAAACCCTGGCGCCGGACGACCACCTCGCCATGCAGGCGGCGGTCCAGGATTACATCGACAGTTCCATCTCCAAGACCATCAATGTTCCGGAGGATTTCCCGTTCGAGCGTTTCGCCGGCGTCTACACGCGCGCCTATGACATGGGATGCAAAGGCTGCACCACCTATCGGCCGAGCGCCGTGCGCGGCGCGGTCCTGGAAGTCAAACGCGCCGAACCCCTGTCCACGCTCGGCGCGAACGACGAGCCCGAAGCGCGCCCCGAAACGCTGCCGGGGCGCACCTACAAGCTGCGCTGGCCGGAAAGCGACCATGCCATCTACATCACGGTGAACGACATCTTGTCGCCTGATGGGCGCGGAAAAAATATCCGCCGGCCGTTCGAGGTGTTCATCAATTCAAAAAACATGGAGCATTACGCTTGGACCGTCGCGCTCACACGCATGATCTCGGCGGTGTTCCGCCGCGGCGGAGATGTCGGATTCGTGGTCGAAGAGCTGAAGGCGGTCTTCGATCCGCGCGGCGGGCAATGGATGAACGGCCGCTATGTGCCGTCGCTGCTC
>JAYSFT010000038.1:0-245 GCA_041913245.1 Rhodospirillaceae bacterium | reverse complement strand
GCGATGTGATCGAGAAACATATGCTCGATACCGGTTTCCTCGCGCAGGAGCGTTCGGCGCGCCAGCGCAGCGAAACCAAAATCGTGAACCTTAAGAACGCAGCCGGTGGACGCGATCGGCGCTTTCGCGCGTGTCCGAAGTGCGGGACATATGCGCTTCTCAGACAGGAAGATTGCGATACCTGCACGAGCTGCGGGTATTCCAAGTGCAGCTAGCCAACCCCCACTTGGGTTATCCACAGCTTG
>JAYSFT010000037.1:0-21316 GCA_041913245.1 Rhodospirillaceae bacterium | reverse complement strand
AACCGAAGTGGTACATCTCGATGAAGCTGGACAGCCAGCGCATCGAGGAACTGCCGCTGCCGCGCATGAACGTGGAAGTGTTCGTCTACGCGCCGCGCATGGAAGCCATCCACCTGCGCGGCGGCAAGGTGGCGCGCGGCGGGATCCGCTGGTCCGACCGGCGCGAGGATTTCCGCTCGGAAGTCCTGGGCCTGGTGAAAGCCCAGATGGTGAAGAACGCGGTGATCGTGCCCACCGGCTCGAAAGGCGGCTTCGTCGTGAAGCAGCCGCCGGCGACAGGCGGACGCGAGGCGTTCCTGGCCGAAGGCATCGAGTGCTACAAAACCCTGCAGCGCGGCCTGCTCGACATCACCGACAATGTGGTGAACGACAAGATCGTGCATCCGGACAAGGTCGTGCGCCGCGATGCGGACGATCCGTACCTGGTCGTCGCCGCCGACAAGGGCACCGCGACCTTCTCGGACATCGCCAACGGGGTATCGGCCGAATACGGCTTCTGGCTGGGCGACGCCTATGCGTCCGGCGGCAGCGCCGGTTACGACCACAAAGCCATGGGCATCACGGCGCGCGGCGCGTGGGAATGCGTGAAGCGCCACTTCCGCGAAATCGGCGTCGACACCCAGACCCAGGACTTCACCTGCGTCGGCGTGGGCGATATGTCGGGTGACGTGTTCGGCAACGGCATGCTGATGTCCGAGCACATCAAGCTGCGGGCCGCCTTCAACCACCTGCATATCTTCATCGATCCCGACCCGAATCCGGCCAAGGGCTTCAAGGAGCGTGAACGCCTGTTCAAGCTGCCGCGCTCCAACTGGACGGACTACGACGCCAGGCTGATCAGCAAGGGCGGCGGCGTGTTCGAACGCAGCGCCAAGACGATCAAGCTGTCGGCCGAAATGAAGACGCTGCTGGAGATCAACAAGGCCGAAGCGACCCCGACCGAGATCATCAACGCCATCCTGCGCGCCAAGGTCGATCTCCTGTTCTTCGGCGGCATCGGGACTTACGTGAAGGCTTCAAGCGAAAGCAACGCGGACGCCTCCGACCGCGCCAACGACGCGCACCGCATCAACGGCCATCAAATCCGCGCCAAGGTGGTGGGCGAAGGCGCGAACCTCGGCATGACCCAGCGCGGGCGTATCGAGGCGGCCAAGGAAGGCGTGCGCCTGAACACGGACGCCATCGACAACTCCGCCGGCGTCGATTGCTCGGACCATGAAGTGAACATCAAGATCCTGCTGAACGGCGAGATGCGCAAAGGCAAGATCACGCTGGAAGCGCGCAACAAACTGCTGGCCGAGATGACCAACGAGGTCGCCCAGCTCGTGCTGCGCGACAACTATCAGCAGAGCCAGACCATCAGCATGATGCAGCACCGCGCGCCCGCGCTGCTGGAGGCGCAGCAGCGCACCATGAAGCTGTTCGAGCGCGATGGGCTGCTGAACCGCGACATCGAGTTCCTGCCGAACGACGAGGAGTTCCAGGAGCGCCTGACGGCCGGCCTGGGCCTCGTGCGTCCCGAACTCGCGGTGTTCCTCAGCTACGGCAAGATGTGGCTGTACGACAAGATCGTGAACAGCGACCTGGTGGACGATCCCCTGGTCGAGGAAGACCTGCACCACTACTTCCCGGTCCCGCTGCAAAAGAAGTATGCCGGGCCGATCGAGAAGCACAAGCTGCGCCGCGAGATCATCGGGACGGTGATCACCAACAGCTTCATCAACCGCGTCGGGCCGTCGTTCATCAACGCGCTGATGGAACGCACCGGCATGGGCCCGGTGGACATCGCGCGCGCCTACACGGTCACCCGCGCCGCCTACGGCTTGCGCGATCTGTGGACCGCGATCGAAGCGCTGGACAACAAGGTGCCGGCGGAAACGCAACTGACCATGCTGTGGGAGGTCGAGCGCATGGTGGTGCGCAGCGTCCTGTGGATGCTGCGCCATTGCAGCGTGCCGATGGACATGGCCGGGACGATCAAGAGCCTGAAGCCGGCGGTGGACGCCTTGCGCAAGAGCCTCAAGGAACTCTGGTCCGAAGAGGTCGCGCGTTATGTGCAGCGGCAGGCGGACATCTATTCCGCCAGGGGCGTGCCGGCGGCGCTCGCGTTCAATGTCGCCTCGCTCTATCGCCTGGCCGCCGCCAACGACGTCAACGCCATCACCAACGCGAGCAAACAACCCTTGGCCGTGGCGGCGAAAATGTACTTCCTGGTGGGCCAGCGCTTCGGCCTTGGGGCGCTGCGGGAACGCACGGAGACCTTCGGCACGCAGAGCCACTGGGACCGCCTGGCGGTGTCGGCCGCCATCGAGGAGCTGTTCGCGCACCAGACCACCATCACCACGCGCGTGCTTGCCTCCGCGAAGGGCGGCAAGGCGTCCGGCGCGAAAGCGCTCGACGCCTGGGTCGAGGCCAACAAGACGCGCGTGGACCGCTTCGATCAGGTGCTGGCGGAGATCAAAGCCACGGACCACATCAGCCTGGCGATGCTGACGGTGGCCAACCGGCAGCTCAGCGCGATGACGGCGGGATAGAGCGGGTCAGGTTCTTCCACTCCGTGCGCAGGGCGCCGTAGAAGTCTTGCGAAAAGGCTTCGATGTCGCACACGCGCGAAGCCAGGAAGGCTTTGCGGATGTTCGCACGCAGCGGCACAAGCGCCGCGGGATCGGCAGCCAGGGCTTTGGCTTTGGCGATGAGATCGTTCACGTCTTTGGCGACGCCGTCCGGATAGCCGCCGTTGATGAGATGCGCGGCGGCGTGGCGGCCGCAGAAGCGGTCACCCGGAACCGTGAGCACGGGCACGCCCATCAACAGGGATTCGCAGGTCGTGAGGCCGCCGGAGTAGGGCGTGGTGTCGAGGATGATGTCCACCTCGGCATATTGACCGAGGAAGGCCGCGTGATCGCCGCCGGCGGCGAACTTGACGCGGTCGGTGCCGATGCCGTTGTCCATGAACAGGCTGATGATCTTGCCCTGGCGGCCGGCGTCGGCCCAGAGGTAGCCGTTGAAAAGGAACCGCGCGTCGGGAACGGCGCGCAGCACTGCGGCCCATTGCGCGACCGAGGCCGGGCCGATCTTGGTCGCTTCGCTGAAACAGCCGAAAGTAATGCCGTTGTTGCGCAGCGCGGGCGGCGGGGCCACCGGCGGCGCGTAGCCGGGCGGGGCGTAGCAGATGTAATCGGGCGCGAAACGGCTCACACGCTCGACATAGAATTTGTCGTCCTCGGGCGGGGTCTGGACCGGATCGCCCAACAGCACGTCGATGGCGGGAAGGCCGCGTGTATCCACATAGTCGCCCCAGGCGATCTGGAGCGGCGCGGGCTTCAAGGCGAAGGCGAGCAGCCGGTTGTGGGGCGCGTGACCGGCGAGGTCGATGAGGATGTCCACATGATCGCGCGCGATCAGCTCCGCGAGAGCTTCGGCCGACAATGCGCGCACATCGCGCCAGAAGTCGGCAGCCGCGCGGAAGTTCAAGGTGTGATGATCGACCTTGGCGCCGGTGGAATAACAGACGAGTTCAAATTCTTCGCGCGGGCGCGCCTTGAACAGCGGCAGGGCGAAGAACGCCATGGCATGGAAGCGGAAGTCGCCCGACACGACGCCGGCGCGCAATTTGCGCTCCGGCGAGAAATCGTGATCCGGCGCGAAGAGGGGTTTGGGCGGCGACTCATGAATCTCGCCGAATTTCCTGTGCTCGGCGGCGATCTCGGCCCGTGAAATGCCGGGCGCGTACTGCATGCACATGAGAAGACTGGAGCGCACGGCGGCGAGGTCGGGCTTGAGCGCCAGCACCGCCCTGCGATGCGCCACCGCGTCCATGGCGCCATCGTCCGCGAGATCGGCGAGGCCGACATAGGCCTGGGGCATATTGGGATTGAGGGCGATGGCGGCGCGGAAGCATTTCTCCGCTTCGTCGGGCCGGCCGCCTTCTTTCAACACAACACCCAGGTTCACATGCGCTTCCACATGGCGCGGCGCGAGGGCGATGGCTTTGCGGAAAGCCCCTTCGGCGGCGTCGAGACGCCCGGCGGTATGGAGCGCGTTGCCGAGGTTGAAGCGAATCTCGAACGACGCCGGCGCGCGGGCCGTGGCTTCGATCAACACCGTCGCGGCGCTTTCCGCGTCGCCGAGCGCCTTGAGCATCAGCGCGAGATTGTTGTAGGCGCCGATATGACCGGGCCGCAGCGCGATGACCTTGCGATAGGTCTCCGAGGCGTCTTCATAGCGCCCCGCCGTGCGCTCGGCGTTGGCGAGATTGAACATGATGTCCGGCTGGCCGGGCGCGGCCCTCACCGCTTCGCCAAGCACGGTGATCGCTTCGTTGGTGCGCCCCTGCGCCACCAGGCCGTTGCCGAGGGTGTTGAGGTAAAGGGGCTGGCCGGGTACGGCCGTGAGCGCACGGCGGGCGAAATCCTCCGCCTCGCTCTGGCGGTTCTCGTCCTGGGCGATGACGGCGAGCAGATGCAGGGCGTCGGCGTTATCGGCGGCGCGCGCGAGTTCCGCCTCGGCGGCGGCGCGCGCGGCGGCGCGGTCGCCCGCTTCGTAGCTGGCGAAGGCTTTCGCGAGGCTCATTCGGCGGCGGAGAATTGGAGAGCGTGAAGGCGCGCGTAGGCGCCGCCGCCGGAGACAAGGGCGCTATGCGTGCCGGTTTCGACCACCCGGCCCTGATCGAGCACGCAGATCTGATCGGCTCCGGCGACGGTGGAAAGACGGTGCGCGATGACGAGCGTGGTCCGGCCTTTCTTGAGACGCTCCAGCGCCGCCTGCACATGGCGTTCGGTGGCGGCGTCGAGCGCGCTGGTGGCTTCGTCGAGCAGCAGGATCGGCGCGTCCTTCAAAAGCGCGCGGGCGATGGCGATGCGCTGGCGTTCACCGCCCGACAATGCCTGGCCGCGCTCGCCGACCACGGCGTCGTAACCGCCGGGCAGGGCCGCGATGAACTCATGCGCCCCCGCGGCGCGCGCGGCGGCTTCCACGGCGGCGTCACTCGCGCCCGGTTTGCCGTAGCGGATATTGGCGCGCACCGTGTCGTCGAACAGCACCACGTCCTGGCTGACGACGGCGACGGCGTCGCGCAGGGACCCGAGAGTCACATCGGCGATGTTGACGCCGTCGATCGTGACCGCGCCCGAGCCGACATCGTAGAAGCGCGGGATCAGACTGAGGATCGTGCTTTTGCCCGCGCCCGACGCCCCGACCAGCGCCGTGGTTTTCCCGGCCGGCACGGTGAGCGTGAGATCGCGCAGGGCCGGCACATCGGCCGCGTAGGAAAAACTCACGTTCTCAAGCCTCACTTCCCCGCGCGGCACGGCAAGCGCCGGCGCGCCCGGCTTTTCGGCGAGCGCCGGCTTGGTGTCGAGCACGTCGAACAGACGCTGCGCTCCGGCGAGGCCTTCGTTGACGTGGGCGTTGGCGTTGGCGAGCGCCTTCATCGGGCGATACGCGGACAAGAGCGCGGTGATGAAGGAGAAGAACGCGCCGGCGCTGGTCTCGCCGTTGATGACGCGCCAGCCGCCGTAGACGATGACGATGGTCACCGCGAGACCGCCGAGGGTCTCCATCAAGGGGCTCGCCAGCGCCTTCACGCGCTCGGCCTTGATGGTGAGATCGCGGATATGCGTGGTGAGCGCTTCGGCCCGCTCAATCTCCAGCGCTTCCATCCGGTAGGCCTTCACCAGGCGGATGGAGGACAGGCTTTGCTGCACGATGGTCATGAAGGCGCCGGTCTGCGCCTGGGTGTTGGCGGTGACCTTGCGCAGGCGGCGGCCGAGCCGGGCGATGGGAATGACGGTCGCCGGAAACGTGATGAAGGCGACCGCGGCGAGGAGCCAGTCCTGATAGAACATGACCCCGACCAGAAGGATCACCGATAAAACTTCACGGCCCAGGCCCGTGAGCGCCGTGGATACGGCCAGGCGCATGGCCGCGATATCCGTGGTCAGGCGCGAAATGAGCGTGCCGGTGCGGTTGGCCGCAAAAAAGCCCAGGTCCATCCGCAGAAGATGGCGGAACAGACGGTTCTGGAAGTCGGTCAGGACGGTTTGCCCCAGCCGGGTCATGAGGACCGTCTGGCCGTAGGCGGCCGCTCCCTTCAGGGCAAAGGACGCGAAAACCGCAAGACCGACAGGCCAGAGCAGATCGGCGCGCTTTTCAACGAAGACCCGGTTCACCACCGGGTCCATCAGCCAGGCGAGCGCGGCCGTGGAGGCGGCGACGACGACCATGCAGAGGCTGGCGGACAGGAACACACCGAGATGGGGCAGCACACCCTCGCGCAGGAGCCGGCCGTAGAGGCCGGGTTTTCGGATGATCGCGGGCGGGGCGGGCGAAGTCATGAAAAAAGAAGCTAGGGCAAGGGCGTCCGGGGAGCCAGAGGTGACCGCAACCCATTCCATTTGCAAGCGTTATGACGAGGGACTAGGTTCTGACCTCAGTCCGTGCCCGGCCCTGCGCCGCAAGTTCTTTCACTTTGTCCCGACAGGTTTGTTTGATGCGTGATACCGCCACTGTTCCGGTCACCGCGGCGCCGGTCCCGCTGATTGACCTCCAGGCGCAGCGGCGGCGTCTGGGCACGCGCATCGAAACAGCGATCAACCGCGTGCTCGACCACGGCGCCTACATCATGGGCCCGGAAGTGTTCGAGGCGGAGAAACGCCTCGCCGCCATCTCGGGCGCACAGCATGTGATCACCTGTTCCAACGGCACGACCGCGATGGTCATGGCGCTGATGGCCTGGGACATCGGGCGCGGCGACGCGGTGTTCGTGCCGTCCTTCACCTTCACCGCCACCGCCGAAGTGGCCGCCATCGTCGGCGCGACCCCGGTGTTCGTGGACGTGCTGCCCGATACCTTCAACATGGATCCCGACTCGCTGGCGCGCGCGATTGCCGTGGCCGAGCAGACCGGATTGAAGCCGCGCGTGGTGATTCCGGTGGATCTGTTCGGCCAACCCGCCGACCACGACGCCATCCGCGCCATCGCCGACAAACACGGCCTGTTTATCCTCGACGACGCCGCGCAGAGTTTCGGCGCGAGTTATAAAGGCCGCAAACTCGGATCGATCGCCGACATCACGGCAACCAGCTTCTATCCCTCGAAGCCGCTGGGCTGCTACGGCGACGGCGGCGCGGTGTTCACCAACAATGAAGAGTGGGCCAAGAAGCTGATGCAGGTGCGCGTGCACGGCCAGGGCCGCGACCGCAATGAGAATGTGCGCGTCGGCCTGACGGCGCGCTTCGATTCCATCCAGGCGGCGGTGCTGCTGGAAAAACTCGCGATCTTCGAAGACGAATGCGCGGCCCGCGACAGGATCGCGGCGCGTTATGACGCGGGTTTGAAAGGCGCCGTGACGACGCCGTTCGTCCGTCCGGATTCCACCTGCGTGTGGGCGCAGTACACCGTCAGTGCGCCGCGCCGCGACCGCATCGTCGCCGCACTGGCGGCCAAGAAGATCTCGACCGCGGTGTTCTATGCAAAACCCATCCACCTGCAGACGCCGTATCGGGGGTTCCCCGTGGCCGGCGGTGGATTGCCGGTGACCGAGAAACTGGCCCATGACGTCGTGAGCCTGCCGATGCATCCCTATCTCGCGCCGGACGTGCAGGACGAGATCATCGCCACGGTCCGCGGCGCCGCTTCGTGAGCGCGGCGGGCGCCATGGCCTTGCCGGCTCCTTCCTCTCATTCCGCTCCCTTGAAATTCGCGTTGATCGGCGCGGGCGCCATGGGCGCGAATTATGTCAAAGCCGTGCAAACCCTCACCGGCGTGAAGATCGCCGCGGTGGTCGACAAGGATGTCGCGCGCGCGAACCAGGTGGGCGCGGCGATCGGCGCACGCGCGGCGGCTTCGCTGGCTTACGCGGGTGAGATCGACGCGGCGCTGGTCGTGGTGCCGAGCGCGGACCACCGCGCGGTCGGCGAACCTTTGCTCGCCCGCGGGATTCCATGCCTGGTCGAAAAGCCTTTCGCGCTGCGCGAGGAGGATTGCCGTGCGCTGATGAGCGCGGCCGAAAAGAGCGGCGCGGTTTTGCAGGTCGGCCATGTCGAGCGGTTCAACGCCGCCGTGCAGGCGTTTTTGACCCTGAATCCGGGGTCCGCCGACATGCGCACCCTCACCGCCCGGCGCATGAATTCCGGCAGCGCGCGGGTGACGGATATCGATGTGGTGCTCGATCTCATGGTGCACGACCTCGATGTGGTCATGGCGCTGAAAGGGTTGCCGGTCACGGATATCCGCGCCGTGGGCACGAAGGATCACGCGGTCGCGATCTTGACGTTTTCCGACGGCGCCGCCGCGCATCTGACCGCGAGCCGCATCACCGAAGGACGCACGCGCGACCTTGCCGTCGAGATGAAGGACGGCGCGGTTTACGGCGTCGATTTCATCCAGAGAACATTGACGCGAGACGGCGCCGCGCTTCCAGTTGCAGGCGACGCCAACAACCTCGGCCGCCAGATGATAAGCTTCGCGCACGCCATTCGACACGGCGCCCCGCCTGCCGTGAGCGGCGCGGAGGCGCTGTCCGTGATGCAGGTCGTGTGGCGCGTGCAGAAGGCCTTGGGGCTGGCATGAAGAAGGGCCCGGTCATCGCGTGGTCGTTATTCGACTTCGCCAACTCGGCCTTCACCACCGTTATCGTCACGTTCGTTTTCGCCGCCTATTTCGCGCAAGGCGTCGCGTCCGATCCGACCACGGGCGGCAGTCAATGGAGCCTGGCGATGGGCATCGCGGGGCTGATCATCGCGGTGACCAGTCCTGTATTCGGCGCCATCGCCGATCAGACCGGACGGCGCAAACCCTGGCTCGCCGGCGTGTCGGTGATGTGCGTGATCGCGACCGCGCTGTTGTGGTATGTGCGGCCCGACGCCGCCGACGCCCCGTTCGCGCTGGTCTGCGTCGTGGTCGCGGCGGTCGGCTTTGAGGTCGGTCTTCTATTTTACAACGCGATGCTGCCGGACGTGGCGCCGCCCTCCATGCTGGGCCGCGTCTCCGGATGGGCATGGGCTTTCGGCTATGCGGGCGGATTGATCTCGCTGCTGATCGCGCTTCTGTTCCTGGTGCAGGCGGAGCCCGTGCCGTTCGGCCTCGACAAGGATCAGGCCGAGCATGTGCGCGCGACGGCCCTTCTTGTCGCCCTCTGGTTCGCGATCTTCGCGCTGCCGTTGTTCTTCATGGTGAAGGAAGACCGCGGCCGCGGCGCGCCGATGGGTCAGGCGGTGAGCGGCGGATTGCGGCAATTGGCCGCGACGTTTCGCCACGCGCGCGCGCACGGCAACACGCTGCGTTTCCTGATCGCAGCGATGATCTATTCCGACGGCGTCCACACCGTCTTTGCCCTTGGCGGTGTCTACGCCGCCGTGGTGTTCGGCATGGAACTCGGCGATGTCATCCTTCTCGGCATCGCGCTCAATGTGACCGCCGGGCTCGGCGCGCTGATCTTCGCCTGGGTGGACGACAGGATCGGCTCAAAGCGCACGATCTCGATTTCATTGGTGGCGCTGATCGCGGCGACCGTCGCCGTGCTCTTCGCGCCGACGCCGATCGCCTTCTGGATCGCCGCGCTGATCATGAGCACTTTCTTCGGGCCCGTGCAGGCGGCGAGCCGCACCATGTTGGCGCGCATCGCGCCGGCCGATATGCGCGGCGAGATGTTCGGGCTGTTTTCGCTGTCGGGGAAAGTGACCGCCTTCGCGGGACCGGCCTTGGTCGGGCTGATCGCGGCGGCGACGGACAACTACCGGCTCGGCATGGCCGTGGTGCCGGTGTTTCTCGTCGTGGGCTTCTGGCTCCTGAAGGGCGTCAAAGAAACAGGAGAAATGGGGGAATTGGGGTCAGAGTAAATCAAAGAAATGGAGTCTGACCCCATATTGGTTTGGCGCGCGGTGGCTCCAGATAAGTCTCAGATATTAATGCCTAAAGTGGCGCATGCCGGTGAAGACCATGGCGAGGCCCTTGTCGTCGGCGGCTTTGATGACGTCTTCGTCCTTGATCGAGCCGCCGGGCTGGGCCACGGCGACGGCGCCGGCTTCGGCGGTGACCAGAAGGCCGTCCGGGAACGGGAAGAAGGCGTCGGAGGCGACCACAGAGCCCTCGGTGAGCGCGCCGGAGACGCCCGCGGCCCGGGCGGCGTCCTTGGATTTCGAGAAGGCGATTCGCGCCGAGTCGATTCGGCTCATCTGGCCAGCGCCGATGCCGACGGTGGCGCCGTTCTTCACATAGACGATGGCGTTGGACTTCACATGTTTGCAGACCGTGAAGGCGAAGACGAGATCATCGAGCTGCTGCGCGGTCGGCTTCACTTTGGTCACGACTTTCAGATCGGCCCTGGTGACGTGGCCGGTGTCGCGGCCCTGCACGAGATAGCCGCCGGCGACATTGCGCACGGTGCGGCCCGCGGCGCGCGGGTCGGGCAGGCCATCGGTGATGAGCAGGCGCAGGTTCTTTTTCTTGGCGAACAGCGCGCGAGCTTCGTCATCGGCGCCGGGCGCGATCACGACTTCGGTGAACAGCTCGGTGATCTTCGCCGCCGTGCGCCCGTCGATGGGACGGTTCAGCGCGATGATGCCGCCGAAGGCCGAAACCGGATCGCAGACCAGCGCCTTGGTGTAAGCGTCGAGGCAGTCCGTGCCGAGCGCGACACCGCAAGGATTCGCATGTTTGATGATCGCGCAGGCCGGCGTGTCGAATTCCGCGACCAGTTCATAGGCCGCGTCGGTGTCGTTGATATTGTTGTAGCTGAGCTCCTTGCCCTGCACCTGTTGGGCTGACGCGACGCCCGCGCGCTTTTCGCCGGTGACATAGAGCGCAGCGCTTTGGTGCGGGTTCTCGCCGTAACGCAAGGTCTGCTTGAGCGAGCCCGCGAACGACAGCCAGCGCGGAAACTCTTCCTTCAGCTCGCCGGCGAACCAGGTGGAGATGGCGGCGTCGTAGGCGGCCGTGCGCGCATAGGCGCGCGCGGCGAGTGCGCGCTTGGTTGCATCCGTCACCGCGCCCTTGTTGGCCGTCATGTCGGCTTCGATCACGGCATAGTCGGCGACGTCGACAACGACCGCGACGCCCGCATGGTTCTTCGCCGCGGCGCGGATCATGGCGGGACCGCCGATGTCGATGTTCTCGACGCAGGTGTCGTAGTCGGCGCCGCGCGCGACGGTCTGCTCGAACGGATAGAGGTTCACCACCAGGAGATCGATGGGCGCGATTCTGTGATCGGCCATGGTCTTTTCATGTTCGGCGTTGCCGCGGATGCCGAGGAGGCCGCCGTGCACCATGGGGTGCAAGGTCTTCACGCGGCCGTCGAGCATTTCGGGAAAGCCCGTGACCTCGGAGACGTCGCGCACCGGAAGTTTCGCGTCGCGGATCGCCTTTGCCGTCCCTCCCGTGGAGATCAGCTCGACGCCGTGGCCGTGCAGGAAGGAGGCGAATTCGATCAGTCCGGTCTTGTCGGACACGGAAAAAAGGGCGCGGCGGATGGGGGTCATGAGCTCTCTCGAATTTTTGGCGCGAGCGGGTGGAGATGAGCGCGCGGTTTAGCACGGCGCGCCGACGATCCGGGAGAGGCTTTTACTTAATAACCTTGAGGTGCGGTTTTCCGACCGTGGGACTGGTCCGCTGGAGTTCGGGCACCATGTCCTTGACGATGGCGAAGGCGGCGCCCTCATCCCGGCGCCGGCAGGCCTCTTCAAGGGCGGCGAACCGCGCCGCGACGACGGCGTGGTCCAGGGTGCGGGGCTGGGCGAGCAGGATGCCGCCCATGTCGGTGGCCACCAGCGGTTCCTGGCCGTGGAACAGCTCTTCCTTCAGCTTTTCACCCGGGCGCAGCCCGGTGATCTTGATGTCGATATCCACGCCGACCGTCTTTCCGGCCAAACGGATCATCTGGCGGGCCAGATCCATGATCTTCACCGGCGGGCCCATATCGAGCACATGGATCACGCCTTCGTCGTTGCGGATGCGGCCCAGCGCGGCGGCCTGAAGCACGAGTTCCACGGACTCGCGCACGGTCATGAAATAGCGCTCGACTTCGGGATGGGTGACCGTGAGCGGCCCCCCTTCCTCCAGCTGCTTCTGGAAGAGCGGCACGACGGATCCGGCGGAGCCCAGCACGTTGCCGAAGCGCACGGTGATGAAGCGCGTGCCGGCATGGCGCAGATCGGTGGCCTGACAGTAGATCTCGGCAATCCGTTTTGAAGCGCCCATGACATTGTGCGGATTGACCGCCTTGTCGGTGGAGATGAGCACCATCGCCGCGACACCCACGGCGATGGAGGCTTCGGCGACGTTGCGTGTTCCCAGCGCGTTGGTGAGCAGGCCTTCGATGGGGTTCGTCTCGACCATCGGCACATGCTTCAGCGCCGCGGCGTGGAAGACGAGGTCCGGCCGTTCGCGGTTGAGGATGTCGCGGATGCGGTCCGCGTCGCGCACGTCGGCGAGGATCGTGGTGCAGGAGAGCGCCGGATGACGCTGACGGATTTCGAGATCGATGGAGTAGAGATTGAACTCGCCGTTGTCGACGAGGGTGAGATGCACCGGTCCCGCGTCGGAAATCTGGCGCACCAGTTCCGAGCCGATGGAGCCGCCGGCGCCGGTAATAAGCACACGGCGCGCGTTGATCATATTGGTCATGGCCACGCGGTCGAGGCGCGCCTGGGGCCTGCCGAGCAGGTCTTCGATGGCGATAGGACGCGGCTTGAGATCGCTTGTGTCGTAGGCCTGCAAGTCCGTCGGCGGCGGCACGCGCGCAAGCTGGCATCCCACGTCCTCGGCCGCGGCGAGCAGGCGCTGCACTTGCGCGCCGTCGTGCGTGGGCGTGACCAGCACCAGCTTTTCGGGCCGTTCGCCGCGCCGCGCCAGCGCGTTCGTGACGCGTGAAATGTCGCCTTCACCGCCCAGGATCTCGACCCCGTGGATCACCTGCCCGACGCGGTCGGCGCCCACACCATCGGCAGCCGCGACCATGCCGACGACGCGCACGCCGGAGTCGGGACCGCGGCTGACCGCGCGGATGAAATGTTCGGCCTCGGGCCCGGCGCCGATCAAAAGGACGGGCGTGCCGTTGGGGACGCGGCGCATGAGCCCGCGCATCTGGCCGTCGCGCGAAATCCGGTAAAGCAGGCGCGGACCGGCGAGGAAGGCGACCAGCACGAACCAGGCGATCACCGGCACGGAGCGCGGCAGCGATTCAAGGCGCGTCAGCCAGAACCACACCGGCAGGAAAACGGCGACCGTGAGGGTCGCGGTGCGCAGGATGTTGAAGGCGTCCTTCGCCGACACATATTCCCACATGTGCCGGTAGATGCCGGTGAAGAGATAAACCGCCGCCGCCACGACGGCGAAGACGCCGGCCATCTCCAGGATTTCCGGGCGCGCGCTGAAGAAGCCCCAGGAGACTTCCTCGAACAGGCGCAGCACGAAAGCCGCGACCACCGCCAGGAAGGCCATGGCCACGTCGAAGGCAAAGACCGTCAGATTGCGCCGCTGCAAAAGATGCAGCCGCGCCAAAGGACGTGGTTTGCGAGCCTGATCGGTCACAGGATCTTCCGGAGGTGCCAATGATAAAGTGTAGCGCAAAGCCGGTTTTTGCGCAAAATCCGCCGGTCTTATAAGGCCTTACCGATCCAACGCGTATGGTTAAATCAGGGTTGCAGCCATGTGGGCCGCTCGCCGCCCGTCCGGATGGTCTTACCCAGCACCGTCGCCCCGGGCGGGACATCGGTCACGACCGTCGCGCCGGCCCCGATCACGGCCCCGGCCCCGACGGTGACCCCCGGAACCACCACGGCCCCCGCCCCCACATGGCATTCCTCGCCCACGGTCACTTCACCGCACAGGACGGCCGCGGGCGCGATGTGGCAATGGTCGCCGATCCGGCAGTCATGATCGACCTGGGCGCCGGTGTTGATGATGGTGTTAGCGCCGATGAGGCACCCGGGGTGAATGATCGCGCCGGTCACGATCTGCACCCCTTCATTCAGGAGCGCGCGCGCCGAGACCGAGGCGTCAGGACTGATGACGGTCTCGAAACGGAAGTCCTTTTCCTTGAAGCGCGCGAAAAGCCCGCGCCGCAGCCCGAGGCCCGCGTCCCCCGTGCGCGGCTTATTGCCGAGCGCGTTCACGACCAGAAGGCCTTCGGCCGCGCGATCGAGCAATGTCCGCTGGCCGCCGATGATCGGCACCTCGTCGAGGGCCGTGCCATGCAGCGTCGCGTCGTCGTCGGTGAGACCGGTCACGGCCTTTCCCGTCCGGCGCAGGATGTCGATCAGCACGCGGGCGTGGCCGCCGGCGCAAAGCACGTAAAGTTCGGGGGTGGCCTTCATGAACTCTCTGATTCGGTCAATCGGGTCTCGAAAATGGACGCCGTCATTGAGCGTTAAGACGTTTCAAGACATAGTGCTAGCCAAATCCGCGTTCCTCAAAATCTCGTGTCTTTCGGACCCCTTATGGCCAAAAAACCAGCAAAAAAGTCGGCACAAAAAGTCGCCCTGATCACGGGCGTCACCGGCCAGGACGGCGCTTATCTGGCCGAATTCCTGCTGAAGAAGGGCTATGTGGTCCACGGGGTGAAACGCCGCTCCTCGTCTTTCAACACGGGCCGTATCGATCACCTTTACGAGGACTCGCACAAAACCGGTGTGAAGTTCTTCCTTCATTATGGAGACATGACCGACGCCACCAACCTGATCCGGCTGGTTCAGGAAGTGCAGCCGGACGAAATCTACAACCTCGCCGCCCAGAGCCACGTCCAGGTGAGCTTCGAAACGCCGGAGTACACCGCCAATTCAGACGCGCTCGGCACATTGCGTCTTCTGGAAGCCATCCGCATCCTCGATCTCAAGGAGAAGACGCGCTTCTACCAGGCCTCGACCTCGGAACTTTACGGCCTGGTGCAGGAAGTGCCGCAGAGCGAGAAGACGCCCTTCTATCCGCGCTCGCCTTACGGGGCCGCCAAGCTTTACGCCTACTGGATCACGGTGAATTACCGCGAAGCCTACGGCTATCACGCCTCCAACGGCATCCTGTTCAACCACGAGAGCCCCTTGCGCGGCGAGACCTTCGTCACCCGCAAGATCACGCGCGCCGTGGCGGCCATCGAACTCGGACTTCAGGATAAAATCTACCTCGGCAATCTCGACGCGAAGCGGGACTGGGGCCATGCCCGCGATTACGTGGAAGGCATGTGGAAGATCCTGCAACAAAAGACGCCGAGCGACTATGTGCTGGCCACCGGCGAGACCCACGCCGTGCGCGAGTTCGTCGAGCTGGCCTTCGCCGAGGTGGGCCGCAAGATAAAATGGAAGGGCAAGGGCGTGAACGAGAAGGGCCTCGACGCCAAGACCGGCGCGACCCTGATTGAAATCGATCCGCGCTATTTCCGCCCGACCGAAGTCGACCTCCTGCTCGGCGACCCGCGCAAGGCGCACCAGGTGCTGGGCTGGAAGCACAAGACCTCCTTCAAGACGATGGTGAAGGAGATGGTGGCCTCGGACCTCGCGACGGTGAAGGCCGAAGCGATGCGTTTCGGCCGGAACGATTAATGGCGCGCGCTTATTCTCTTGCGGGCAAACGCGTCTGGGTGGCGGGCCACCGGGGCATGGTGGGTGCTGCGCTGGTGCGCCGCCTCGAGTCCGAAGGCGTCACGCTGCTGACCGCGACGCGGCGCGAGCTCGATCTCACGCGTCAGGTCGAAGTCGAGACCTGGATGCGCGAAACCAAGCCGCAGGCGGTGTTCCTCGCCGCCGCCGTCGTCGGCGGGATCGTCGCCAACGACACGCGCCCCGCCGAGTTCCTGACCGACAACCTGCAGATCCAGACCAACATCATCGCCACCGCCCATCAGACCGGCGTCGAGAAGCTTTTATTCCTGGGCTCGACCTGCATCTATCCGCGCCTCGCGCCGCAGCCGATGAACGAGGACGCGCTGCTGACGGGGCCCTTGGAGCCCACGAACCAGTGGTATGCGATCGCCAAGATCGCGGGCATCAAACAATGCCAGGCCTACCGGCGTGAATACGGCCGCGACTTCATCAGCTGCATGCCGACGAACCTTTACGGCCCCGAGGACAATTTCGATCTGACCTCCAGTCACGTCCTGCCGGCGCTGATGGCCAAAGCCCACGAAGCGAAAACGACCGGCAAGCCGTCGCTGACCTTGTGGGGCACGGGCACGCCGCGCCGCGAATTCCTGCATGTCGACGATCTGGCCGACGCCTGCGTGTTCCTGATGAAAAACTATTCCGACGAACAGCTGGTGAATATCGGCGTCGGATCGGACGTGACCATCCGCGAGCTGGCCGAATTGATCGCCGACGTGGTGGGATTCAAGGGGACCTTCACCTTCGACAGCAGCAAACCCGACGGCGCGCCGCGCAAGCTGGTGGATGTGAGCCGCATCAACGCGCTGGGATGGAAAGCCAAAACCGGTCTGCGCGACGGCGTCGCCGCCGCGTATGAGTGGTATCGTCAGAACGTGGCCAAGGCCGCTGAGTAAGTAGAACCCTATGCCGATCTACCTGCCCATTGCCGAACTGTCCGTGAACATCTGGCTTGTTCTCGGTATGGGCGGGATTGTGGGTTTGCTGTCCGGTCTTTTCGGCGTCGGCGGCGGCTTCCTGATGACGCCGCTGTTGATCTTCATAGGGGTCCCCCCCACTGTCGCGGTGGGCACCCAGTCGGTGCAGATCGTCGCCTCCTCCGTCTCGGGCATGCTGGCGCACATGCGCCGCAACAATGTCGACTTCCTGATGGGCGGCGTGCTCACGGCCGGCGGGATGATCGGCTCCGGCCTGGGTGTGTATCTGTTCAACATCCTCAAGGGCTCCGGCCATATCGATCTCACGATCTCGCTGGGCTATGTCGTGTTCCTGGGCGTGGTCGGCGGCTTCATGCTGATGGAAAGCCTGCCGGGCGCGCTCAAGAAACGCCCCGTCGCCCAGGCCTTGGCGGCGCGCGGCCCGGGTCGCCATATCTGGATGCACGGCCTGCCGTTCAAGATCCGCTTCAGACGCTCGAAGCTTTACATCTCGGCCCTGCTGCCGGCCGGCATCGGCTTCCTTGTCGGCCTGCTGGTGGCGATGATGGGCGTGGGCGGCGGCTTCCTGATCGTGCCGGCGATGATCTACCTGCTCGGCATGCCGACCCAGGTCGTGATCGGCACAAGCCTGTTCCAGATCACCTTCGTCACCGCCGTCACGGCGCTGTTGCAGGCGATCGTCAACCAGTCCGTGGACGTGGTGCTGGCGCTCCTGCTGCTCGTCATCGCCGTCGTCGGCGCGCAGGTCGGCGCGCGGCTTTCCGGCAAGGTCAAGGGCGAGCAACTGCGCGTCATGCTCGCGGGGATGGTTTTGCTCGTGGCCGTCAGCCTCGCGATCGGCCTTGTGCTCACGCCGAAGGAACCGTTCTCGCTCTCGGTGGGGAGCGCGCCATGAGAGCGGCCCTCCTCGCGCTCGCGCTTTTGGCCGCAGCTTCGGCGGCAACCGCCCAGGAAGAGCCGCGCGCGCCGGAAGTGCCGCTGGTGGCGGACCTTTCGAGCCATCTCGTCGCCATCACGTCGCGTTTCACCGGCACGGACGTGCTTCTGTTCGGCGCGACCGACGGGCCCGGCGACGTCGCCGTGGTCGTCACGGGACCGAAGCGCGACGAAGTCGTGCGTCATAAGACGCGCGTCGGTCCCATCTGGCTGAACACCGCCGACGTGACGCTGGCGTCCGTGCCCTCCTACTACCGCGTCGTCTCGTCGCGGCCGGTGGAGGAGTTCGTGCCGCAGACGCTGCTCACCCGCCACGAGATCGGCGTCGACAATATCCGCATGCTGACCGCGGACGAGAACATCCCGCTCGACCAGCTCGCCGAATTCAGAAAGGCGCTCGTCCGCCTCAAGACCAGCGAGGGCCTTTACGATCAAGGCATCGGCGCCATCAACATGATGTCGAACCGCCTGTTCCGCGCCGAGCTGCACTTCCCGTCGAACGTCCCGGTGGGGACTTACAACGTGCAGGTCTATCTGTTCCGCGAAGGCCAGGTGGCGGCGGCCGAAATCGTGCCGTTGAACATCTCCAAGATCGGCGTGGGCGCGGACATCTACGACTTCGCGCACAATTTCGCGCCATTGTACGGCTTGCTCGCCGTGCTGCTGGCCGCCGGCGCGGGCTGGGCGGCGAGCGCCGTGTTCCGGCGCGTGTAACGATGAGCGCTGAAACACCCGCAATGGAATCCGGGCGCACATTCCTGGTGGTCGTGGACCGTTCGGTCGAGTTCCGCACCGCGCTGCGCTTCGCGTGCCGGCGCGTGATGAACACGGGCGGCAAGGTCGCGCTGTTCCACGCCGTGCCGCATAGCGACTATCACCACTTCGCCGCCATCGAGGAGCTGATGCAGCATGAGGCGAAGACCGAGGCCGAACGGCGGCTGCAACAGATCGCCGCCGATGTGCACAAAGCGACGGGAAGATTCCCGGACCTGCACCTAAGACAGGGCGATACGCTGGAGCAGCTGTTCGCAGTGATCAGCGCCAACCCCTCCATCGACATGCTGGTGCTGGGGGCGAGTGTCGGGCCCGAAGGGCCGGGACCGATTATCTCGGCCCTCTCGGGCAAACTGGCCGGCAAGATCCTGATCCCGGTCACGATCGTGCCCGGCGACCTCAGCGAAGAACGCATAGACGCCCTCACTTAGCTGCCGTTTTTTATATGGCGCGTGACCTTGTCGAAAAACCGGGTTCCACTTTTTCGGGTCACGCGCGTGTCCCCGGCGACCTCAGCGAAGAACGCATAGACGCCCTGACATAGCGCTTCTTGAACGAGGACCGTTTTAGTCCTATTTAGGCCCTCTCTTTCTTTTTCCGGGGCTGCCCTATGTTCATCCAAACCGAAGAGACCCCCAATCCCGCCGCCCTCAAGTTCCTTCCGGGCCGGCCGGTGCTGGAGACCGGCGTGGCCGATTTCACAACCCGCGAGTCCGCCGCGCGCTCGCCGCTCGCGCGCCTGTTGTTCGAGATCGACGGCGTGGCCGGCGTGTTCCTGGGGTCCGACTTCGTGACGGTCACCAAGACCGGTGAGAAGAACTGGCAGGTGCTGAAGCCCATGGTCCTGGGCGCGATCATGGATCATTTCACCGCCAATGTGCCGGTGATGGAAGCCGGCGAAGACGCGGGCGCCGACGATCGGGAATTCAACGATGACGACGTCGACGGCGAGATCATCGAACAGATCAAGGAACTGATCGAGACGCGCGTGCGTCCGGCCGTGGCGCAGGACGGCGGCGATATCGTCTACAAGGGTTTCAAGAACGGCACGGTGTATCTGAACCTGCGCGGCTCCTGCGCCGGGTGCCCGAGTTCCTCGGCCACCTTGAAGATGGGCATCGAGAATATGCTGAAGCACTATGTGCCCGAGGTGCTGCAAGTCGAAGCGGTGATGTAGGCGGAATCTTCATGCGGGGGAAGCTCGACGACGCGGCGCTGGATCTCATCTTCCGCAAGGCGCGCACGCACAACGCGTTCCAACCCGCCGCCATCGCCGAGCGCCTTCTGCGCGAGGTCTATGATCTCGCCAAATGGGGTCCGACCAGCGCCAACACCACGCCCGCGCGGTTTCTGTTCATCGTCAGTCCCGAAGCCAAAGCGAAATTGGCGCCGGCCATGAGCGCGGGTAACCGCGCCAAAACCCTCGCCGCCCCGGTGACTCTCATCATCGGCTATGACACCAAATTCTACGAACTTCTGCCGGAGCTTTATCCACGCGAGGCCGCGCGCGGCTGGTTCGAAGGAAAGCCGGAGGTGGAAACCATCGCGCTCCGAAACAGCGCGCTGCAGGGCGCTTATTTCATGATCGCCGCGCGGTCGCTGGGACTCGATTGCGGACCCATGAGCGGCTTCGATGCGGAGCTGGTGAACAAGACCTTCTGGCCGGGCGGCCGGATCAGGGCGAACTTCATGTGTAATATCGGCTACGGCGACGAGACGGGCGTGTATCCTCGAAGCCCCCGCCTTCCCTTCGAACGAGCCTGCGAGGTGCTGTGATGAGCGATATGACCGACGAAGAGCCGAAGAAGGCGCCCGTGCAACGCAAAGCCGCAGCCAAAAAGAAGGCGGCCGCGAAAAAGGCCCCGGCGAAAAAAGCCGCGCCCAAGGCCAAACGGAAAAGCGCGGGGGCCAAACGGAAAAGCGCCGGCGCCGGCATGAGCGACGCCGCGGTGAAGGCCAAGACGGGGCGCACCTGGAGCCAGTGGTTCACGCTGCTCGACAAGGCCGGCGCGGCGAAGATGACCCATAAGGCCATCGCCGAGCTGATCGCCAAGCGCCACAAGATTCCGGGCTGGTGGGCGCAGATGGTGACCGTGGGCTATGAGCGCGCCCGAGGGCTGCGCAAGATGAACGAGACGCTCACCGGGTTTCGCACAAGCGTCAGCCGGACCCTGGACGCCGGGGTCGATGCCGCCTTCGACGCCTGGGACAACGCCAAAACCCGCGCGGCCTTCCTGAAAGAAGCCGTCAACTTCTCGACCCGCAACCCGGGCAAGAACCTGCGCTTCACATGGAAAGTGGGCCGGGTGGAAGTGCGTTTCGTGGTGAAGGGCCCGAAGAAGACCCAGGTGACCGTGGACCATGAGGGCCTGAAAAGCGCCGCCGACATCGGCAAGGTCAAAGCCCAGTGGTCGGCGGCCATGGATAAATTGGGAGATAGGCTCCGTAGCCGTCGTAAAAAGGCCTAGCTGGCCGGGTTTTGCTGCAGCAAATGCTGCAACATGTGGTGCAGCAAAATCAAATATTACAACAAGTTATGCGCCGCCCCTCACCCTGCCCTCTCCCCCGAGGGGGAGAAGGTTCTCAGCGGTGATCAGGTGCGGGGCAGGAAGCCGACGGCGTCGTAGACTTCCTTGAGGACCGGCGCGGCCAGGTCGCGCGCCTTCTCCGCCCCGCGTTTGAGGAACCGGTCGATCTCGTCCGGATGGTCCATCAGGCGCTTCATTTCGGCGTTGATGGGACCGAGGGCCGCCACCGCCGCGTCGGCCAGGGTGGCCTTGAACTGGCTGAACTGTTGGCCGGCGGTCTCGGCCACCACCTGTTCCAGGGTCCGGCCGGTGAGCGCGGCGTAGATGCCGAGGAGGTTGGCCGCCTCGGCCCGGCCCTCGAGGCCCGCCGCCGAATCGGGCAGCAGATTCGGGTCCGTGGTGGCCCGCTTGATCTTGTCGCGGATCGCCTCGGCGGTGTCGGTCATATAGATCACGCCGAATTCCGAAGGTTCGGACTTCGACATTTTGCGCGAGCCGTCGCGCAAGGACATGACGCGCGTGCCCACGCCCTGGATCACGGGCTCGGGCAGCG
>JAYSFT010000036.1:8531-21331 GCA_041913245.1 Rhodospirillaceae bacterium | reverse complement strand
GTGCATCGCGGCGGCCCGGTGGAAGTGCAGCGGGGCTTCGTCCTGCATTCCTCCGACTATCAGAAGAACGGCACCGTGGTGGTCAATGACGACGTCGCGCTGTCGGCGACGACCGAGATCCTGAAGGACATCGCGGAAGGCTACGGTCCGCACCAGAACCTGATGGCGCTCGGGTATTCGGGCTGGGGCCCGAGCCAACTCGATGAAGAGATCAAGCGTAACGCGTGGCTGTCCGTGCCTTCGGACCCGGGTCTACTTTTTTCCGAAGGCTACGACCACAAGTGGGAGTTGGCGCTCGCCCGCCTCGGCATCGCGCCGCACCGCCTGTCGAGCGAAGTCGGACACGCGTAACCAACAAAACGCTTGAGTGATGGGATGTTGCGGGCGGCCCGGTGGAACGGGGCCGCCCGCAAGCGTTCGTGGGTGGCCAGAAATCCCCTTGCCTTAAATATTCGCAGAGGAGAGCCTGTCCATATTCTACACACGTTCCAATCGGGGGAAGCACGATGAGAAGGCCGCATAACCTAAAAATCGTGGAGCTTGCCCTGGCAGAGTGCTCGGGCTCAAGTTTTGAGCAGTATGCTCAAACCATCTGTGCGCAGGCATTCGGGATAAAGTTTTCACCGCTGGGGGGAGTACATGATGGGGGCGCCGATGGTTTTGAAGGGGGCTTGCTCGGCACCGAGAAGCCAACGCACTTCTTCCAAATGTCAGTACAAGACGATTTCAGGGCAAAAATTAAACACACAGTCCAACGCTTACGAGAAAGCGAACGAGATCCTAAGCAAGTTACGTATGTTACGAACCGCCCGATTCCCTTACTCGATCGCGAAGAGGAAGCCCTCAGTGAAGAGCTTTCCGTTATAGTTCGCATCCGGGATCAAAAGTGGTTGCTGGCTCATGCGAACGACAATGAAGCAACCATCACCGCTTTCGACTCATATCTCGCAAAGTACATTGCGTTCCTTAGAGAGATCGGCGCTGCAAACACCATTGAGGTGATTGATAATAAAACTATGCGAACGCTTTGCGTATTTCTCGGACAAGAGGTGGATCGCAGAAGAGGAAATACAGATTTACTTGAGGCTGTAACGGATTCTCTCATTCTTTGGGCGTTGGAAGGCACTGATCCAGACAAGCAAATCTTCAGGAATAAAACGGAAATATTGCAAAAAATCGAAGAGGCACTCCCTCGTGCAAAAGATTTTATACGTGGGGTTATAGATACTCGCCTCGCCAACCTCTCCCAGAAACATGAAGGCCGACAGATTCGGCATCACCGCAAGCTTGATAGCTATTGCTTACCTTTTGAAACGCGCGAACTCGTTGAGGAGGAAAACGCCGAGGACGAGCTTCTCAAATACCATGTACTTGAAATCTTCGCTCAGCGAGCCGGCGTTTACCTCGCGGGAACTGATAGCAAGATTACTACACAATCTGCGGCAGCAATCGCACATCGCGCTATTGAGCTATCATTTCATTTAGAAGGGCTCGAATTTGCCGCCTTTCTTACCGACAAAGAAGAAGGCCATCTATCTTCTAACATTGCCGATCAAATTGATCGAGCCATCGAACAATACAACGTAGTTCCTGGAGAACGTGCTCACGCGAAGGCGGCGGCCACAAAAATTTTACGAACAGCCTTCTACGAGAGCACAATTATTGAACGCGATTATTTTGGAAAGCTTTGTCGAACTTACACATTGCTATTTTCGCTCCAGAATGAACCAAAGATTGTTGAATACTTCCGCAGCATGAAGGCCAATTTTGTTTTGTATGTCGGGGCGGACATTTTAATTCGCGCGTTGTCAGAGCACTTTCTTCCCGATGAAGATAAAATGTTGCAAAACTTGCTTCGAATTCTCAAGGCCGCCGGCGCAACGTTGATCCTTAGTGAAAAAAGCCTTGAGGAAGTCCATTCACACCTCAAGGGTACAGATTTGGAGTTCCAGAATTATTTTGTGGAACTCGAACCTTACATGGACCTCGAAATCGTTCGTCACGCTCCAAAGATTCTAATTAGATCTTATTTTTATGCGAAACTTAAACCCGCACCTGGCGTACAGCGCCCCGCCGGGTGGAAATCATTTATTGGCCAATTTTGCTCATATCAAAGAGTGCATACGCTGACGGGTAGGGAAGAACTACGGCTTTATCTTTGCCAAAAATTTACCATGGAGTACGAATCGACCGAAGCCATGGAAAAGACCGTGAATGAGGAAGAGCTTGAAGACCTCACTCAGCGAGTGCGGGCAGTAAAAGTCTCAAAAGAAAAAGAAGATATCCTGGCGTACAACGATGCGCTTCAGGTGCTTCGAATTTACAGCAAGCGCGAGGAACTCGAAGAACAAATGCGTCCCAGCCCTTTTGGCTACCGGACTTGGTGGTTGACGCATGAATCTCGTATTCGGCAAGCGACTCAGTTACTTACTGCCAAGAAACATGCCCGCTATATTATCAGGCCCGAGTTTCTTCTGAACTTTATTCAGCTGTCGCCCAAGCTCGAGGAGGTGCAAAAAAGTTTTGATACTATCTTCCCATCGATACTTGGTGTGCGTCTTTCTAACAGGTTAAACCCCGAAGTTTTTCAAGACGCACTAACGCGATTGAAGGAAATTAAGGGTAAAGACGAGGCGCGCGTTCTCGCTGAAGTATCGACTTTATCCAATCAGTTGATGGGAGATAAGTTTAAGCAGTACGAAAAAAACTACGATGATTATCAGCACTAGCCGACCTAATGGCCCCAATGAAGCACGGCTGGTGGACGTAACCCCTAATTGAGTCTCGCCCTGATCGCGTCCAAGCTTTCCAGCGTCTTCAACTCACCCAGCGCCGCCATGGTCGGGGGGCTCGCGAAGATGCGTCCCGCGGTGCGGGTGATGCCGCCGGCGTCCACCGCTTCCACTTTCGCGATGATCTCGTCGGTCGAGAGCGGGCGGCCGTAAATCATGATCTGCCGCGCGCGCTGGCCGCAGCGGCTCGACGGGCTTTCCAGGGACATGAGCAGGCCGGACTTGATCTGCGCGCGGGCGCGTTTGACTTCGTCCTGCGTCACGCCGTCATGGATTTTCTTGATCTCGTCGCACAGGACCGGAATCAGCTTCGGCACGTCGGCGCGGCCCGTTCCCATGTAGATCGAGAAGATGCCGCAGTCCGAGAAGGATTGCGTATTGGAGTAAACCGTATAGGCGAGGCCGCGCTTCTCGCGGATTTCCTGGAATAGGCGCGAGGACATGCCTTCGCCCAGGAGAGTCGAAAGGGCGCCGAGATTGTAGAAATCCGGATCGTCGTAGGCCAAACCACCGAAGCCGAGCACGAGATGGACCTGCTCAAGCTTGCGTTTCTCGCGGTAGTCGCCGCCGTTGTAGAGGCTCGGCACTTCGCTGACGGCCGAGTGTTTGGGAAGCGATGCGAAGGTCTTTTCGATGAGGGCCACGAAGACGTCGTGATCGACGTTGCCGGCCGCCGAGACCACCATGCTGTCGGCGGCATAGTTGCCGGCCATGTAAGCCTTGAGGCGGTCCGAGGTGATCGAACGCACGATCGGTTCCTTGCCGAGCACCGGCCAGCCCATGGGCTGATTGGGAAACGCGGTCGCCTGGTGATGGTCGAATATGATGTCGTCCGGCGTATCGTCGGCCTGATAGATCTCCTGCACCACCACATGCTGCTCGCGCGCGAGTTCCTCGGCATCCATCGTTGAATTGAGCAGGATGTCCGAAAGGATATCGACCGCGAGCGGGAGGTTTTCTTTCAGCACCTTGGCGAAATACGCCGTGTGGTCGCGGCTGGTGTAGGCGTTCAACTGCCCGCCCACGTTGTCCATCTCCTCGGCGATGGCTTGGGCGGTGCGGCGCGCGGTGCCCTTGAAGGCCATGTGCTCGAGAAGATGTGAGATGCCGTTGACGTCGGCGGTCTCGTGACGCGTGCCCGCCGCCACCCATACCCCCACCGCAACGGTCTCGACGGAGGACATGCGGTCGGTCACGACGCGCAGACCGTTGGAGAGAGTGGTGACCTGTACGGACATGCGGACCTAAAGAAAGATCAGGGAGAAACGCGATCGCGGATCAATCGCCGCAACTGATCTAGGTCATTTGGAAGCGTTGTAAAGTGCTCGCGGCGATGGAACAGGTCGGCCAGGGCGGGCGGCATGGAAGGCCTTGTTCCGGTTGCCTTTTCCACCGCATCCGGGAACTTGGCCGGGTGGGCGGTAGCGAGGGCGATGCGGGGGACGGCCGAATCGAGCCCGGCCTTGCGGGCCGCGTACAGACCAACCGCCGAGTGCGGATCAAGCACATAACCGCTGGCTTTATAAACCTCGCCGATGAACTTCAGCGTGCCGGTATCATCGAGGCGCTGCCCCGAGAACTGCGCGCGCAGGACGGCGTGAGCTTTCGCGTCCACCGTGTAGCTGCCGCTCTGCTTGAATTGATCCATCATGCGCGAAACGGCGGCGCCGTCGCGGCCCACGGCTTCGAACAGAAGACGTTCGAAGTTGGACGAGATCTGGATGTCCATGGACGGACTGAGGGTCGACACCACGCCGGCCGCGGTCATCGAGCCCGTTTCGAAATAACGCGTGAGGATGTCGTTGGCATTCGATCCGACAACGAAGCGCTCTACAGGGAGCCCCATCCTGCTCGCCACGAAACCGGCGAACACGTTGCCGAAGTTCCCCGTCGGCACGGCGAAGCTCACTTTCCGATGGGGCGCGCCCACATGCACGGCGGCCCACACGTAGTATACCACCTGAGCCATGATACGGGCCCAGTTGATCGAGTTCACCGCCGAGAGATGCACGTCATCCCTGAACTTGGCATCGGCGAACAGCGCCTTCACCATGTTCTGGCAATCGTCGAAGGTGCCTTCGACCGCAATGTTATGGACGTTTTTCGCATCCACTGTGGTCATCTGGCGGCGCTGCACCTCGGACGTACGCCCCGCCGGATGCAGGATGAAGGTGTTGATGGCCTCGCGATTCTTGGTGGCTTCGATCGCCGCCGAACCGGTGTCGCCCGAAGTGGCGCCGACGATGGTGATGCGCGCGCTCCTGGCTTTCAACACCTCGTCGAACATCAGGCCGACGCATTGCAGGGCGAAATCCTTGAACGCCAAAGTCGGGCCATGGAACAGTTCCAGCAGCCATTCGTTGGCCGCGGTCTGGATCATCGGGGCGACGGCGGGGTGGGCGAAGGACGCGTAGGCCTTTCGTGTCAGGTCCTCGAGCTTGTTCTCGAGCACCGATCCTTTGACGAACGGCGCCATGACGCGCGAGGCCAGGGCCGGATAGTCGAGGCCGGCGAAGGAGGCGAAATCGGCGGCGGAAAACCGCGGCCAGGTCTCGGGCACATAGAGGCCGCCGTCCGCGGCAAGGCCGGCCAGAAGGACATCGTCAAAACCGAGCGTGGGCGCGCGCCCGCGGGTGCTCACATAACGCAAAAGGCAAAGCTCCATTTCGAGAACGCGCGGATACTACGCGGGGGGCCGGACCCCGGCAACCCGTCGGAAACAGCGCATTTACTGGGGGTTATGGCGGTTTTTGCGGACCGAGTTTGGGGCGCCGCCCTCACCGCCCCGCTCCGCTCGGCACCCTCTCCCGCAAAGCGGGAGAGGGCTGGAGTGAGGGTTTGCCTATTTCGGCAGGGCCGCGAGGTCGGCGAGGAGGGCAGCCGTGATCTTGTCGACGGCGCGGGTAAAGGCCGGGATGGTCGAGGCCACCGTGGCGCCGGCGGGCTCCTCGGCCCGGTAGGTCTTCATCAGCAGCGACTGGTTGCCCGCGATCCGGCGCAGCGTGATCTCGATCTCGACCACCACGCTTCCCCCGCCGCCCGAAAGCACATGTTCCAACCGCAGGAGATCGCCTTGCAGTTCGAAGTTGCGGTCGAGGCGCATCTCGGGTGTTGCCACCGTCTCGAACGCCCGCGCCGCGCGCAGCGCGTCGACGAGCGCGCGCTGCATCATCACGCCGGTCGGCTCCTGCCAGGCGTGATAGTGGTAGGCGATCACCTGATCGGGCGCGCCGCGGTACAGGATCGCCCGGCCCCCGACCACGCCCTGGGTGCGCACCTGGGACACATCGACGGCGCCCTTGATCGGCCCGCCCGTGAGCGGCTGCACGGCAGCGGGGGTCCCAAGGCGATAGAAGGTCTCCGGCGGCGGCGGATCGCCCGCACAGGCCGCGAGCGCACCGGCCGCCACGGCGGCAACGAAGAAACGGCGCTTCATTTCTTCGCTCCCTGCGGCGGATCGGGCGCATCCGTGCCCGACAGCAGCACGCCCGGATTGGCGCGGATCGAGCGGCTGAACTCGCTCATGTTGCGCGCGGTCGCGTCGATGTTCTGCGAGATGTCGTCCACATAGCGCGAGAAGGTGTCGAGCGTATAGCGCAGGTTCCGCATCGCTTCGTTCACGTTGCCCTGGTTGTTCTCGACCATCGCGTTGACGTTGGTGATGGACTTGTTCAGGAGCGCACTCGTTTCCTTGAGATCGCCCGAGACCTGGGTGAGGTTGGCCAGGATCGCGTCGAACTGCTCGCGGTTCTCCGGCTTCAGGAGATCTTTCTCGACGATGCCCGAGGTGCGCTCGAGAGTCCCGCTCAACTTCTCGAGGTTGTCCATCAGTGCCGGCAGATGGTTCATCGTCGTCGCGCCGAACTCGTTGACGTATTTGTTCAGGCTGCCGATCAGCGGCTTGATCGAATTGGTGGACAGGTCGCTGAACTCGGCGCTGATGTCGGCGAGGGTGGCGAAGATATTGGTGCCCTCGACGCCTTCGATCTCGGAGCCCGGTTTGAGGATGTCCGAGCTCTTGCCGCCCTGGATGTCGATGGCGATGGCGGAAAGCAGGCCGGAAACCTGCGCGCGGGCGATGCTGTCTTTGGGGATCTTCCAGCCTTCCTGGACGGCCATGACTACCTTGAAGCGTACTTGGGAGCCCTCGCCCAGGGGCTGCACCTCGTCCACCTGGCCGACCTGATAGCCTTCATAGAAGACCAGGGTGCCGAGCTTCACGCCGCCGACGTTGTCGTAGACCGTGAAATATTCGTCCGTGTCGCCCGAGGTGCCGGCCAGCACGGAAATGATGACCACGAACGCCGCCAGCATCGCTGTGACGAATGCGCCCACCACTACGTAGTTGATCCGGCTGTCCTGCATCTCGTCCCCTCGGGTGTGGTGGACGCGAAGTTCCTCGCGGCGCCTGCCGCACGCTCAAACGAGGAACTTCACGTCATTCCACCACGCCAAAATTCACATCTGCAGTGTCGCGATTAATTCCAAAGTTCGCAAAGCGTATGTAACAAACTCTTGCGGCCTTTGGAATTGCGACACTGCCCCCCAGCGATCTCTTTAGTCGTTCGCCGCCGTCAGGCGTTTCAGATATTCCTCGGGATCCAACGTCTCGGTTTCGGTCCGCCGGTTCAGCAAATTCTGAATACGTTCGTTCGTGCTGGATCGTATCTCATCCACCGTGCCTGTCATCAGAATATCGCCTTTATCCAGCACGCAGATGCGGTCCGCGATGCGGAAGGCGCTCTCCAGTTCGTGGGTCACGACCACCACGGACATGCCCATGGCGTCGCGCAAGTTCAAGATCAACTCGTCTATGGCGGCGGCCACGATGGGATCGAGGCCGGCGGACGGTTCGTCACAAAACAATATCTTGGGGTCCATGACCACGGCACGCGCGAAAGCCGCGCGTTTGATCATACCGCCCGACAATTCGGACGGATATAGCTGTTCGAAACCGGCGAGGCTGACCACCTGCATCTTGAGGCGGGCCATGATGCGCATCGTGGTGACGTCGAGCTTCGTGTGCTCGCGCAAGGGCAACATGATATTTTCAAGGACGTTCAGCGAGCCGAACAGCGCCCCGCCCTGGAACGCCACGCCGATCTTGCGGCGCAGGCGCGTCTTCTCGACGTCCGAGATCCGGGTCAGATCGTCGCCCAGGATATGGATCGAGCCGCTCGTGGGACGCAGCAGGCCGAGCAGCGCGTTGAGCAGCGTCGACTTGCCAGAGCCCGAGCCGCCCATGATCACCATGATCTCGCCCTCGCGGACGCCGAAGTCGATCTTGTGGAGGATCTCGCGGGGCCCGTAGTGGGTGACCAGCTTTTTCACTTCGATGACATTCGGCGCGCCCGAAAGATCGGGCCGCGGCCGGTCGTCGCGCTTTTCGGCGGCGTGGTTCATGATCGGGGGCTCATGACCGCGTCGTGATGAAAGCGAAGATCATGTCGGTGACGATGATCGCGCTGATGGACAGCACCACCGAGCGGGTGGTCATGCGGCCGACGCCCTCGGCGCCGCCCTTGACGCTGGCCCCGTTGATCACCCCGACCAGGGTGATGAGCACGGAGAACAGCATGGCCTTATAGAGGCCGTGCATCAGGTCCTCGATCTCGACCACCTCGATGATGCGCTGGGTATAGGCGGCGAAGCTCATGCCCATATCGACCGAAACATACCAGCCGGCGCCGATCAGCATGAGAAGGTCGGCCCAAAGCGCCAGCAGCGGAACCATCACCACCATGGCGATGAGGGCGGGAGCCACGAGAAAGCGCACGGGATCGATGCCCATGACCTGGAGGGCGTCCACTTCCTGGCTGATCCGCATGGTGCCAATGCGCGCCGCGAGAGAGGACCCCGTCCGCCCGGCCACGAGAATGCCGGTGATCAGCGGGCCGAACTCGCGCACGACCGAGATGCCCACCCCGATCGTCACCTGCTCCTCGGCGCCGAAAACGCGCAAGGTATAGATGCCCTGAATGGCGAGCATGATCCCGATGGTCAGGGACATCATGGTCACGATGGGCAGCGCGCGGATGCCCACCTCCATGCAGCGTTCGAAAGTCGCGGCCATGCGCACCGGCTGTTCGCGGCGGCGGCCAAGGACGATCCAGTAGACGCTTTGCCAGAGAAGGACGGCCCCAAGGCCGATTTCAGCGATGCCGCCGACGGCGGCGCGGCCCATGCGGTCGAGGGTCTCTGCAATCCTCGTCGGTATTGCGCGATCCCCGGCCTCGGACATGGATTACCCCTGCGCGAGCGCCGCTTCGACGGACGAATGAATGGTGAAAACCTTGTCGAGCCGGGCGAGCGAGAGCACGCGCATCGCCGCGGACGAAACGTTGGCGAGCGAGAAGGTCGAACCCTTCTTGCGCGAAACCTGGAAGGCCTCGACGAGCGAGGCCACGCCCGACGAATCGATGTAGTTCACCGCCGAGAGATCCACGACGATGCGCTTGTACTGCTCGAGGCTCTCGAGGAGCTTCTGACGGACTTGCGGTGACGTCTGCAGATCGACGTCGCCGGTCAGCGCCACGACGGCGGCGCCATTCACGTTTTTGACTTCGTAAGACATTTAATGCGTTTCCCCGGCGCTACTGTACCTTGGGTGGGAGGCGTTTGGTCAATTTAAATAAGTTGCCGATTCCGGGCGGCGGTGGAACGAATTTGGCTTCGTCGCACACCGATTTTATCAGGTGAACCCCCAGTCCGCCGGGCCGGACCTCGGTGATGTCGCGGGGGCGGATGGACTCGGGATCGACCGTCTCGGCGAAATCCATGATGTCCACTTCCAGAACCCCGCCGCAGCGGCGGAAATCGATGACGATATCGCCGGCCTCGGGACTGTTCTTGTAGGCGTGGCGCACGATGTTCTGGCAGGCCTCATCCACCGCCATCTTGAGGTCGAAGCTCCAGGCTTCCGGCGCGTCGACGAATTTCGCGGCCTGCTCGCTCGCGGCGCGGATCAGCTTCAAGCGGTCGGCGCGGCCCGGAACGCGGATGCGCAGGATCTGCTCGTCGGCGGGGATGTCCAGGGAACCTGCCGGCGGCTTCGCGCCCATGGGCGCGATGGCCATGTCCTCGGCCACCAGCAGCGTGAGGTCGTCGCGCAGCGACTGGCCGGGCAACTTGACGGCGCCGGCGATGCTTTTCAGGCGCAGGTCGGGGGCCTGGTCGGCGTGATCCCGGATCAAGGCGCGCACGCCGTCGATCCCCAGCATGCCTCCGCCGAAGGTCGTGGCCTCGGTCAGGCCGTCGGTGAACACATAGAGCGTACCGCCCGCGAGATAGATTTCACGCACCGGAAATCCATCGGCGCCGGCGATGTCGGGCGCGATCCCCAGGGGCGGCGCGTCGGCCGGCACGGCCGTGAAGCGTTCGGTGCGCGCGTCGAACAAAAGCGGCGGCTCGTGGCCGGCGTTGGCCAGCCGCACCATGCCGATGGCGGGGTCGAACAGCCCGCCCACCATCGTCACGAACATGCCGTGCGAGTTGGTCTCGCAGAGCTCGTTGTTGATGGCGGACAGCAGTTGCCCGGGATTCTCCGCGCTCTTGGCGAGACAGCGGAACAGGCTCGAGGTCTTGGCCATGAGCAGGGCGGCGTTCATGCCCTTGCCCGAAACGTCGGCCACGTTGAACCAGATGCGCCCGTCCGGCAGGGTGATGATGTCGAAGAAATCGCCCGAGACCGAACGCGCGGGGATATTGACGCCGTGCACCGGGAAGTCGCGCGTCGAGGCCTGCGGCAGAAGGTCGCGCTGGATCTCGGCGGCGAGTTCGAGCTCGTGCCGGTCGCGTTCCTGTTGAACGATCTTGTGCGTCAGGCGGAAGTTGTTGATCGCGAGCGCCGCCGCGCGGGCCAGCGTTTCGAGGAGCAGCATATCCTCGTCGCTGAACAGGCCGTCCCCCGTCGTGCGGTTGATGATCTCGATGGCGCCGAGGCATTCCTTACCGATGGCCAGCGGCGCGACAAGCAGCGAGCGCGTAGTGAAACCGGTCTTGGCGTCCACCGCCGCGCCGAAATCGCTGTCCTGTGAAACATCGCGCACCAGAAGGCCTTTGCGCGAGATCACGCTGCGGCCGACGACCCCCGTCGTCGCGGGGATCGAAAGTCCCGTGATGTCCACCGGCCCGTAGCACGCCACGCAGACAAGATTGTCGCCGGAATCGCTGAGCAGGAAGAGGGAGGCCGCCTCGGCGCTCATATACTTGGTGATGCGCTCGAGCGCCGTATGGGCCACGGCCTTGTAATCGTTGGCGGCCGCGAACTCACGGGTCATCTCGGCGATCAGAAGAAGATGATCGCGTTCCTCCCCTTGCGGCCTGGTATCGGCCTCCGGGGTATCGCCGCTGGGTGCTATCGCTTCTGCCTGCATGCGGGCGCCACTATGCCCTGTCTTTAAAAGTCCGGCAAATTCAACGCCTGACCGCCGAAAGAAGGTCCATATATTGGCGAACCACGGCGTCCTCGGAGAATTCCTTGCGGATCCGCTCGAAGCCTCCGGCCCGCAATTTTCCGGGAAGAGCGCCGCCGGCAAGCAGCCTCTTGACCGCGTTCGCCAAGGCCGCCGCGTCCTCGACGGGCACTTTCAAACCGTCGTCGCCCTCATGCACCAGGAACCCCGGGCCCTCGCTCGCGGCCGCCACCAGCGGCACGCCGTGGGCCCAGGCATTGACCACCACGTTGCCGAACGGCTCAAAGCGGGAGGGAACAAGGCAAACGTCGGCGGCTTTCAAAAGCGCGGAGCGGTCGTCGCGCCAGCCCAGGAAGCGGACCCGGTGCGCGACGCCTTCGCGCGCGGCAAGATCGCGCAGGTCGCCCTCAAGCGCGCCTTCGCCGGCGATCCACAGGATCGCGTCCGGGATGGACGCCAGCGCGCGGATCGCAACGTCGATGCCTTTGACCTTGTGCAGGCGCGCGAGGATGAGGAGAACCTTGGCGTCCTTGGGCGTTTCCAGCATCGCGCGATCGACGGGCTGCCCGTCTTCCACGGGCGTGAAATTGGGGATGTAGTGCGCGCGCTCCGCCGGCCAGCCTTCCCTGAGCACATAGTCGCGGATGTCGGGCGTATTGCAGACAAGATGATGACAGCGCCGGTAGTACTTGAGGCTGTAGTAACCGCCGAGCCGTCCGACATTCACCCACGGACCTTCGGGAAGGATGGCGCAGGCGCGGTTCATCCAGCCCAGGATGACGTCGGGGCTTTCGAGCTTGGCGAGTTTCGCCAGGCGCCGGCGGGTGACGATGTCGAAGAACCCGCCGAACATATACTGGCTGACCCGGCAGCCGACCGCCGAAAGGCGCGCGGCGCGCAACGGGAAGGGCCTGATCGCGCAAGCCTGGTCGAGGCCGGCCTTCGCCAGGCCGACGACGAGATCCTCATAGAACCGTTCCGCCCCGCCATGCAGACCGCCGGCGAGGACTTGCAACACGCGCACGTTACCAACTCCCGCAGATACGCCGAAGACGTTAGACTTTGTTTTTGTCGCGTCCACTTCGGCGGAACCGCTCTATAAGTCGCGCATAATGTCCGAACAGTCGACCCCATTAAAACATCCCATCCGTTACCGCCTGGAAGCGGCGGCCGCGCGCACGATGCTCGCGGTGCTCGGGTTGTTTTCGGTGGACACCGTCTCGGGCTTCGGCGCCTGGCTGGGCCGCACCGTCGGCCCCCTCACCCGCGCGCACAAGATCGCCGCGCGCAACATGGAGCGGTCTCTGCCCGGGCACGACGCGCCCACGCGGGAAAGGATGCTCACGGGCGCGTGGGAGAATTTCGGACGCACGATGATGGAATATGCGGTCATTCCGAAACTGATGGACCGCGTGGCGATCGAAGGCCACGAAGACCTCGCCGCCCTCGCGCGCGACGGCAAACCCGCGCTTCTCATGACGGGCCACCTCGGCAACTGGGAACTGATTTTCGACGCCCTGCGCATCCACACCAAGCCGATCACGGCGGTGTACCGCAAGGCGAACAATCCGCTGGTCGACGAGATGATCGCCGA
>JAYSFT010000036.1:0-8431 GCA_041913245.1 Rhodospirillaceae bacterium | reverse complement strand
AGCGCGATCGCCTTCCCGGCGCGGGTTGTTACATTGATCTTTGCCATGACGGGCTACCTAATCGACGCCGGTCCTGAGCGCAAGGTCTTTACCGGCGGCGCGCCGGACCATGGCCTTTTGCTCGGGCGGCATGGCGTCCGGCAATGCGTCGGGCGAAACGAAGGCCAGCTCGAAAATCTCGTGGCTCAGACGCGTTGGTTGCGCGCGATCCACCGTTCCCTTCACCGCGAATTCAAGGTGCCGGGGATGGATGTGGTAGATGCCGATCACCCGTTCCCCGCGGCCGTCGAGGCCGGTTTCTTCCTTGAGTTCGCGCGCCGCGCCGTCTTCCGGCGCTTCACCCGCGTTCAAGAAACCCGACGGTAATCCCCAAGGATACCGGTGCCGGTAGACATGACGCTGCACGAGCACCGTTCCATCGGCGGCGAAGAAGACACCCGCGATGCCCATGCTGAAGGTGGTGTTGACATTACGCAGCAGGATACGCGTCGCCCATACCGGCGTGCGGCGGTAGATGAGCGAAAGGAGTTTCTTCACCGATATGCCTAGGGCCCGTCCCAGGCGCGCGTGCTGTCCTTGGCGATGCGCGGATACAGCACGAGCATGCGCTCGAACCACGCCGCCACGGAATCGTCCTTCGCGAGCACCTGTTCCGGGGATGCCGCGCGCACCCAAAGCAAAATGCCGGCGGCGATATAATCCGCATACATCGGCGCGTTCCCCGCCAGGAATTTCTGATCCTTTAGAACCGCGCGCACAGGCTCCAGCGCCGCGCGGAGTCCCGCCAGACGCTCGGCAATCGGCGCCGAAGTGAACTCCTCGATGGACATGCCGATCCGTTGGCGGCGGCTTTCCTGATAATATGCGCGGTCTTGCGGCTGGACCTTCTTGAAGACCTCGTTCATCACAACGCGCATCGCCGGGCGTATCACGCTGGCCCCGCAGGTCGCGAGCACGAAGCGGGCGTAATTCCTGCCCTGCGCATCGCCAAACAACGACGGCCGATCCGCGTAGGCGTTCTCGAGATGCTCGGCGATCGCCCAGCTGTCGGCGACGATCTTGCCGCCGTCATCGAGCACCGGGACCATCTTCTGGCCGCCGCCGGCAATCGCGGGAATTCCCGTGAAACCGGTCGCCGCCGTTGCGTAGTCGAGTCCCTTATGGGCTAAAGCGAAACGGACCATCCAACAGTAAGGGGAGGACAAGATTCCCCGATCGAGTGCCAATTCATGGAGGAGAATAGTCATGCGGTCACCTCGCTAAAGCCCGTGCATAATGGCTTTTAAACTATATATTTTGCAAAGACTTAGTAGAATTTTCCGAAAGCGCCCGCTGAACGGGGCCGGCCCGCCTGATATCGAATTTTTCGAACATACCGGGTGCTTAAATTCGTTTGATCGGATTATTAAGCCGTGGAAAATATTGCACTGCAAACAATAGGGCTTAAGGGCGGTACGGAGCCGGTCCGGGTGCGGCGCGTTCAACTCTTGTGGGGTGTGGTTTTAGCGGCAACGGCGGCAGGCCTTTCGGCGGCGCAAACCGTCGATGTGCGTAATCGGGACCGTACGCCGCGCGAGATCACCGTCAATCACAGCGACGGTAAAAGCGAGACGATCAAGGTCGGCGCGGGACAAAGCATTACGAACATCTGCGGCGATTGCGTCGTGCTCGCGGGAACTACGTCTGTCGAAGCTAAAGGAAATGCGACCGTAAAGATCGAACGCGGCGAAGTTTCGATCGACGGAAAGCGATAGGAGGAAGACGAGATAACAAGATTCAGAACGAGCAAAAAACGAACGTCATAGAGCGCCTTGCCCCAAGCGAGGCGCTTTTACTTTCTGCGCGGGCCCAGAGCAGCCGCGGCGGCGAGAAGCATGAATGTGGCGACGATCAATAGCGTTGCCAGCGCGTTGATCTTCGGGCTCACGCCCAGGCGCACGCTGGAAAAGACCACCATCGGCAGCGTGGTGGACTGCGGGCCGGAGACGAAGCTCGCGATCACCAAGTCGTCGAGCGAGAGCACAAAAGCGAGGAGCCATCCGGCGACGAGCGCCGGCGCGATCAGCGGCAGCGTGACGTGCAAAAACACGGCCGCCGGCCGCGCGCCGAGATCGGCGGCGGCTTCCTCGAAATCACGCGCCATTCCAGCCACGCGCGCCTGCACGATCACGACCACGTAAGCCATGGTCAGGCCGGCATGGGCGATGATGAGCGTGCCGACGCCCCGTCCCGGCAGCCACGGCATCGCGCTCTGCGCGGCGACAAAGAGCAGCAACAGGGCGAGGCCGGTGATCACTTCCGGCATCACCAGCGGCATCGCGAGGCTTCCGGCGAAGACCGACCGGCCACGAAACGGGCCGAAGCGCGCGAGCGCATAACCGCCGGCGGCGCCCAGGGCCGTGGCAAGACTGGCCGACACCGCGGCCACGGTGAAACTGATGCCCGCGGCGCGCAGGATTTGACGGTCCGCGAGCAGTTCGCCGTACCACTGGGTGGAAAAGCCGGTCCACACGGTGACGAGACGTGAGGCGTTGAAGGAGTAACCCATCACCACGAGCAGCGGCAGGTAGAGAAAGACGAGCCCGACGCCGAGCAGGACGCGCGCGATCATGCCCGCACCTCCTGTTTCTGGAACCACATGAGGGGCGGAACAAGGATCGCCAGCAGGGTCACGGCCACGGCCGCGCTCATGGGCCAGTCGCGGTTGGTGAAAAACTCGGTCCAGAGCACCTTGCCGATCATGAGCGTATCCGGACCGCCAAGGAGTTCGGGGATCACGAACTCCCCCACGGCGGGGATGAAGACGAGCAGGCAGCCGGCGATGACGCCGGGCAGCGACAGCGGCAGCGTGATCTTCAGGAACGCGCGCCAGGGCGGCGCGCCGAGATCGGCCGCCGCTTCGAGCAAGGCCGGATCGAGTTTCTCGAGCCGCGCGTAGAGCGGCAACACCATGAACGGAAGATAGGCGTAAACGATGCCGAGATAGACGGCGCCGTCGGTGTTGAGGAGCCTCAAGGGCGCGGTGATAACGCCGACGCTCTCCAGCACGAGGTTGATCAGCCCGGTCGGGCGCAGAAGTCCGATCCACGCATAAATGCGAATGAGGAACGACGTCCAGAACGGCAGCACGACGAGCAGGAGAAGGAGCTGCCGCCGGCGCCGCGGCGCCCGCGCGATCGCGTAGGCCATCGGATAGCCGAGGAGAAGCGTGATGACCGTTGAGACGAGCGCGATGCGCAAGGAGCCGAGGTAGGCCTTGAAATACAGACTGTCCCGCACCAGCACGGCGTAGTTGCCGGCCGTCAACGGGGGACCGTAGGGCGGCACGCTGAGCTGCGCGGTCGCGAAACTGATCTTGAGAACGATGGCGAACGGCAGCAAGAGGACGAGACCGACCCAAACCCATGCGGCAAAAAGCGATATTTTCGCCGGCCCGTTCACGCTGGAAGCATCCGCGCCGCGTCGTCCGGCCAACCGAGGAAAACCTTGTCGCCCTTTTGCGCTTCAACCTCGCCGCCCGCATTTTGGCGCAGAACGCGCACGACGATCTCCGGGGTGCGCACGAGATAGGTCGTGCTGTTGCCGCGGTAGATGATGTCGGTCACGACGCCTTCCATTGGGCCGGCGGACCGGGAAAGCGCGATCCGTTCCGGCCGCACGGTGAGACCCGACGGCCAGAGGTTGATATCGCCGAAGAACCGCGCTACCGCCTGCGTCGCGGGATGTTCGTACAATCCGCGCGGCGTATCGATCTGCAGGATACGTCCTTTATCCATGACGGCAATGCGGTCCGCCATCGTCATGGCTTCGTCCTGATCGTGTGTCACGACGACGAAGCTGATCCCCAGGCGCCGGCGCAACGCGAGAAGCTCCAGTTGCGTGCGTTCGCGCAGGTGTTTGTCGAGCGCGGCCATCGGCTCATCGAGCAGAAGCGCTTTGGGGCGTTTGGCGATGCAGCGCGCGAGCGCGACGCGCTGGCGCTGCCCACCCGACATCTGGTGAGGCTTTCGCGCGCCGAGCGCCTCCAGCTCAACGGCGGCCAGCGCCTCTTTCGTCCGCGCCTCGATCTCGGCGGCCGCAAGCCGGTCCTGTTTCAAGCCGAACGCCACATTGTCGAAGGCGGTCATGTGCGGAAACAGCGCGTAGGACTGGAACATCATGTTGACCGGCCGGCCATACGGCGGCGTCCGCGTCATGTCGGCGCCATCGATGGCAATCGTGCCGGCATCCGGGATCTCGAGGCCGGCCATCAACCGCAGCAGCGTGGTCTTGCCGCAGCCCGATGGACCGAGAAGCGCCAGGCATTCGTTGGCGCCGACTTCAAGGGATACGCGATCGACGGCGCGCACCTCGCCATAGGATTTGGTTATGCCGTCGGCGCGGATCACGGCGGACATCAGGTCCCGGTCTTCACGCCGTTCCACAGCCGCGTGCGCAGGATCTCGATTTCGGCGGACGGCGCGGTTTCAGGGAACAGGCGCCGCATCATCTCCGGCGCGGGATAGACGTTCTTGTCCGCGAGGATGTCCTTGGAGACGAACGGCGCCGCCTTGGCATTGGCGTTGGCGTAGAAGACCTCGTTGGTGACCCCGGCGATGACTTCGGGTTCGAGGATGTAATTGAGGAAGGCATGGGCCGCATCGGCATGCGGCGCATCCTTCGGGATGGCCAGGAAGTCGAACCACATCACGGCGCCTTCTTGCGGGATGCTGTAGGCGACCTCGATCCCCTTGCCCGCCTCCTTGGCGCGGTCGGCGGCCTGGAAGATGTCGCCCGAATAGCCCATGGCGACACAGATATCCCCGTTCGCCAGCGCCGAGATGTACTCGGAGTTATGGAACTTCGCGACGTAGGGCCGCACCGCTTGCCACGCGGCGGCCGCGCCCGCGTAGTCGTCGGGCACGCTCGAATGCGGATTCTTGCCCTGGTAGGCAAGGGTGAGTTCGAACACATCGGCCGGTGAATCGAACACATAGATGCCGCAGGCCGCCAGCTTCGAAGCGTAGGCGGGATCGAGGATCAGCTTCCAGCTATCGACCGGCGCATCCTCGCCGAGGACTTCCTTCACCTTGGCGGGATTGTAGCCGATGCCGGACGTGCCCCACATGTAGACCAGCCCATGCGTGTTGTCCGGGTCCGCCGCCGCCGCGCGCTGCGTGATCGCCGCGTCCACGTTCGCGAGATTGGGGAGTTTCGATTTATCGAGGGGCCGGACGATCCCCGCCTTGATGAAGCGCGCGAGCACCGGGCCGTTCGGAACCACCACGTCGTAGCCGGAGCCTCCGGCCAGCATCTTCGCCTCCAGAAGCTCGGAGGAATCGAAAACATCCATGTTCACGGCGATGCCGGTCTTTTTCGTGAAATTCTCGAGGGTGTCCGGCGCGAGGTAGTCGGACCAGATATAGAGATTGAGGGTCTTTTCCTCCTCCGCGGCCGGCCCGCAAGCCGCCAGCGTGAAAAGCGCGAGCGCCCAAACCCGAGATGGCTTCATCGGAATATCCCCTGTCAAAACGCCCTCTGAACCGCCGCGTGACAATAGTACCTGGATGACGCCCGGAATAGAGCGAGGCATACTTCAGCCGAATTCGGGGGCGCAGGCCATGAGCGGCTTAGACGATATCGCCGGGCGGGTTCGCCGTGCCTATGCGTGGGGACGCGGCGGCCAAATTCACTATCGGCGCTCCGGGCCCCCGGGCGCGCGCAGCCCCCTTTTGCTGATTCACGGCGCGCAAGACACCGGCGGAATTTTCGAGCGCTTCATGTCCGATATGGGACGCGAGCGGTCGGTGATCGCGCCGGACCTGCCGGGCGCGGGCATGTCCGATCCCTTGACGGGCCGCGCCGGGGCGGCCGACCTCGCCGAGGCGCTGCTGAATGTCGTGGCGGAGTTGGGCCTCGGCATGGTCGACGTCCTCGCGGTCGGCGGCGGCGGGGAGGTCGCCGTGGACATGGCGCGCCAACAGCCCGACGTCGTGCGCAAACTGATCCTGGTTTCAGCGCCGGCGCCCGCCGGCTTGCTCGGTCAGCCGACCCTCTGCCTCGACACGGCGGCATTCACCGCCGCGGCCGTCCGGGATTTCCTCGACCGCTAGCTAATTGCGGCAAACGCGGCTCGCTAAATCGCGGAAAATTCGGCCCATAACGGGACGTGATCCGAGCTTTTCACATTGAGAAGCGCGCGGGAGCTCATCAACTTCAGATCGCGATAGAACACATGATCGAGGATCTGGTTGAAATGCCGCCACTGGGGCGCCGCGGCGGGAACGCGCGTCAGCCCGAGGTCGGCCATCGACTTTTGCAGAAGATGCCAGCGCGACTCGTTCCAGGTGTTGAAGTCGCCCGCGACGATGCAGGGACCTTTGTGCTCGTGCACCGAGCCGATGATCTGCTCGATTTGGCGGGCGAACTTCGTGGTCGAGACCAGGTTTATGGCGTGCACATTCAGCACGAGCAGAGTCTGACCGGCGAAGGGATAGCTGGTGATAAGGAAAGTCTTGGGCGTCGCGACCAGCGGCTCGCGGTCCGGCGACTTCACCACGCGCCGCGCGATCGAGGGCACGCGGCTTCCGGTCTTCGGCCCCGTCGTGATCCCGCCGCCGACGCCGATGTTCTCGGCCATGATCCATTCCAGGCCGCTGGCAAGGTGAAACGGTTGCGCGATGCCGCCGTGCAGGACCGCCTCCTGGAGCAACACCAGTTCCACGCCCGCGCTCATGCTGGTCAGGTCCGGCATACACCCCTTGCGGCGCGCCTTGAACATATTCCAGCTGATCATCTTGATGGTGGCGCCGAAGTCCGCCGCCGTGGCGCTGCCAAGATGGGCGACGGATTCCGTTTCATCGAAGGAGAGAAAGCGGTTCGCGCGGCCGAACATGGAAAAGGGATTGTTCACGGAGGGAAATCGAGCCGAATTTTTCACGCGTTGCACGAAAACATTTCACCTCATCATAGGGACTTCCCGGCTCGCTTACAAAATCAAGTCGGGGCAAATTTTGTTTCCAATCAAGGACGCCCGGGTCCATCATGCCGCGCGGGACCCGCTCCGGTCGCCGCTCCCCTGTGTTGTCCCCTTAAGAATCGAGGACCGCCGCACCGATATGAGGGAGTTCGACGACCGCTTCGGACAAATTGTCCCATGATCCCCGAGCATATCGCTTCGTTCCTTCGCACGGCCATCAAGAGCGTCTGGGCCCTCGATTTGCTCATTCTGATGAAGAGCGCCGCGCGCCAGGGCTGGACGGTCGCGAGCCTCAACGACCGCCTGAGAGCCTCCACATCGCTGGTCGAGGAGATTTTGGTGACCTTCACCCGCCAGGGTCTGGTGGTTTCAGAGGCCGACGGCACATACCGATATCAGGCGAACGGGGAAATCGACGCCCTCGCAAGCGAGCTGGCCCGCTTATACGCGGAACGGCCCCTGGCCGTGATCAAGGAGATCGTGTCCGCCCCCAATGAGAAGATTCATTCCTTCGTCGATGCCTTCCGGCTCAAAAAAGACTGAAGCAGGCGCCCCATGACCTTCCAATCCGCCGTCTATCTCCTCTGCGCCGTCACCAGCCTCATATGCCTCGTCCTGCTCGCGCGGGGATACGCCCGCACGGGGGTCAGGTTGCTGCTGTGGAGCGCGATCTGTTTCGTCGGTCTCGCGCTCAATAACCTGCTCCTGTTCATCGACCTGGTCGTGCTGCCGTATGAGGTCAGCCTTGTATTCTGGCGCCAGCTGGCGAGCCTCGTCGCGCTGAGCGTGCTTTTGTACGGCTTTATCTGGGAAGCGGACTAGGAACCCATGGAACTCTTCCTTTACGGCGTACTGACGGCCGGAAACCTCGTCGCGGCGGGGTTTTTCCTGCGATTTTACGCCCGCACCAAACAGCGCCTGCTGTTGATGTTCGCCTTCGCCTTTCTGCTGTTTACCGCCCAGCAGGCGATTTTGGGGCTTGAGGTCACGCAGCAGGAGGAAGAGGCCAAGGCCTACCTTCTCCGGCTCGCCGGGTTCGTCTTGATCATCGCCGGGATCGTTTCCACGAACTTCGGCAAACGCCACCGAAACGAGTAGCATTCGGGCGCGGAATCGGTTTAGCGTGTGCCCCACGCAACGCCACAACCATTTGGAGGGGACAATGGCAGCTCGTAAGAAGACCAAGAAGAAGGCCGCGAAGAAAGTCGCCGGCAAGGCGGCTCCGAAGCGGGCGGTAAAGAAAGGCGCGAAGAAGAAGGCGGCGAAGAAGGTGGCGAAGAAAGCCGCCAAAAAGGCCGCCAAGAAAGCCGCGCGCAAACCGGCCGCCCGCAGCGTGAAGAAGGTTGTGAAGCGCGCCGCCAAGCGCGTCGCGAAGAAGATCAACAAAGCGATGGAAATGGCCAAGCAGGTCGCGCAAGGCGCGGCGGATGCGGTCGCCGAAGCGAAGCCGCAAGGCGTGCTCGGCTTCTAGCC
>JAYSFT010000035.1:0-21441 GCA_041913245.1 Rhodospirillaceae bacterium | reverse complement strand
ACCGCGGCGACGGCGGCTTCTTCGTTGTAGCAGGGGATGAGGACGGCGGTTTTCAAGCTGGTCTCTCTTCGTGTCGCGTTGAGATAGCATTTCGGCGGGCCAAAATGCAGCGGTTATCGCAAAGACGCCGCCGGCCAAGGCAACTTCCGCACGGGGCAGAGTTCGAGGGTGTCGTCGAGCGCGTTCGGGAGCTTTTTGCAGTTGGCGTGGTCGGGCGCGAGGCCCAGCATCGGCAGGAACTTCTCGGCCGTCTCGTGGTCCCAGGACGGTTGCAGGATAAGAACCGTGCCTTTATGCGCGGCCAGCCGCCGCTTGACGGTCTGGATGAAGAGCGTGTCGTGATCGGGCCCGGCGAGGTAGCTGACCGGGCGCAGGAACGCGACTTCGGGCGGGAACGCCGGGATCACGAAGGCCGTGGGCGCGAGGCCGGTCATGAGAATGAGCGTGTTCGGATCATCGAGCGCCGGCCGGGCGACATCGACGAAGGGGCCGCCGAGACCCGGCGCCCAGGGTTTGCGGGTCCAGTCCTCGGGGATACGGACCGTGACGGTGACGAGAAGCAGAAGCGCGCCCGCGGCCATCGCGCGCGCGCGTAAAGAGACGGGCCAGAGCGCGACGCCCATCACGACCAGAAGCGGGGCGAGCATCTCGAGCGGCGTGATGTAGCGGTAGATGGCGAAGATCGCGAGCCAGACCGCGTAGGCCAAGGCGGAGGCCGCGGCGAGATAGCGCACGGCGAAAATGTCCGCGCCCGGCGCGCGCGCCTTGCGGCCGGCGGCGGCGAGAAGACCCGTGACCACGAGCACGCTCACGGCCGCCGCGATGCGCGCGTCGGTGAAGGAGATCTCGCTGGCGATCTTGCTGTCGGCCACGAAGCGGAACGGAAAGGTCAACGCTTCGCCGAGACTCTTCGGCAGGAAACGGACGTCGCGGTAGTCGAGGTCCAGCGCCCAGCGCGAGCGGAAGACGTCGTTCATATATGGAAACAACGGATTGGCGAAGGTCCGCCACATCCGCGCGATCCACCAGCCTCCCGTGACCGCGAAGCCGGCGACGATGCCGAGGCCGGAGACGAACGAGAGCCAGAACCGGCGCATGAAGGGGCCGGGAATGAACAGGAGGCCGAAGCAGACGCCGACCGCGAAAACCTGGCTGGGAAGCTTCAAGCCGACGGCGAAGCCCACGAGCACGCCCGCAGCGAACACGTACGCCAGCGCCTTTTTCACGGGGCCCGCCGTCAGGAGATCCGGCGCGCCGACGATCATCAGCATCGCGCCGAGCACGAACAGGCTGAGGACATTGTCGTAGAAGGTCGTGCCGATCAGGCCGAGATGCCCCGCGCCGGTGAGGCCGACGATCGCGATGGCCGCGGCGGCGAAAACGCCCGCGAGGCCGTCGCCCAGCCGAACCGCGCGGCGCGCGAGGAAAAAGAGCAAAATGAAGTTGCAGCCCTGAACAAGGCCGAGAAAAAACGAGAGGACACGCGCCGGCAGCACCTGCGCGGCGAGATAGAACGGCACGTCGAGGAGCGGATTGTAGTAAGTCGGCGTCTGGGCCGGCGCGAGGTCGAAGCCCATGCGCCCGGTCAGAAGAGCGTAAGCGTTGTACCAATGATAGTTGCGAAGATCCCAATTGTTGTCCTGGGGCAGGATCGCCGCCGCGAGGGCGAAAAGCAGCGGAACGGCGAGACAGAGGCCGAGAATGGCCCAACGCACACGGAGGGGCGGCGGGGACGTCATTGAAGATCCAAACGGGAACAAGCTACTTTGCACGGCCTGATCGGGTGAGCGCGGGGGAGGCTGATAAAGCATGAGCACGACATTGCCAACGGCGGCCGACATCGCGGCGGCCAGAGTACGCCTTTCAGGTCAAGCTTTCGTGACACCATTGTTACGCTCCGCTGAACTTGACCGGGTGACCGGCGGGACCGTCTTGCTGAAGGCGGAGACTCTTCAACGCACGGGGTCGTTCAAGTTCCGCGGCGCGTTCAACCGCCTCGCCCAGTTCACCGCCGAACAACGCCGCGCGGGCGCGGTGGCCTGGTCGTCCGGCAATCATGCGCAGGGCCTCGCGCACGCCGGCGAGATCCTGGGCATTCCCACAACCATTGTGATGCCGGCCGACGCGCCGGCCATCAAGGTGGCCGCGACGCGCGGGTATGGGGCCGAGGTGGTGCTGTACGACAGGGAGAAAGAGAACCGCGAAGAGATCGGCACAAAAATCGCCGCCGCGCGCGGCGCGGTGATCGTGCCGCCGTACGACGATCCGCATGTGATGGCCGGCCAGGGCACGGTGGGCGCGGAGATCGCCGACCAGGCAAAGGCCCTTGGACTGAGTGTCGGCGCGGTGATCGCCCCAGCCAGCGGCGGCGGATTGATCGCGGGAACAGGCTTGGCCCTGAAGCACGTTTTCCCGGATATCGCGGTCTATAGCGCCGAACCCGCGGCATACGACGACCACCGCCGGTCATTGGCGGCGGGCGCCCGTCAAAAGAACGCCAGCGCGGCACATGCGTTATGCGACGCGCTGCTTGCGCCCATGCCCGGCGAGATGACATGGGCGGTGAACGGCCCACAGCTCGCCGGCGGCTACGGGGTGACGGACGCCGAGGTCAAGGCGGCGATGAAATTCGCGTTCCGGGTCCTGAAACTGGTGGTGGAACCGAGCGGATCGGCCGCTCTGGCGGCGGTCCTGTCCGGCGCCCACGACACCAAGGGACGGGTCACGGCGGTGGTGCTGTCGGGCGCCAACGTGGACCCGGCGACCTTCACGGCCTGTATCGGCTCCTCGACGATTGCCCCGGGGGCGGCGGCGTAATCTGCGGTTGTATAACCGCAAGTGGATGAGGTTTTGCCAACTATGCCTTGAGCGCTTAGTTTCGCTCAGGTAGTTCTCAATTATTCCAAGAACATGGCGTGCGCGCCCGGCGTTTCCGGGACGGGACCGGATGATCAACAAAGACGAAAAAAACCTGGGGCAGGACCGCATCTCCGTCATGGTGGTGGAGGATAACGAGTACATGCTCGACATCCTCGTCAACAGCCTGAAGCGGATGGGCTTCACGCGCGTGCAGCGGTGCAAGAACGGCAAGGAAGCGGTCGATTACCTGAAGTTGACTTCCAAGGGTTTCTCAAGCGCCGTCGAACCCATCGACATCGTCATCTCCGACCTGGTCATGTCCCCCGTGAGCGGGGTGAACCTTCTTCAGTGGCTGCGCGACGACAAGGCCTCGCCCAACCGGTTCATGCCGTTCGTCATGCTGTCGGGCGCGGCGGACCGGGCGAACGTGGAAGTCTCGCGCGACCGCGGGGTCACCGACTTCATGGCCAAGCCGTTCTCGGTGGATAACATTTACAAGGTCCTGCAGCGCATCATCGACAATCCGCGCCAGTACGTGACCACGCAAAACTACTTCGGCCCGTGCCGCCGCCGCTCGAAGGCCGGCCCGCCGAAGAACATGGAACGCCGCAAGGCCGACGAGTCCCATGCGACCATCGTCTATTCCAAGGACAAGGTTGAAAAGCCCACCACGCCGTCGGACGTGTGGCTGTTTAAGCTGCCGAACTACCTGAAGCAGAAGATGGGCTCCAACGCCCAGCGTCAGCCGTTCATCCTGCCGGAGGACGTGCTGGCGGCGGCGGAACAGCAGTTGAAACGCGAGGCGGACGGCTTCATCGACTGGGCGAAGCAGTTCCTGGACCGCCTGTCGCGCCAGGTGACGGAAGCCCAGCAGATCTCGGGCGAACGCACGCAGAATTTCGAGGAGATCAACCTGATCGCGCACGAACTGCGCGGCCAGGGCGGCACCTTCGGTTATCCCTTGATCACGGTGTTCGGGAAATCCCTGTACGAATTGACGAAACCGCCTTGCCGCCAGGACGACGCGAATCTCGAGATCGTCAAGGCGCATATCGACACCATGCGCGCGGTGCTGCGCGAGAAGATCGAGGGCGACGGCGGGGAAATGGGCCAAGCGCTGTTCAAGGCGCTGAAAGCCGCGATCACCAAATACAGCGCCAAGCCGCCGGAACAGGCGGCGTCGTAGCACCTGGCGCCCGGAGGCGCACAGTGAGACCGGGGGGTCTACTCATGGCGATCGAACACGGGGGCGCGGGGACCAACACCCGCGGCGCGATCTCGTGAACCGCCTTTTCAGGAAAAGCGGATCTTCGCTGCAACGCCTGCGGCTCGCGACGGTGGTCATGGTGATGAGCTTCGCCGTGCTCATGGTGGGCACGGCCATCTACTACCTGGCCGCGCAGCACGACAGCGCGCTCGACAGCGCCGCGCGCCAGGCACGCGGCACGGCGAACGCGGCGCAAGCCCATGCCACGCGTACGTTCGTCGAAACCTACCGGGTGCTCGAAGGCATCGGTGATATCTATCAGCACAATGTCGAGCACGGCGGCTTCGACGACCGCGCGCTGTACGAGCTGCTTGCCCGGCGCCTGCCGCAGACGCCCGGCGTTTACGTCTTCACCCTGTTCGACGCCGACTTCAAAGGCGTGGCGAGCGCGCGCAGCTTCCCGATCGACATCGAGAAGTACCGTGACATGCCCCTGCGCGAGCTGGGGGACGCCGGCAACGGGCGCTTCTTTGGCCCGCTTTACCAGAACATCTCGCCCGAGACGGGATTCCAGGGGGAATGGAGCCTGCCGCTGGCCCACGTCGTCATGGGCGAGGACGGCCGCGTCACCGGCTATGCGACGGCGCTCATCAACACCCGCTACTTCGCGCACTATTTCTCGACACTCGACGTCGGCGAGTTCGGGCGCATCACCATGTGGACCCAGGACGGCAAGCTGATCGCCGCGACACCCAACGTCGATCTGATGCGGGGGGACGCCGCGCCGGAAAGGATCAGTTCACCCCACATCACCTTGCAGACCGCGATCGCCGATACTCCGGCGTCGATCGCGGTGACGCTGGATGAACGCGACTATCTCGCGAGCTGGCGCCAGACCCGCAACCAGATCGCCTTTGCGGTGGCCGCCATCATCCTGGCGATGGGCTCCTTCACCTTGATCATCCTGCGCCAGCTGGCCCATTCGCAGAAAAACGAGAACGCCCTGCGCCAGGCCAAGGCCGCCGCGGAGGAAGCCAACGAGGCCAAGAGCCGCTTCCTCGCCCACATGAGCCACGAGTTCCGTACGCCTTTGAACGCCATCATGGGATTTTCGGAGATCATCCGAAATAAGGTGCTCGGTGACGGCGTCTCGGGCGCCTATACGACCTACGCCGAGCATATCCACCGCTCGGGCGAACATCTGCTCAACATCGTCAACGACATCCTGGACATGGCCAAGATCGAGTCCGGGGTGCAGCCCCTGCACCAGGACACCATCGACATACGCGCCGTGATGTCGGCCGCGGCTTCGTTCGTGCAGGGCCTGGCGACGCAGCGGGGCCTGCGCATCGCGGTCGAGGCGCCGGCGCAGCTGCCGTCCGTGCGCGGCGACGAACGCTTCATCCGCCAGGTGCTGATCAATCTTCTGTCCAATGCGATCAAATTCTCGCCGGCCAACGGCGAGATCGTGCTGTGGGCGGCCTACCGCCCCGGATATTGGCTGGACATCTCCGTCAAGGATAACGGACCGGGGATCGAACCGGCGTTGCTGAAACGCCTGGGCGAGCCGTTCCTGCAGGGCAACCCCGCCGTCTCGCATCTCGGGAAAGGCACCGGCTTGGGCCTTTCGATCTGCAAGCGCTACATGGACCTTCTGGGCGGCGAGCTTCAGATCGAGAGCATGGTCGGCGTCGGCACCACCGCGGCCATCCGCTTTCCGCACGATCTGCTGATGCCGGCAAGCGGCGCCTGAACCCGCGTCATGACCGCCGCTCGCCCGCGAGGGCGCGCGGAACGACGACGCGCGTTCCATCTTCCGAAATCACGTCGGCGGAGATGCCGTAGAAGCGCGCAAGACGATCCGGGCTGAGCACGTCCAAAGGCGCTCCGTCGGCCGCCACCGCGCCCGCGTTCATCAGGATCAGCCGGTCGCAGAAGCGCGACGCCAGCGTAAGATCGTGAAGCACGGTCACGACGGTACGGCCCTCATGCGCGAGGTCCCGGAAGAGGGCGAGCACCTGCATGGCGTGCGCCGGATCGAGACCCGACACCGGCTCATCGGCCAGGAGCACGGACGGCGCGCCGGCCAGGAGACGGGCGATGAGCACGCGGGCGAGCTCGCCGCCGGAAAGCTCGGTCGCGGGACGGTCCGCGAGATGCAGGACATCGGTGGCCGTCATGGCCTTCTCAACTTCGGCTTCGTCGGACGGCGCCGGCGAATCCCACGGTCCCAGGTGCGGCAGCCTGCCCAGCGCGACGAGCCGCCCGGCCGCGACCGGCCAGAGCGCCGTCTTCTCCTGGGCAAGATAGCCGATGCCGCGCGCCCGGGCGCGCCGGTCCCAGCTTTCCAGGGGGCGGTTGTCCAACAGGAGTTCGCCGCCCACGCGCGGCGTCAACGAAGCGCAGGCCCGCAGCAGGGTGGTTTTCCCCGCGCCGTTGGGGCCGATCAATCCGATGAGCGATCCGGGCGCGAGATCGAGCGTGACGCCGTTCAGGATGGGACGCGCGCCGTAGCGGACTTCGAGATTGCGAAGGGAAAGCATACTCATGGGCGTGACCGCCGCAGCACGACCAGCAGGTGCAGGAAGAAGGGCGCGCCGATGATGGCGGTGATGACGCCTACTTTCAGCTCGAGCGCGGTCGAGATCATGCGCACGCCGATGTCGGCGGCCAGCATGAGCGCGGCGCCGCCGATCATGCTCGGCAACAGGAGGCGACCCGGCCGGTAGCCGACAAGCGGGCGCACGAGATGGGGAATCACCAGGCCGACGAAACTGATCACGCCGGTGACCGCGACGGCGGCCCCGACGCAGAAGGCCGTTCCCAGCACGGCGCGGAGTTTGACCTGACGCATGTCGAAACCGAGAGTGGCCGCCGTGTCCTCGCCGAGGCTCATGGCGTCGAGCGCGCGCGCGACGGAAAAGAGGAGGATCCAGCCCGCCACCATCGCCGGCAGCGCCATGAAGACGTGGTCGAGCGAGCGGTCGGCGAAGGAGCCGAGGATCCAGAACACGATTTCCATCGCCGCGTAGGGGCTGGGCGCGAAGTTGAGCGCGAGCGAGGTGAGCGCGGACGTCAGGGCGTTGATCGCCACGCCGGCCAGGACCAGCGTCAGCGTATCTTGCGCCCGCCCGCCCAGGAGCAAGAGGAGCGCGGTGGCGATCAGCGTGCCGGTCATCCCGCCGACCGGCAGAAGATAGGAGAGCCCTCCCGCCCCGAAGTAGAACACGGCGACGGCCCCGAGCGCGGCCGAACTGGAGGCGCCCAGCAGCGCGGGCTCGGCGAGCGGGTTGCGCAACAAACCTTGCAGCACCGCGCCGGAAAGCCCAAGCGAAGCGCCGACCAGCAGGGCGAGCAGCGTGCGCGGCACGCGCACCTGGCTCATGATCAGCCAGGCCGTTTCCGCATCGCGCCGCCAGAGACTGATGAGATCGCCCAAACCGCCGGTGATCTCACCGCGCCCGACGATGACCGAAACGACCGTCAGGACCAGCACCAGCAGCGAGAGTCCGCCGACCACCAGGGCGAACGGCCGTTCGCGGAACGCGGAGGTCTTGGTGATCATGGCGCGGCCTTCAGCAACGCCGCGAGACGCTCGGCGGCCTCGGCCACCATCGGCGTGCCGCAGGTGAGAAGCCGTCCGGGGACCGAGACCGTCTTGCGCCGCCCGAGGCCGTGCTTGAGCGCGGGATGCTCCATCGCCGCGCGGGCGAGCGAAGGGACGCCGGGACGGTAGATGAGATGGATGATCCGGTCGGGCCGGATGGCGATCATGGTTTCGAGCGGCACCTGGCCATAGGCGCCGACGCCGAGTTCCGGCGCCTTGTTCACGAGACCCGTCAGCGACATCACTTCGTCCGCGAGACCGGGACGCCCGACCGTAAAACCGTTGGCGTCAAAAACGATCGCCGATCCGAAACGCCCCGCCGGTTCGGCGACCGCGGCGAGGCGGCGGTCCATGTCCGCGAGCAGTTCGGCCGCCCGCGCCTCGGCGCCGAGCGCGGCGCCGAGTTCGGTCATCGTCGCGCGAATCCCCGCGATGGTTTCAGGGCTTTCGATTTCGATCACCGGATAACCAAGGCGCTTCAGCATCGCCTTCGCGAAGCCGGTGGTGTAGCGGCCCGCGAGCACAAGGTCGGGTTTGACCGCGATCACTTCCTCGGCGAGCCCATGATTGACGGGGATGCCGGCCGCGAGTTCCGCGAGCGGCGATTCCGCGGGATCCGCGCCCAGGAAGCTGATGGACACGAGGCGCCGCGGACCCGCCAGCAGCAGCGCCATCTGATCGGTGCAAAGGTTCATGGAAACGATGCGCCGCGGCTCGGCGCGCGCGGCGTTCACACCCGTGCAAAGCGCGAGCGTGAGAACGGTGCATCGTATCCATGAGCGGATCATGGGCGATCCTATCCCCCGAAGCGCACTTTCACGCCCGCATAAGCGCCGATGCCCAGCGTGCCATATGTGTAGACCTCCTGATATCGCCGATCGAGCGCGTTCTCGATCCGGCCGAAGACCTGGATCGTGTCCGTGACATCGTAGGACCCGGACACGGTCACGAGCGTGAAGCCGTCCAGCCGCGCGACGCCGGACGGGATGGACGGGACGAAGACCACGTCGGTCATCGGACCGTTATAGTCGGCGCTCACGCCGATCGTGGCGCGCGCGAGGACGCGGTACGACGCCGAAACGCTCGCGACATGTTTGGGGCGGCGAACTTCCTGGACGCCGAATTCATCCTCGCTCTCGGTGTAGCTATAGCTGGCCGCGAGGGTGAAATCCGCCGCCGGCGCATAACGCGCCGAAAACTCGACCCCGCGGCGCACACTTTCGCCCGCCGCATTGCGCACGGTGAACGGAAACACGCTGAAGTCGTTGAGGATTTCGTCGCGGAAATCGGCCGCGAAATAGGTGGCGGACAGCAGCGCGGCCTCGCCGATGGCATAGTCGGCCCCGGCATCCCAGCCGTGGGAGCTTTCCGGCTTGAGGTTCGCATTGCCGACGAAGCTGGTGGGATCGAAGCCGAACAACTCGAAGAAACCCGGTTTGGCGAAGCCCGTGCCGTAGCTGGCGCGCAGCTTCAGGCCGCTCGCCGGAACCTGCCAGGCGGCCGTGGCGCGATAAGTGGTCGCGTTGCGGAATAGATCGTTGTCGTCGTGACGCAGCGCGCCCGAAACGAACACCTGCCCGGCGAGGGCGAGGCGGTACTCGGCGACATAACCGATATCCTGCGTCGCACGGCGCTGGTTTTGCGGACCCGGGAACGCGCTCTGGTTCTCGAACGTCTCGTCCTTGTATTGAACGTAGCCGGTCACCGTGTGACGCACCGGATCGCCGTCCGCGCCGATGAAGAGGTTGGTCTGATACGAGAGATTGACCCGGCGGCCTTCGGCGCCGAAGGAGAAGGCCTTCATGTCGAAGTTGCGCTTGCGCACGTCGGTGACGGCGGCGGCAAGCGTATGGTCCCACATCCCTTCGAGCAGCGAGAACCGCCCGGCGATGCGGCCGTAGGCGGTCTTGGTGCGATGCGCGTTGTCGGAATCGACGGCCGCGCCGTAAGTCGGACCGCCAAAGTTCATGAAGTCCTGGATATCCTCTTCGCCGTAGGCCTGCGTATAGCGGGCGGCCAGCGCGAGATCGAAGATCTCGCTGGGAGCCACATGGCCGCTGGCGTTGAAGGTAAAGTTCCGGTGGCCGTCCTTCTCGGCGCCGCCCGCGGCTTGCGAAACGCCGTCGGTATCGAGCCACGACAGGGAGGCGCCGAAGCTGTAGCCGTCGCCGCCCGCCGCGGCGCTTCCATTGAGAAGATACGTGCCGAACGACCCGCCCTGGGCGCTGACGCCGCCCTCGAGCGGGCCGTGGCCCTCGCGCGTGACGATATTGATCACGCCGCCGATCGCCTGGCTTCCGTAGAGTGCGCTTTGCGGGCCGCGCAGCACATCGATACGTTCCACGTCGTCGGTGAGAAGATTGGCGAAGTCGAACTCATCGGCCGTCATCGGGTCGCCCACTTCGATGCCGTTGATCAGGACAAGGGTGTGATTGCCCTCGGCGCCGCGCAGGCGAACCTGCGTCTGCGCCCCGCGCTGGCCGGAACGGTTCACCGCGACACCCGGCATTTCGCGCAGGAGATCGGAGACCTCGAAGCGCGGACGTTGCGCGATGTCCCGCGCCGAGAGCACATCCACGGCGCTGCCCACGGCCTTGAGCGGAACCATCGTGCGGCTGGCCGTGACGACGATGGCGTCCAGACCGGAAAGGTCGGCTGCTTTCGCCAGGCCCGGCGCGGCGGACAGAATCGTTGAAGAAAGCAAAAGGCAAAGCGAACGCTTGAGACAAAGCGAGTGCATGACAAAACCCCACGCGGGCTTCTTCATGGACGCATGAAAGCGCGCATGAGCAAGCCGGTTAAGACAATGACGGTGTCGGGTTTGCAAAGCAGCTGGCCCAATCCGTCGCGGATGCGAGACGCGCGTCACCGCGATCAGATTGGCCGCACCGCGGGAGTTACCCCGTCCCACGGTAAGGTGACGCTCGCGACGGCAGGTCTCCTGACTTCGCGGGTCGCCGCGGCCTGTTCGCCTTCCCAGATCTTCTTGCAAAGACCCAGTGGCTTCGTTGAACAGGCTGCTCGCCGCTTACAGTTGCGGGGGCAGTTCCGGTCTTACACCGGATTCCCTTTTCGCCGCGGCGGGTCAACGCCGCGGCACCATCGCTGCGAAAGGTGGTAAACCCAGGCTTTCACGCTGTCAATCGACACGCTTTATTTCGCCGGGCCGCCGATCGGCCGGGGTTTCACCTCCGGCGGCGCCGGGTTGGGCGGCGGGTTTTCGGGCGGCTTGATCACCGGCGTGCGCGACCCGCTGGCGGGCGGCGGCTCGATAATCTCGGCGTCGCCCGTCGGGGGCGGCTTGAAGACGCTCGGGTCATCGGTGGGAATGGCGGGGGTGGGAATGGCGGGCGGCGTTTCCGGGACAGCCGTGGAAGGAGGCCGCGCGCAAGACGACGGCGACGTCGCAGGATCGCACGCCGGCGGCGCGGGCGCCGCGCACGCTGCATTGCCGGCCGCGATAACGATTACCGCCGCTCCAGTTGCGATTTTCAACACGGTCTTCATGGCGCACCTCACATCTTCGCGCCCCCACTCCTTTCTTATATGTGCCGATGATGGCCAAACCATGCGCGGGGCGAGGAGAGAGCGAGGCGGGTCACCGCGTTACGGAACTTAGGCTGCGCATGCCCGTTGGGATTTCAAACACCAAAGGAACGCGCATGGCCAACGAAACGCCCGACGAGAAAGAACGGCCCCGGGAACAACCCGACGCCGACCCAAAGCCCGCGAAACCGGAAATCGATCCGAAACGCACGCAACCCGACGAGGTGCGCCCGCCACGCGAGCCGCGTCCGGACACGCAGCCGGAGCGGCAGCCTTATCCGGAGATTCAACCAACGCAGCCGCCGCCGGCGCCGCAGCCCGGACAGCCGCAACAGCCTGTCGCTTAACCGTCTCTATTCGCGACGAGCAACATCGCGTCCGCTCGGCCGAACACCCGATCGGGCAGCGGCACGATGCGCAGCTTGTTGGTCCAGGCAAGACAGGCGTAGAGCGCGACCTGATCGATGCCCCAGGCGAGCCGGTCATGTCGTGCGAAGTGCGCGATGTAGGCGGCGATCCGGCCGAAGTAATCCAGCACGAGAGGTGAAACGCGCGCGCCGACGTATCCGGCCGCGATCATGCTACGCGGCTGGCGGCGTCCGGGCAGAATCCAGAAGCCGACGTCACTCCCCGCCATCGCGTCGAAGAGAGGCATGATGTCGCTGCCGACGACGGTGTCGATGTCCCACAGCCATGCCGTGCCAGCATAATCCTTCAGGAACTCGTAGAAGCGGATATAGCGCACCGCGTGATAATAGGCGCGGGCGGCTTCACCGGTGCGGGCCGTCTCTTCCATCGTGACCCGATAGATGTGAGCCGCATAAGGTCTCAACCGGCTCGCGATCGCGGCCTCCTGGTCACCGGCATCCATGATGTGCAAAGCGAGCTTCGCGCGCCCGCGCTGCGCAGCGAACGAGCCGAGCAGCTTTTCACCGTAAAGCCGGAAGTAACGCCGGTCGCAGGCGACCCACACCACACGTTCGCAACTCGCGGACGATTCCATCGAAGTACGCACGGGCGGAAAGTGAGCAAACCCGCGTTCGGCCGCCGCCGACAGTGAGATATGAAACGTTTTGTCGAAGGTCGTGCACGAGGTGAGATCCTCGACGTTCTCGGCGCGCAGGATCGCATAGATGCGCTCCGCCCCGGCGAGATCACCGAGGCCGACATACGATTCGGCGAGCGCGATGGCCATATTGGTGCTGCTGGTGCGGTGGAGCGCCGCATCGGCGGCATCCCTCACCGCCTCGAGCTCCTTGCGCGCGAAGCTGTACCCGAAGTCCCTGAGGCTTGCGCCATGCGTGGCGGACAGGCCCCGCGCCTGACGTTCCCGGCTCTCGGTGATGGAAGCAATGAGCGACAACAGCTCCACACGCAGCTCGTCACTTTCACCCGTGCGCCTCAGCCGCTCGTGAAGCGCGGCAAGGGTTTCCAACGGCCACTCCAGCGCGGCCCCGTGCGCGGCGGCAGCCAGAGCCGGCCCGGTCTCCTGGGCTATACGTTGGATCGCCGCGTCACGCGTCATTCGGGGCGCGGCTTCTCGAAGATCATCAGGTGCTGCCAGGGCAACGCCGTGCTGTTCACGCTGACGAATTTGAGGCCGAGCGGTTCGAGTTCCTTGCGCGCCTGTTCGACCGTCATTTTGTGCAGCGGCTTGATCGGAACGTTCGGGTCCTCGCCGCGATATTCCACGAGCGCGAGGCGTCCGCCCGGTTTCAGGGACCACACCATGGCCGCGGCCATTTCGCGCGGCAGCGCGAATTCGTGATAGGCGTCGACCAGCAGCATCAGATCGACGGTATTGGACGGCAGGCGCGGCGAGGCGATGCTGCCGTGCACGGGTTCGACGTTCCGCGCCTTGCCGGTCTTGATGCGCGCACGAATGCGATCGAGCATCTCGGGCTGCACGTCGACGGCGTAGACCTTGCCTTCGGGGACTTCGCTCGCGAGCCTAAAGGTGAAATAACCCGTGCCCGCGCCGATGTCGGCGACAACGTCCGTCGGCTTCAGCTTGAGCATCGGGATGAGCCGCGCGGTGCCCTCCTCCTCGCCGCGCTCGCGCCGTTCCAGCCAATCGGCGCCTTCATGCCCCATGATGTAGGGGATGTCGCGCCCCATGTAGGATTTGCCGATGCCTTCCAGGGTGAGCGGCGTATTGCGGTAGCCGTCCTCGGCCGCGCCCGCCGTCCCTGCGAGTACGAGTAACGCCGCGCCTATGATCGCAAACCTGTGCATCCGGAGCCTCCCTCCTGGAGGGGCCAGGATACTACGGGACAAGAGGTTCAGAAGGGGCCTTTTCAAGCGCCACCCGATTGTCATGGAAAGCCGCGCCGCCGAAGGGCGCGATCTGGTCGGCGCCCGTCAGGGTGTTGATGCCCTTCCCGCCCACATGCGAACCGTTCGGCCAGATCGACTCGGCGATCAAGACCCCGCGCCGCACGCCGTCGAAAACACGCGCATGAATGAAAACCGCGCCGCGCGTGTTCTTGAGTTTCACAAGATCGCCGTCCGCGACGCCGTAACGTTCGGCGTCGGCCGGATGGATCATGACCTCGGGGCGCCTTTCCTTGGCCTTGGAGGTCGGCGTTTCGGTGAACGTGGAATTGAGAAAGTTGCGTGAGGGGCTGGTCGCCAGGCGGAAGGGATGTTCCTCGGTCGCGGTCTCGATGGCGTCCCAATGATCCGGGAACGCGGGCAGATCGCGCCACGGCCCCATGGCGCCGTTGTTGGGCGCCGGCACCTTCGTCCAATCTGGCTTCAGGCGGAACTTGCCGTCCTCATAAGCAAAACCTTTCAAATAGTGCGCGTCCTCGAACGGCGGCTGCGCGTCGATATGCGTCTCGCGCTCGAGAACGTCCAGGCCCGGCCAGCCGGAGATCTTCAAGGTTTCGTCGATGATCTCGCGCGGGGTCATGGTGAAGCCGCGGTGCGCCGCGCCGAGGCGGCGCGCAAGATCGCAAATGACCTCGTGGTTCGAGCGGCATTCGCCCGGAGGATCGATGAGCTTCGGCCCCATCTGGAAATACTGGTGCCCGCCGCCGGAGTAGAGATCGTCATGTTCCATGAACATGGTGGCGGGAATGACGATGTCCGCCAAGCGCGCGGTCTCGGTCATGAACTGCTCGTGCACGCAGACAAAAAGATCTTCGCGCGCGAAACCCTTTTTCACGAGTTCCTGCTCGGGCGCGACGGTCACGGGATTGGTGTTCTGGATCAGGAGCGCCTTCACCGGCCCGCCGTGATAGAGCGCCTCGGCGTCGCCCGTCAGCACGCGCCCGATCTGCGATTGGTCGAGGCGGCGCACGGATGGATCGACGGTCTCATGCGCTTCGATGAGATGCTTGTTCCAGTGATAGATGGCTGTGTTGATGTGGAACGCCCCGCCGCCTTCATATTTCCACGCGCCCGTCACCGCCGGGATACAGGACGCCGCGTGCATGTTCACGGCGCCGTTGCGCTGGCGCGCGAAGCCGTACCCGAGCCGGAAGTAGGCGCGCTTGTTCTCGCCGATCAACCGGGCGAAGGCTTCGATCTCTTCAACCGAAAGGCCGGTGATCGCCGCCGCCCAGGCGGGATCGCGCGTCTCGAGGTGCCGCTCGAATTCCTTCGGGTGGTCGGTGTATCGATTGAGGTAATCCCAGTCGGCGTGGCCGTCGCGGAACAGAACATGCATCACCGCGCACGCGAGCGCGCCGTCGGTGCCCGGTTTCACCAGGAGCGCCATGTCGGCCTGCTTCATGGTCGGGTTCATATAGATGTCGACGGCGACCAGTTTCGCGCCGCGTTCCTTACGCGCGCGCGCCACATGGGTCATGACGTTGACCTGGGTGTGAACCGGATTGGTGCCCCAGATCACGATGCAGTCCGACACGCCCATCTCACGCGGATCGGGGCCCGCGAGCTTGCCGGCGCCGGCGACAAAACCGGCGTAAGCGCTGGCGGTGCAGATGGTGGAATATTGGCCCGAATAGCGTTTGACGTGACGCAGCCGGTTGATGCCGTCGCGCATCACGTAACCCATCGTGCCCGCGTAGTAATAGGGCCACACGGACTGCGCGCCGAAGTCACGTTCGGCGTCCAGGAATTCACGGGCGACGGTGTTCATCGCCTCGTCCCAGGAAATGCGCGCGAACCGGCCGGAGCCTTTCGGCCCCACGCGCTTCATCGGATGGAGCAGACGGTCCGGGTGATGAATACGCTCGGCGTAACGCGCGACCTTCGCGCAGACGACACCGGCGGTGTATGCGTTGGAGGCGGCGCCGTGGACGCGGCCGATTCTGGCGCCTTCGATCACCTCGACATCGAGGGAGCAGGCGGACGGACAGTCATGCGGGCAGACCGACGGACGGCGCTCGGTCCTCAAAGCTTTGTTCATGCCGGTCATGATGAGCGAGACGCCCCTAAAATGAAAGGCCGCCGCCTTACCAATTTGCCTAGGTGCGCCTATATCATCGGGGTACTGTTGGGAGTCACATGACGGACGCAACTCACCCCTGCCGCGAACCCCACCGGCTGGTCATGGCGGACCAGAGCCGGAACGCCGGGCGCACACGCGTCGTGCTGATCCTGACTGTCGTCATGATGGTCGCGGAGATCGTCGCCGGGTCGATTTTCGGGTCCATGGCCCTGCTGGCCGACGGCTGGCACATGTCGACCCACGCGGCGGTCCTGGCGGTCGCGGTCTTCGCCTATTCCTACGCCCGGCGGCACGCCGCGAACGCGGCTTATACCTTCGGCACCGGCAAGGTGGGCGACCTCGCGGCTTTCACCAGCGCCGTCCTGCTTGGCGTGGTCGCCGTCTTCATGGCCTATGAGTCGATTGTGCGTCTCGCGAACCCGGTCGCCATCGCTTTTCATGAAGCCATCATCGTGGCGGCCGTTGGGCTTCTCGTGAACCTCGTCAGCGCCTGGCTGCTCAAGGATGACCATACGCATGATCGCGCGCATGAACATGATCATGAGGCGCACGGTCCCGCCGAACATGAGCCTGACGATCACCATCACCACGCGGAACATCACGCACACAAGCGCGACCACAATCGCGAGGCGGCCTATGCCCATGTGCTGGCTGACGCCCTGACCTCCGTGTTCGCCATCGTCGCGCTGACGGCGGGGCTGTTCTGGGGATTGAACTGGATGGACCCGGCGATGGGCGTTGTCGGCGCCGTCATCATCGCAAAGTGGTCCTGGTCGCTGATGAAATCGTCGGGCCGCGTGCTTCTCGACGCGACGCCCACGGCCGCGACGGAGAGAGCCGTCCGCAAAGCCATCGAGAGCGACGGCGAGACGGAGATCGCGGACCTTCATGTGTGGCGGATCGCGCCCGGTCAGCTGGCGGCGGTGCTGACGGTCGTCACCCGCGCGCCCAAGCCGGCGGCGCATTACAAGGCGCGGCTCGCCGGCATTGCCGGGCTTAGCCATACGACCGTGGAAGTCGAAGAGGGTTAAACGCCCCGATCCAACGTGACGTCGTTGGGATCGTGGTCGATCACGGTGGGAGGGCCCTGCGGCGAACGTTCGCGCGGCTGATACGGCCCGTCGCGCAAGTCGACCGTGGTCCATCGGACCACGCCGCGTTTGCGCAGCACCCAAAGCAGAACCAGCACCACCGGAATGAAAATGAGCGCGACAACGGCCGCGTAGAGGAACAACAGCACAAAGCCGATGAGCCCGGCGGCGAGTACGGCAAGACGGAAAATGAGCCCCAACATCCCCCTGACGTAGGGCGGCAGCGGCTCACAATCAAGGGCCGTTACACAGGATCTATTGGACCAGGCCTATTGATCCAGCGCCTTTTCGTACATGCGGTAGGTCTTATAGATCCGCCCGCCGATATCCTCGATGGAATGGCGGGTCTGGCTGTTGTTTTCCAGCACCCAGCTCATTTCGCAGACCGGCATACGCAACTTCAGCGACATATCGCGCACACGGCCTACGGTGAGAAGCGCCAGCACCGAACCCATGGGCTTGTTCTTGAACTCCGGCAGCACGCCCATGAACGGCACGCGCGTTCCGGACGCGAATGTGCGGCGGGTCAGGAGGCGCCAGGCGAGCTTGGCCCAGCCGGTGGGCCACAGGCGGCCTTTAAGATCGCCGATGAGTTCGTTGAGATCGGGCAACGCCACGCACATCGCTTTGGGTTCGCCGTCGATGGTGGCGAAGGCCACGAGTTCAGGGATGAGCAAAGGTTTCATCTCGGCCGCCATGTAGGCGACATCGGCGTCGGTGAGCGGAATGAAACCCCAGTTGTCGGCCCAGGCGGCGTTGAAGATGCGCACGATGGCAGCGATCTCTTCATCGAAGCGGCTGGTATCGAGCGGGCGTACGGCGAGGCGCTTGTCCCGCTCCAGCGCGCGGTTCAGCCACTTGATCTGCTTGAACGGCAGCCCTGTATCCATCGGCGTCAGATACGCCAGCATATCGATGTTCTTGGTGAATCCGGCCTTCTCGACCAGCGCGCCGTAATACGGCTGGGCGTGGCCCATCACCATGCGCGGTGGACAGTTGAAGCCGTCGATCAGCAGGCCCGACTCTTCATTGATGTTGAAGCTGAAGGGTCCCAGGCAGCGGCGCATGCCGCGATCCTTCAGCCACTGGCCGGCGGCGGCAAACAAGGCGTCGGCGACATCTTGATCGTCGATGCTTTCGAAGAAACCGAAAAAGCCGGTGTCGTCCTTGCGAAGTTCCAGGTGCGACCTGTCGACCTGGGCCGAAATGCGCCCAACAAGCTTGCCGTCCTGTTCGGCGATCCAATAAGCCGCCTCGCCGTGCTTGAACCAGGGATTCTTCTTCTCGTTGAAGCGCATGCGCTCCATGAAATCGAGCGGCGCGATCCAATGGGGATCGTGGCCCTGGGTGTGATGCGGCACTTCGAGAAAGCGGCCGAGTTCGCGGCTGCCCGCGACGCGGCGAATGGTCAAGGCTTGAGACATGCGCCGGGCCCCCCGACCCGCAGGTCAATTGGCGGCGGCGGCCGAGCTCGCTTCGCGCTTACGGTGGGTCGGGTTGGTGTTGTACGGCCAGTTCGGCGTCATGCGGGCCACGTACGGATAGGTTTTTGCGACGTCTTCGGTGTAGCCGAGATTGAAGACCGTCGGCGACCGCGCCATGTCCTTGGCGCCTTCATAAAACGTCCCGAAACGGCGGTCCCACCACAGGTTGGTGATACCGTAGTTGCCGTTCTCGTTGTGGAAGTGATGCGCCATGTGGAATTTCTTCATCTGGCGCACCCATGCCCACTTCGGCTGATAGCCGAGGTGCTGAATGCAGTGGAAGAATTCGTAGACGCAGGTCTGGATCACCCCGCCGCACAGCGCGGCCAGCGCGCCGTACCAGCCGGCGAGCAGATAACCGACCGGCATGGTGGCCAGAGCCACCGTCGGCAGCGTGGTGTAGAGCGCGCCGAACAGGACCTTCAGGTTATTGGGGTCGCAATGGTGATCGTAGTGGATGCGCTTCCACACGCCGGCGGTCAGCGGCGAGCGCCACATATGCTTGCTGTGCAGCACATAGCGATGGAGCCCATACCAAACGACGGGATAGAGGAAGAAGGCGGCGACCACGGAGGCCAGCACGCCCAGAAACGGCGCCCGGCCATCGATCACCGCGGCGAGCGCGGTGCCGCCGGCCGCCAGGGCCACGGCGATATAGGCCGCGATGGCATAATACTGGAAATAGGCAACCGTAAGCTCGCGCAGGCCCATGCGATCAAGGTGGAACTCCTTGTCGCTCCAGAACCCGATCTTGAATGCCGGTGTGCTCAAAAAAGCCGCCTAAACCCATGGAAAAACATGGCCGCTTTATAATCCCAGCGCCAATCTAAGAAAAGCGCCGGACTAGGTCCGTGCGCCGGTATTCTCGAAGTTAAACACGATCCAGAAGCCCACGGTTGCGAAAAGGGCAATGGGCAGCCATGCAGCGACCGCAGGCGGCAGGGAGCCGAATTGGCCCATAGCCAACAAGATGTTGTCGATAACCACGAACAGGAAACCAAAAGTAATGCCCCAGACCACGGCCATCACCGAACTGCCCTGCCGGTGGTGGGCGAAGGCGGCGATGCCGGCCAGGAGCGGCATCAGGGCCAGGGCTAGGGGCCCGGCGATCTTCTGCTGGATCCAGGTGGAGTAGAAATAGCCCGGGCGGGAGCCCATGGAGCTTTCGCCGACATATTCCTGCAGCGCGTTGAGGGACAATTGGTTGGGCGCCTGGTTGGCGAAACGCGCGAAATGCTCGGGCCGCATGTTCGTTTCCCAGGCCACCGGCGTCTCGGGCGGGACGGTGCCGCCGACGCGGCGCGGCTCGAACGTCGACCACTTGCCGCCTTCCCAGATCGCAAGGCGGATGCCGACGACGTCGACGACTTCCGCATTCTCACCCAGGCGGAACAGGCGCAGGTCGCGCAGCACTTCGCCGCCGCGCTGGATCTTGCCGACACGGATGATGGTGTTGCCTTCCGTGAGCCAGCTGTTCTCGCCGGCCACGGGTTCTTCAACCGTGGTCTTGAAGCCGTTGTCGCGCCATTCCTCGAGTTCGGTGTTGGCGTTCACGACCACGCGGTCGGAGAAGACAAACAGCATGATCGCGAAGGTGAGCCCCACGGCCGAGAGGCCGCCGACCAGGCTGAGCACGGAACGGCCGGCGGCGCGCATGGCGATGATCTCGCTGTTGGTCGCGAGCACCGCGAAGGCGGTAAGCGCGCCCAACAGCGCGGCCAGGGGGGCGACGGTCTCGATCAGTGACGGCATGCGCAAGATCACGTAGCGGAACAGCGAGGCCGCCGGCGGGCCGCCGCCCTCCAGGACAACGTTGGCCTGCGCCAGCAGGTCAAGCGTCTGCAGGAAGACGACCAGGCCGAACAGCAGCGCGAGGAAGCGCACCACGAACGACTTGATCAGATAGCGGGAAATCATCATGAACACGTCTCGGGTCCGCTAAGCCGGTTTACGTTTGGCGCGGAACGGCGCGATCAGCTTGCCGATGAAGTCGCTCCACCGCGCTTCCATCTGCTGCACCGGCGGCGTGCCGGAGCGGCGGAAGGTCGCGACAAAGAGATAAGTGGTGCCGATCACGAAGAGCAGGAAGATGGCCCACAGCGCGAGGCCCGACGGGAGCCCGGTCGCGCCCGTGTAAGCCTCGGTGAATTCGAGCACCTTCTGATAGCTGACAAGCAGGAGGATGCCGAGGATGAGGCCGAAGGAGCGGCTGGCCCGGCGCGTCATGATGCCGAGCGGCGCGGCCAGCATCGGCAGGAACAGCATCGAGAGCGAGAAGACCAAGCGTCCATGAAGTTCGGAGGACACGGCGGAGGCCGAAAGCACGCGTTCGGGACGCATGTCGGGCGGCGGGGTTTGCTCGGCCTTGTTGCCGGTGCGCCCCTCGCGGATATTCTGCAATTCGCCGCGCATGAGTTCGAACAAGGTCAGCTCGCGTTCGTCGCCGCCGCGTTTGCGGAACTGCGCGAGTTCGGCGAGGTTGAGCGGCCAATCGAATACGCCGGTCTGCAGGGTGCCCGTGCCTTTGCTGGCGGGGTCCCACTCGGAGCGCGTCACGTCGTAAAGGCGCAAGGATACAATCCCGTCCTGCACGCTGGTGAGGAGTTGCCCGCGCTTGGCGGTCATGGTGATGATGCGTCCGTCCTCCGTCTCGCGGTGGGCGAAGACGCCGTAGAGGTCGCGGCCCGCGCCGCGCGACTGCTCGACGCGCAGCGTGTACCCGTTGGGGAGGTTCATGAAGATGCCCTCGCCGATCCCCTGCTGGATCACGCCCGAGGTGATGTCGAATTCGATCACGCGCAGCGCATAGCGCCCGTAGGGGTTGAGGTAGCCGGCAAGGACGAGATTGAACACCATCATCACCGCCGCCAGGCCGATGGCCGGACGGATGATGCGGTCGACCCCGATGCCGCAGGAATTGATGGCGTCGAGTTCGGATTGCAGCGACAGCTTGCGGAACGCGAGCAGGACCCCGAGAAACAGAGCCACCGGCAGCGCGAGGCCGATGTAGTATGGGATCAGGTTGAAGAGCATTCGGAACACAACCAGGGTCGAGACCCCATTCCCCACCGCAATGTCCAAGAGGCGCATCAGGCGCTCCATGCACAAAATCACGAACGCGATGAACAGAATGATCACCACGGTCGGCAAGATATTGCGCAGGACGTAACGGTCGATGGCTTTCATAGCCGCGGGGCCAGTGCGAATGCCGGCCACTCGGCCGAACGAAA
>JAYSFT010000034.1:0-21524 GCA_041913245.1 Rhodospirillaceae bacterium | reverse complement strand
ACACCTACGGCTCGACCCTGGCCGCCGCGCTGTTCCTGAACCGCGCGGGCGCGGACGCCATTCCGGTCTATTACGTCGTTTACGCCGTCATCTCGATCCCGATCTCGATCGCCTTCACGCGGCTGATCGACCGCTGGTCGCGCGCCGGTTTGTTCATGGCTTTCATCGCAGGCGGCGCCGCCGTGACGGCCCTGGCCGCGGCGGCCGCGCATACGGACTCGCTGCCGCTCATCTACGCCCTCTATATCGTCATCAGTGTGTTCGAGCAGACGAGCTACAGCATCTTCTATGTACTGGTCGCCGATTATTTCACTTCCGTTGAAACCAACCGCAGCACGACGGCGCTGGCGGTCGGCATGGCGCTCGGAGGACTTTTCGGCGGCGCGCTGGCGGGCATCGGCGCGGAAGGCTTCAGCGCCGCCACGCTCCTTTTTGGCATGCCCGCGCTGCTGGCGGCGGCCCTCGGCGCGTTCATCGTATTGCGGCGGCGCACAAAGCCCCTGGGCGAAGCCGAACCCCAGGACGAAGAAGGCCTTTGGGAAAGTTTCGCCGCCTTCGCGCCGCTGGTGGCGCGCTATCCGATCGTGGCGCTGATTTCAGCCGGCGTCTTCCTCAACATCGTCGTGCAGAGCGTCATCGAGTATCAGGTGTTCGTGATCTACGCCGAACGTTTTCCCGACGAGCAGGAGCTCACGAGCTTTCTCGGCATCCTCAACGGCGCGCTCAACGTTCTCAACATCGTGACCAGCACGTTGATCACGGGACCGCTGCTGAACCGTCTCGGCGTCGCGCGCATGAACATCGTTTATCCGGTGATGGCGGTGAGCGCCTTCGGCGCGCTTGGCGCCTCGTTCACCCTGCCTTCCGCCGTCTATAGCCATGTGGTCTACGATCCGTGGGCGCATAGCGTCGATGCGCCGATCTTTGTATCGAACTACAACGCCATGCCGCACCGCTTCGTCGGCAAGGTGCGCATCTTCAACGACGGCCTGGTTTATCCCTTCGCCATGGCGGTGACAGGCGGCGCTTTGTGGCTTGTGCAAGACCATGTCGCACAGGGCGCGGTGACATGGACCGGCTTGGGCCTCGCGCTCGCGTTCCTGGCGTGCGGCATCGCCATCCGCCGCGCCTATCCCAAGGCGCTGCGCGATATGTTGCGGGCGGGATCGATGGAGTTCGGCGACACCGCCGCGCGCGACCTGCGGATCCCGCCGGAAGATATCCGCCGCCTGCTCCTCGGCGGCGACCCCAAGGCGCAAAGCACGGGCCTGGAACTCGCGGTGCGCGGCGATCTCGGCGCGGTCGCAAGCGAGATCGAAAATCTTCTCGCCACACGCCAGGAGGCCGTGAGCGCCCTGTTCCTGACGCTGGTCGATCGGTATCCGAGCGAGGCTTGCACAGGCGCGCTGGTCGCGCTGACGGACGCCGAGGACGCCGGGGTAAGGGCGCTGGCGCTCGAAGCGTTAGTGAACGCGCCGGGCGCGATGGATGACCTGCGCCTCGCCGATCTCGCCGAAGATCCGGCGCCGACGGTCGCCGCCCTGGCGGTAATCGCCATTCTCCGCCGGCGCGATCCCACTCAAGCGCAACAAGACGTCCTGTCGCGTTTCCTGGCGGGTCCGGAACGCGTCCGCGCCCTCCATGTCGTGCGCCGGGCGCGGGACCCCGCCCTTCACCCGCTTTTGACGCGCCTGCGCGCCGCGACGTCCACCGCTTCCCTGCCGGACCTTCTGGACGCCGCCGCCGCCCTCGGTCCCGCGGCGCCGCCCGAGGCCGACGCTTGGGCGCGCGAGGCGCTCGCGATCAGGGACAGCGCGCAAGGCGCGGCCCGCCGCGCCGCCTGCCGTCTGCTCGCCGCGCGCCGGGACAGCTTCGCTTTGCCCGTGCTGGCCCAGGCGTTGGGAGATCCGTTGCAGGACGTGCGTCTCCAGGCGGCGAAAGCGATCGCCGCCTTCGGCGTGCTGGCGCTGCCGGTGCTGCGCGAGCGCCTCGCGCAAGGGAACGACTTGATCGAAGCCGCGGCCATCGAGGCGGCCGGGCGTATCGGCGGCGCCGACGTCGAGGAGTTGCTCTACGCACACTTGCAGGAGCGCCACTTCAAGACGTTGCGCCGCAACGCCAAACGCATCGCCATGCTGCCGCCGCCGCGCGCGCGCGATCATTGGGCGCCGTTCGCCGCCGCCCTGGCCGACAGCAATCGCCAGGCGCTCGAGACAACCCTCGCCGTCATCGCGGCGCTCGGGCATCGCCGCACGCTTCAGGCCATGCGCGGCCTCATGGCCGGCGGGGACGCGCGCAGCCGCGCGAACGCCGTCGAAACCGTGGCCTCCATCGGCCACCGCCGTTTCGTCCTGCCGCTCCTGCCGCTTCTGGAAGGCGGCATGGACGCGATCGCCAGCCGCCGCGGACACAGCACCGCCGACGAACTGGAGAAAATCGTCGAGAATGCGCTCGGGGATCCGAACCGCTGGATGCGCGCGGGCGCCGTGCTGACCGGAGCGGCGCTGGGACTTACGCCGCGCGCCGACGGCGACCTCATCGTTCAAAACGCCATCGAAACCGTCAACACCGAGAACAAGGAGGCCATCATGAGCCGCTTGATCTTCCTGAAGACCATTCCCCTCTTCGAAGGGCTTTCGCTCGATGATCTGCTGTCGGTCGACGAAGCGCTTGGGAACGACAGCTATCTCGCCGGAGAGGCCATTGTCGGCGAAGGCGAAAGCGGCGCGACGCTGTTCATCCTCGCGCGCGGCCGCGCCTCGGTTCGCATCGGCGCGGAGCAAAAGGAGGTCGCGCAGCTCGGCGAAGGCGAGTTCTTCGGCGAGATGGCGCTGTTCGACGATCAGCCGCGTTCCGCCAGCATCATCGCGCTCACGGATACAACGCTGCTGACGCTGGACCGCGACCGGTTCTCGACCCTCGTGATGCAGCGCCCGGAAGTTCTGTTTCACATCTGTAAGATGTTCGGGGCGCGGCTGCGCGAAACCAACCGCCTGCTGGCGGCGGCTTGAAGACTATTCGGCGACCTGTATGACCTTGGCGTCTTCGTCGATGCGGCGCTGAAGGTAAGGCGAGAAGTGGCCGCGATTGATGTCCTGGACATCGGGTCGCTGCCAATCGTCCGGACGCAGGCGTTTGCGGCAGGGCGACTTGCCGCAGGAAACCGAGAACGACAGGAATTCGCTGGAGTCCGTCGTTCCATAATCAAAGGTGATTTCTTCCCCGGGCCGGATCGGACGCAGCGCCACGAGGGCGATCTGGCCGCTGAGCCCGCAATTGGGTTGGCAGCAGTGGTTGATAAGCTCGGCCGCGTCGATGGGTTCGACCGGCGCGAGGAATTGCGCCTCCTCGACTTGCACGACGTAGCGGCGAATTTCGCAGGACAATGCTTCGGCGGCCGCCTGAGTAACGATGCGTCCGCCCCATACCGCCACCAGTTCATCCTTCGCCACCGGCGCGACGGCGTAAACGCCGCGCCCGGGCTTATCCGCGCAGTCGCGCACCGTCAGCTTGGGCGACAGATAATTGGCGTGAGCCGGCGATTCGTTCGATGAGCCGCTCATGGGATCAGGCGGATTTCCGCAAAACAAAAATCATGCGCCGCGAGGCCGGCGAATTGTCCATGCGCAGGCCCTGCACGAAATCGCCGTAGACATCGACGACATCGAGGCCGCCGGCGAGCTTGATCAAAGCCATGAATTCCTGCGGCATGGTGAAGCGTTCGCGCGCCTTGTCGCGAAATTCCATGACCCTGTCTTTCTCGGTCACACGCAAAATCGTCTCGACCTCGGCGATCTGCGTGACGGGATCGGGAACCGGATCGTTCACGGCCCAGATGATTTCCACCTTGGCCCCATCGCGCTCACCCTCATATTTATACGAGCCATAGTTGAACATCGAGCAGTCGCGCGGGTGCGTGACCTCGAACAGATAAATGCCGCCGGGCGTCAGGTTCCTGGCGACCGTGCGGAAATGGTCGACGAGATCGTCGCCGGTCGCGAGGCAATCGATGCTGTCATACATCGTGATGATCGCATCGACGGGTTTTGCGAGCGAAAAACCGCGCATGTCCGCGGCGATCCACTCCGCTTCGACGCCCTGGCCGCCGGCGAAGGTTTTCGCGAACTCAATCATTTCAGGGCGCAAATCGAGACCGACGGCGCGCACCCCTTTTTTCACGAAGGCGCAGACGTGATAGCCGGGGCCGCAGGCGATCTCGAGCACCGAGGAGAGCGGGCGCCCGTTCAAGCGCCGGTACTCTTCCATGATGAAAGCGACTTCCGGATCGATATCGCGGCGGAAGGCGATGTCGTAATACGACGCGCGCGCGTAAACCTGATTGAACTCCGCCACGGCACAGACCTTTGTTGCGGAGCCTCTTGCCGACCCCGGATGGGAAACCAATAATGGCGCGCGAAAGACGAAAATCAAGGACAGCCTTGCTTGCCACCCGCTTCACCTCGCGCACGTTTGATGCGCCCGGTTCCGGCCGCCGCTTTTAGTTTGCTTCTGAGCGCCGCCGCCGCGGCGGACGAACCGGCGCGCGATGCGTTCTCGGGCGAAATTTCGCTCACATCGGATTACGTCTACCGGGGCCTGTCGTTCAGCGACGGCCGGCCGGCCGTGCAGGCGTCGGCGAGTTGGGCTCCCGTTGCGGGCCTGCATATCGACGGCTGGGCCTCGTCCGTCGATTTCGGCGCCGGCGATCCCACCGACGCCGAACTGTCGGCGACGCTCGGTTACGAAATCGAGGCCGGGCCGGCGACACTCGACGCGGGCCTCACCTACATCGCCTATCCCGGCGCGCCGCGCGGCGGCAAGTATGACTATGTCGAGATCCATGGCGCCGCCCGCGCGGCGCTCGCCGGCGGTGAAGTCACCGGCGCGCTGCGCTATACGCCGCGCTATTCGGGCGATGCGGGATCGGCCCTGTTTTCCGACGTGGAGGGCCGTTGGCCGATCGGCGGCGGGGTCAGCGGCGCGGTGGCCCTCGGACATGCGCATCTCGATCCCGCCGCCGGCGCCGACTATGTCTACTGGCAAGCCGGCCTCGCGGCCGACGCGTTCGGCCTGACGTTCGAGCTGCGCTATCACGGCAATACCGCGCGCGCCTGCAACACCCCCTGTGCGGACCGCGCGGCGCTGACGATCATGAAGGTTTTCTAGAACGGGATGACTTTTAGCGGCGACTAACGCCTTCTGATCGCACGAATTTTTTTCAGAAATTCGCCGGGAGGTTGCCGAGCGGCCTGTTGCGCCGGCGCACCACCGCAATGCGGAATCACAAGTATTTCCAACCCTCTACGCCGATTTGGGGCGCGAACGTGTTACAAAGGCGCGGGGATAACCGCTGGGTTTCACCCTTTAGACAATTTGAGTTCGGAATTCACAGCTTCCTGGGAGGGAACTCTGATGCGCGCGCACTTGAAGTCTGTCTTCGTCAAAAATCTTCGTTCCACCACGGCGGCCGCGGCGCTGCTCGCCCTGGCCATGCCCACGCAAAGCTTCGCGCAAGCGCAGACCGCGCAAGGCGAACCCTCGTCGCTCGATGAGATCGTCGTCACGGGATCACGCATCGTGCGCGACGGGTTCGAAGCGCCGACACCCGTGTCCGTCCTGAGCACCGACGACCTGAACGTCATTTCCACGCCCAATATCGCCGACGCGGTGAACCGCCTGCCGGCCTTGCAGGGCAGCCTCGGGACAACCAACGCCAGCACCAATGTCAGCTCGGGAACCGGCGGCGTGAATCAACTGAACCTGCGCGCGCTCAGCGCGGTGCGCACACTGGTTCTTCTCGACGGCAAGCGCATCGTCGGCGCGACCCTCGCGGGCTTCGAGAACAACGGCTCGACGCCGGACATCAACGGATTTCCCGGCGGCCTTGTCTCGCGCGTCGATGTGGTGACGGGCGGCGCGTCGGCGGTTTACGGCTCGGACGCCCTGGCCGGAGTGGTGAACTTCGTGCTCGACCGCGAGTACACGGGCATCAAAGGCGAAATCCAGGGCGGCGTCTCGACCTACGGCGACGATGAAAACTACAAACTGAGCCTGACCGGCGGCACGCCGTTCGCCGGCGGACGCGGCCATGTCCTGCTGTTCGGCGAACATACGTTCTCCGCCGGCATCGTCGGCAACCCGCGCCCCTGGAACGATCCCAAATACTCGACGGCGCTCATCCTCAATCCCGCCTACGTCGCCGGCAACGGCCAACCGCAATACATCATCGCCGGCCCCGTGGGGCTGTCGAACGCGACCGCGGGCGGCTTGATCCTCAGCGACAACGTGAACGGGACAAATTCACCGTTCCGCGGCATCCAGTTCCTGGCGGACGGCAAACAAGCGCCGTTCCGCTTCGGCACGATCTCCGGATTGCAGATGATCGGCGGCGACTACGATCAATCCAACATCTGGAAGTGGCCTTCCCTCGACCTCGAAGTCCAGCGCACGAACATCTTCAATCGCCTCAGCTACGACCTCGCCGACAACGTCAACGTCTACACCGAGGTCTCGTGGGCTTACACCCATGCGCTCAACAGATCGCTGGTGCCGAACTTCCGCCTGGGCAACATCAACGTGCGCGTCGACAATGCATTCCTGCCGGAGAACATCCGTTCGCAAATGACGAGCCTTGGCGTCACCAATCTGACGATGGGCTCGTTCATGGCCGCCGGCCCGCGCTCGTCGATCACGGACCCTGCGACGGGCAACACCCCGATCGACATCAAGGCGGATAACGGCCGTACGCAGCGCCGCTATGTCGCCGGCCTTGAAGGTAATTTCGATATCGCCGAAGCGAATTGGAAGTGGGAGGCTTATTACGCGCGCAGCTCCACGCACAATTCGACACGCGGGTCCGACAACATCCAGCCGGCGCGCCTCAATCAGGCCATCGACGCCGTCCGCAATCCCGCCACCGGCGCAATCGTCTGCCGCTCGACCCTCACAAACCCGACCGACGGGTGCATCCCGTACAATATCTTCGGGACGAACGTGAACGGACCGACGGAATGGAAATACCTTGCGCCCCAGCCGGGCTACGCGATCACCATATTGTCGCAGGACGTGGTGTCCGCAAGCCTCACCGGCGAGCCGTTCTCGACCTGGGCGGGACCGGTATCCCTCGCGTTCGGCGGCGAACACCGCAAGGAAAAGGTGCGCGGCCTGGCGAGCGCCGACGACGTCGCACGCCGCTTCTTCGCCGGCAATTACATCGCCACCAACGCGCAATGGCATGTGACCGAAGGCTTCGTCGAAACCGTCGTGCCGCTGGCAAAGGAGGAATCCTGGGCGGACTCCCTCGAACTGAACGCCGCCGTGCGCGGCGCGCAGTACAGCGAGTCGGGCTTTAACCTGACGTGGAAAGCCGGGCTGATCTACGTTCCGACGAGCGACCTTACCCTGCGCGTCACGCAATCGCGGGACATCCGCGCGCCGAACCTGGGCGATCTGTTCAACCAGGGCCGCGCCGGAACCGGGAACGTGAACGATCCGTTCCGTAATAACGAAAGCGTCACCATCGTCTCGGCCGACGTCGGCAATCCGAACCTGCAGCCGGAGAAAGCCGATACGACGGGGTTGGGCCTTGTGTATTCGCCGGGCTGGCTGGACGGCTTCACCGCGTCGCTCGACTACTATCGGATCCACATCAAGGACGCGATCACCATCCTCGACGGGCAACGCGTGCTGAATCGTTGCTTCGCCGGCGTCACATCGTTGTGCGCGGGTATTCAGCGCGGCCCGGCCCCCGCCGGCCAAAGCGTCGGACCGATCACCTTCATGGCCGTCCAGCCGCAGAACGTGCTGACCCAGAAGACGGACGGGCTCGATTTCGAGTTTGCCTACAACACGCCGCTCGACCGGTTCATCGGCGGGATGAACGGCGAAGTCGCGCTGCGCGGCCTTGCGAACTACGTCTTCAAGCTTGACACCAGCGACACGGACCCCGTCACCAATGTGACCACGATCATCAAGGGCGCCGGGGTGATGCCGGACAGCGGCGGGATCGGTTTAACGCCGGGCCTCGCGACGCCGCACTTCCGCTGGACGACGTCGTTCACCTACACCCTGGAAGCCTTCTCGGGCACGGTGACATGGCGCGGCACGGGGTCGGGCGTCTACAACAACGCCTTCGTCGTCTGTTCCTCGGGATGTCCGGCGTCGACGGCGACCGCGCCGACGATCAATCAGAACAGCATCGGCTCGGTGCAGTACATCGATCTCGCGGCCAACTACAAGATCATGGACGAGCACGTCACGATATATGCGGTCGTCCAGAATGCGCTCAACCGCGACCCGCCGATGATCGCCGCCGGCATCCAGAACGGCTTCTACGGCGGCCTGGATAACGACAACTTCGACCGCATCGGGCGGATGTTCCGCATCGGGGCGCGCTTCTCGTACTAGACCTTTTATATGAGAGAGCCCCGGCAGGAGCGCGGCCGGGGCTCTTTTATGCCGGCGCGGGACAGACGACCTCGAACCGCGTTGCGCCTGGGGTCAGGATATAACCGTCGAAACCGCGATAGCCGTTGCGCGGATAGAGGATATCGACCAGGTCATAGCGCGGGGCGCCGCGCAGGGCGAGACCGACGATCTTTCCCTCGGCGGCGAAGTAAACGAAGCGCGGCTGACGCCAGGCTTGCATGTCCACCGCCCAGCCGCGCACTGCACGGTAGGTGGGATCGCCCGGAACAGGGCTCACATTTTCCACCGCGCTTTCACAGGCGCGATATCCGGCCGCCGCGGGCGCGCCCAAGCGCCCGATGGCTTCCGCCCACATCGGATCGGCGAAGATCGAACGGTGTGAAGACGTGAGCTGGGCGGCCACGTCCCTCAACACTTCGTACTGTTCGCTTGATCTCACATGAAAGACCCAGGCCGTGGCCTTGGGGTCCGGAATATCGAGTTCGAACGCCAGCGCCGCCCACCGGCTTCCGTGCACCAGCGCCGGCCCATCGTCACCGAGGGGCCGGGTCAATTGCGCCGGGAAAAGAACGATCGCCACCGCCAAGCTTGCGCGGGCGAAATACCGCCCCGCGTGCGCGCGGTCCCGCACCGTCGCCGCGAGAAGAAGGAAAAGGGCGGCCCATGCAACGAGAGACGGCGTGGCATAACGCGAAACGAGCGCCGCGTTGCTGAGTTCGTTCGCGCGGCCGTAGGCCGTGACGATCGCGGTCGCCAGGACATAAGCGATCAGCGCGAGGACAGCGAAGACATTGGGATCGAGAAAACCGCGCGCTTTCCAGCATCGGGACAAGACATAGCCAAGTCCGGCGAAATACACGGCGGCTCCGGCCACACCACCCCCAATGCTTCCCGTAAGGTCCGCGAACGGAAAAGCGAGAAATGTCGCGGCGAAGGCGAGAAGGTTCCGCGCCGTGGGCGGCGCGGACGCCGTTCCGGAATAGGCGTGGAACCAAAGCGCCGTCAGCGTCGCGCCGCAGAAGGCAACGAGGCCGAGCCGGGCCCAGGCCCACCGCTTGCGGGTGATACCGTGGGCCACCTGCATGGCGAACAGCAGCGGAAAGGCCAAAATGCCGTTCGCCATCGTTCCCAATGACGCGGCGCCAAGAACGAGTGCGGCGGCGAACCATCGGCGCTCGTGACGCCCGTGCATCGCCTGCGCCATCGCGCGGAAAGCAAGCAGCGGCACGAGATAGGCGAGGAGGAACTGGCTTTGAAAGGGCGAGTCCAGATTCTCGCGTTGCAGCCACGACAACGAGAGGGCCGAAAGACCCGCGCAAACCGCGAGCCGGGCGTTGCGTTCGGCGATCAAGGCGCGGCCAAGGGCACAGAGCGCGAGCCATATCGAAAGCAGGAGCACGACATTGGCGGCGATCAGGAATACGAACCGCGCGTCGAAATATTGAAAGTCGATCCAGAAAAGGAGCTTGGAAAGAACGATGCGGTGTTCGTTCCAAAAGGAGAAGGTCTCCCAGAAGAAGCCGTCCTCCAACGCGCGGAAATAAGAAAGCAGGCCCCCTTCCCACATGTCGTGCAGAGGCACCGGGGTATAGGCGCGCACCACGCCGGCGAGCAGAAGCGCGAGATAGACGGCGGGAATGACGCAAAGAACGGCGGGCCGCTCCACCGCCGCCGATGTCCGCGACATCCAACCGGATATCCTTGTTTGGGCTGACGCAAGAACCGCCCGCATATCCCCTCGCCTTCTTCGCGCGGAGTATAACGGCCAAGCGGCGGATGCCCGAACGTAATTAACGGAAGAGATGCGTTCGCCCGCATGTTCGCGTATGGTCCGACACGGGGGCACGAGGGGCGTTGAGATGGAGACGAATTTTCTGATCGTCCGCACGGAGATCCCCGTGCCCGACGTTTTCAGGGGCGCGCATTCGGCGCCCGCGGCCGCCTGACATGTCCGCCGCGACGCTGATACGCCAGGGATCGGCCGGCCTCATTGCCGGACTTTCGGCGATTATCTATTCGCTTTCTTACGGCGCCCTTTTGTTTGCCGGGCCCCTGTCCAGCCTGGTTGCATACGCCATCACCGTCACATTGATCACGGCCGTGATCGGCGCGGTGGCCGGCGCCCTGTCGGAAGGACGCTCGTTCATCGCCGGTCCGGATTCAAACACCATTACGGTACTCGCCAGCATTCTGGCCGCGCTCGGCTCGATGCAGCTTCCCGGCGGCGCGGCCGACCCTCTCGCGCTTCAGCTCGCCCTGGCCGCCGTCGCGCTGACGGGTGTCTTCCTGGCGCTCACGTTCTTCTTCGTCGCCCGCGCGAATCTCGCGCAACTGGTGCGTTATATCCCGTTCGCGGTCATGGCGGGCTTTCTGGCCGCGACGGGATGGCTGGTCGCGAGCGGCGCGCTCAACATCATCGCCGGCATACCGCTCAGCTTCGCGGGCATGAACATATTCGCCGCCGATCCATGGCGGCCCGAACTCGCTTTCGGAATCGCGGTCGCGCTCATCCTCTTCGTTCTGACGCCGCGGATTGCCGGTTCCGTTCTGATCCCGGCCGTCATGGCGGGGGCAACGCTGCTCGTGAATCTCGCCCTGCAAAGCGATCTCTGTCCGCCGGCCTATTGCGCCGCGGATACGTGGCTGTTCCAGAAAATGGCAGTCCTGCCCTGGATGCCGCCTTGGGAATTGACTCTCGAGCTGTCCGATACGGGTTTCCTGTTCGATAACCTGGCGGAGATGCTGGTTGTCGCCTTTGTCGGCCTCGTGACGACCCTTCTGTCGATCGCGAGTCTGGAACTGAGTTATCAGCGGGAATTCGACCTCAATAAAATCCTGAAGCAGCAGGCCGTCGCGTCGGGGCTTTCGGCGATGGTGGGCGGGTTCTCACCCATCCTGTCGATCGGCCGCTCGCTTCTGAATTATCACGCGGGCGGCGGACGGATCGGCGGGTTTATTGCCGGCGCCTTGTGCCTTGCGACCCTCCTGGGCGCCGGCGCCGTCATTTCCTACGTGCCGAAACCGGCCCTTGGCGGGCTCGTGCTTTTCCTGGGCCTCGGGATGCTCAAACAGTGGCTGTGGGATCCCCGGCGCACCGCCTCGCGCCTCGAACTCGCGCAAATCGTCTCCATTCTTCTGCTCGTCGCGAATTTCGGCTTCATGGTCGGTTTCCTGGCCGGCGTACTTCTGTCCTGCGCCGTGTTCATCGTCACGTACAGCCGCCTGCCGATTGCCACCGTTTCGACGAACCTTTCTCTCTTCACCAGCTCCGTCGCGCGCTGCGAGAGCGGAATGAGCATCCTGCGCGAGCACGGCGAGAAGACGCTGCTCTACCGCCTGCGCGGTTATGTGTTCTTCGGCTCGGCGAGCCGGATCGACAAGGTGTTCCGCGCCATGGGGCCGGATGTCGAGGCCGTCGTGATCGACTTTTCCAGCGTCAGCGGCATCGACAGCTCCGCGGTTGGAGTCTTCCAGCGCATGCTGCGGCGTCACCAGGACAAGAAGACCGCCTTCTACCTCGTCTATAGCGAGCCGACCGAACACGCCGTGCGCGCCGTCACACTGACCGCGGCAACACAGCGCGTTCATTATTTCGACGCCCTCGACCGCGCCATCGAAACCGCGGAAGACCATTTGATCGCGCGCCGGGGCGGAACACCGGGGCGCGCGACCGCGCTGCAATTCCTGGCGGACACCGGCGCGCGGGCGACTTTCCTCGGTTATTGCGAGCAGCGCCGCATTGCCCGCGGCGAGGCCCTCTGCGCCGACGGCGACATGTCTAACGAGGTGTACTTCCTGGAAAGCGGCGGCCTCGAGGTGGTGAAAGTCACGGCCGACAGGCGCGTCTTGAGGCTGGCGAAACTGGACGCGGGGTCGGTGGTCGGTGAGCTGGCTTTCTATACAGGCGAAGCGCGCACCGCGGCCATCGTCGCGGATGTCGATTCGACCGTTTACGTGTTGCGGCGCGAGGATTTGAAGCGCTTGCGTGAGAGCCATCCCGACCTTGCGGCGATGTTCGACCATATGGTGATCCATAAGATCTCGCACGCGCTCACGCGCGTGAACAAACTGCTGGCGCTGTACCGTTAGGGTGCGCCGATACTTAAGCGCTTGAGCCGGACGGCGATACCGGCGCGATAATAAGTCCCACCGAGCTTTTCCGGGCCGAGCGTGACCGAGACCACACGCGGGCCCGAGACTGCTTCCACATCGACAAACCGCTCGGTGCTGTCGATGAAGGGCGACAGTATGAACCCCACATGCGCCATGCCGGGAACAAGACGATGCGTGAGGGTCCGGCCGTCGCCGAGACTGACCGCGATCTCCACCAGCGGCGGCTTGAATAGAAGATTGCGCAGCCGGCCGAGCGGAGACGGCTCGAGGTCGAGTTCAAGCCATAGGACGGCGTTATTCCACGGGGAAACGTCCAGGCGCGCACCAAAGGAGATCCGCGCTTCATGGACGGGCGTCAGCACGACATCGCGCGGCGCCGTCCGCCGTTTCAACGCAGCGTATCCGTGCTCCACGCCGGCCACCTCATACCAGCGCAGGAGATCCGGCCACAGCGCGCCTTCCTCAAGCGCGGGCAAGCGCCCGTCGATGGGCGCGATCTTGAACAGGAAAGTCCGCGGCGCCCGGTTCGAACGAAGGAAATCGACATTCCGGGCGATGAGGCCGGGCGTATAGACGCTGTAGGTTTGGAACACCGGACGCGGCCGATAGTCCGCGCCGTGCGCGAGAAGAATAGCCTGGTCACCCCCTGCGATGTCCACCGTTCCTTCGAACGGCGGCAAGGGGTGGGTTTCGCGAATGCTCCTCAGGAATTCGGGCCACTCCCGCATCAGCTGGCCGTAATGATCGTCGAAGGTAAAGCGTCCCACCGCCGCCACATCGTCGCGTATGACATGCAGGACGTCCTGGACCGCCGCGGCGGGCGAGGCCTGTGCGGATCGCCCGCCGAGCGCGAAAGTCGCGTTGATGAAATAAATGAAACTGAGAGCGGCGAGCGCGGCGAGAACGACACGGCGGACCTTCGGTCCCGATGCGGCGAGGTCGCCGAGATAGGCCACGAGCAAGAGCGCGAGCGCCGTCCAGGCGATGACCGCGTGTCCGCTATCGTGACGGACAAAGCCGGCTTTCGCGGCAAGGAAAGCAAGCAGGCCAAAGGCCGCCACGGTCAGCGCCCCGTCCGCGAGCCGGCGGACGTCATGCACGCCTTCGCGCAGCAGCATCACAGCTCCCGTCGTCAGCGCGATCAGGACAAAAGCGACCACCTCGCCGATGGGCGCGTATTCGACCATCGCCTCGCTATAACCGCTGGAAATGTCGGACGCCGCGGACAGATGGGCCCAGAGTCCGGACACGTCCTGCCCCGCCGCGACATAGGCGAGGAGATAGACCGCGAGATAAAGGGGTGTAAGGACGGGGATGGCGCGATAGCGGACGAACCGCGCGGCATCGGTCAGGATCACGGCGGGAAGCGACGCCGCGGCATATGTCATCTTCATCAGCGCCGCGACGCCCTGCAGCGCCGTCAGCGCGCCGGCGGCCGCCGTATCGACATGGTCCGCGCGGCGCCCCACCAGGAAAAGAACAAAGCAGGCCGCGAAGACGCGCCCATCCTGGATCGCGGTCAAACCAGCCAGCGCCAGCGCGACGAACAAAGGAATCCACCAAACCGCGTGGGTTTGCCGGTAGAGGATGAAGAACCCGCTGCCAAAGGCGGCGTAAAACATCAGCCAGTAGGCGACGGCGATCGGAAATAGCCCCGGAAAGAAGGCCGGCGGCGCCAGGGCGCCCAACGGCCCATAAGTGAAAATCACATCGCGGCCGAACTGCCAGCCGCGCGTCAGCGCGTGGCCAATCACCATGAACCACGCGGGATCAAGACCCGCCGACGGCATCGCCGGCCGCCATGGCGGGAACAGCAGCAGACATAAGAGCACGATGCCCGCGCCGCCGATCCAAGACGCCGGTTTCACCCCGTCAATTTGCATGGATCGTCGAATCCGGGCACGCGGTCCGCAGCTCGCTCGCGGCCACGCCGGCGCGTACGTAGCCGGTGAATCCGCCCCATAGGGCGCGCGGGTCGACCTGCTTGGCGACATCGGCGCGCTTATGGCCCGTGATGGCCACGCCTTCGATCACGCCGCCGCGCACGATGTAAATAAACCGCGGCATGGCCGCGTCAGCGTCAAATACCCATCCCGTGACGCGCAAATATGCCGCTTCACCGTCGATCGCTTCGGGACTGTGGACAACGCCGCGGCAAGGATGAAACCCGTGCGCCGCGGACTTGCCGAGCGCGCTCACCGCCGCCGCAAGCGCGGCATCGTTCATGATCGAAAGACCTTCCTCCTCGGCGCGGCGCGCGACGCGAAGCACCTGACCGACCGCGTCCTGCGTTCCGGTCGGATAGATATGACCGATGATTTTGAGATCGCGCGCGTGCATCTTGAGCGCAAGCGCCCCGCTCATTTTGTAATGGACGGTTTCAGGTCCGGCGTCGCCAAAGGCGCTGTCCTGCGCGTCCCACAGGCCAAGGGCGGCAAGAGCGCCGATCACGACGACTCCGGCGCGGGCAAAACGCATCGTCCGAAAGGTGTGGGCAAAAAGAAGTGCAAGGACGCACCACGCCACGAGAGACGGCGTGGAATAACGCGAGACCAGCGCGGCGTTGGGCTGAATGGCCGCGCGCCCCAGCGCGATTACCGCGCAACTCGCGCCCACGTATAAGAGAAACACGACAAGCGCGAGTATCATGGGATCGAGGCGCTCGCGTCCGCGCAGCCACATGACGCCAAAGGCCGCGGACGCGCCGATGAAAAACGCACCGGCGGTATAACTTGCCGCTTCGCTCCGGGTCATGGCTTCGAAAGGCAGCCCAAAGAACGTGAGGATGAAGGTCGCGACCTGCGCCAGGCCGGCATGGTCGCGCGCGACCAGAAAGTACCCTTGAAACCAAGCAAAGATCGCCGCGGACGCGAGCGCGGCGGCGATTCCGGCGCGGCTCCAGGAGGGGCGCGGCAGGGCGAGGAGCATCACGCACAGCAGGGGCAACACAAGAACACCGTTCGCCATGGTGCCGAGGGAGGCGAGACCCAAGAGCAGCGCGGCGGCGAACCATCCGCGGCCGCGCGCCGCCGACATGGCAAGGCAGGCGAAGGCGGCCAAAGGGAACAAGTAGGCGACGAAGAACTGGCTTTGGAAGCCCCAGCTGAGGTTCTGTTCCTGGAGCCAGGAAAAACACAAAGGACCAAGGGCCAGCGCCGTGACGGGCCATAGGCCCGGGCGATCCTTCAGGAGGCGGCGCGCGATGCCGGCGAGCGTGGCCCAGATCAAAACGGCAAGTACGCCATTGATCGGAACAAGCAACAGCGAACGCCCGCCGAAGAATGTGAGATCGAGATAGAACAGAGCGTCGGAGAACCAGATGCGATGCTCGTTCGTCTGCACGAAAAGCGCGCGCCAGTCGCCGTCCAGATAATCGATGTAGGCCGCGAGGTAAGCATCCCACATGTCCCAAAACGGTACAGGCGTGTACCAGCGCACAAGTCCCACCACCATCGCCGCAAAGAAGGCCAGTGGAATGACGGAGAAAACAAGCGCCGGCAGACGGCCAATCGCCTCGGCCGCGCGTTCGATATACGCGCGTCGGTGCGTGCCGGGGCGGATGGGCGCTGCGTCCATCATGAGGCGGGAGGAAGTTTAAGCCGCGCGTATGAATAGCATGACGGACGCCGTTATTGTGAACGGCCTTCAGGCTCAATAAGCTGTCGATCGCTTCGACCCGCGTGAACATGTCCCCCATGGCCCTCGGCAAAATCGACGACATCCGCTTCGCCGGCTTGAAGGCCGCGGCGCCCCTGCTGGCCGTCACGGCGGGACCGTTGCTGTTGGCGATATTTGTCCTGACCGGTCCGTTCCTGACGAACCCGATCTATACCCACAGCGGTCTTGGCATCGGGATCGGCCCGAAGCTTCTTCCCGGCGTTCCGACCATCGATCCGAACATCGCGATTACCTCCTTTGCCCTGGGTTTACGCGCCGCGCAGGACGTCGTCGCCGGCCACCTTCCCCTATGGAATCATTTTCAGGGTTTTGGCGCGCCGCTCCTGGGCGAGATGCAGTCGGCGGCGCTGTTTCCGCCAAGCCTTCTTCTCCTGCTGCCGAGCGGCCAGGCTCTGGAACATATCTTTCTGCAATGGCTGGCCGGCGTCGGCGCCTATCTCTTCTTCCGGCGCTTCGGCCTGGGCCCGACGGCGGCCGTCATCGGGGCCGTATTGTACGAGTTCAACGGCGTCTTCGCGACCTTGCGCAACGCCGCGTTCAATCCCGTCGCCTTCCTGCCCTGGCTGCTGTTCGGCGTGGAGGCCTCGCGCGATTTGGTGGCGCGAGCGCGCGGCTACGGCGAAAGATTCACCGCCATATGCGTCACCGGCGCCATGGGCGCCCTCGCGCTCTATGCCGGCTTTCCCGAGACCGCTTATCTCTACGCCCTGTTTGTCGTCGCCTGGGCTTTATTCCGCCTGACCGGACTTGACCGCCGCCAAGCGGCCGCCGTCTTCCTCGACCTTTCCGTCGCCGCCCTCCTCGCGCTGATCTTAAGCGCACCGCTTCTTGTGGCTTTCGTCACGTACCTTCCGGAAGCCAGCATCGGCGGGCACGGCGGCGAATTCGTCGGAATGGCGCAGGAAAAGGAGACCGCGATCCTCTATCTCCTGCCGTATGTCTACGGCAACTTCATCGCCGCCGCCGATGTCCGCATCGCAAGCCTGTCCATCAGTTCCGGCGGCTATATCGCCGTCGCGCCGGTGACACTCGCCGCGGCGGCGCTGTTCGCGCCCGGATACCGCGCCGTGAAACTTCTGCTCTGCGCGTGGCTGCTGGTCGCGCTGGGCGCAAGTCATGGATGGCCCGGGATCTCTCCGGCCTTCATGTCGCTGCCCCTCATGAGTCTCGCGGTTCCGGGCCGCTATCTGAACGCGAGTTGGCTGTTCTGCGTCATCTTCCTCGCGGCGCTGACCATCGAGCGCATGGCGCACATGAGCGCCGCGCAGCGGCGCCGATGCGCCGTCGGCGCCGTCGCCATCTTAACGGCCGTGACCACCGCGACCGTCATACCGGCGGCCGAAATGCTGCCGCGCGCCTGGCGGAGCGTTCCCATGTCCGTGACCTTGAGCGTGGCGGCCGGAACGCTGGTCGCGGTCTGCGTCGTGACGGCGCTGTGCGCACCGCGCCTGCGCCAAGTCGCGTTCGCCGTCGCCGTCCTCGAGGCCGGCGCGCTTTTCATCCTGCCGTTCTTCGCCTATCCGCGCACCGGCGATATCGACCGCGAGGCCCTGGCGTTCCTTCAGGCCAATACGGGATATCAGCGCGTCGCCAAGACCGACAGCGTCGGCCTGGGCGCGAACTTCGGCGCGGCGTTCGGGGTGGGCCTCATCAACTTCGACGATCTGCCATCGCCCTTGCGCACCATCCAATATGTGCGCACGCATATCGACGCTTACGCCGGCAATATCTTCTTGCCGGAATCGCCGGCGCTGGCGGGCAAGGACCTCACGGACCGCCGGCGGCTCTTGCGCGAGCGTTTGCCGGCCTATGCGCGGGCGGGCGTGAAATATGTGATGGCCGCTCCGAACTTCCATGCCGAGTCCGCGGGCGAGGTGATCTGGCGCGATGAGAAAGCGATCGTTCTTCCGCAAAACGGCGTTCTGACGGTCGCGAGCCGTCACACCACGACGACGACGCAAGTCGAAGCGCTCACGGTGCGCACCAGCAACTTCCGCAACACGGCCACCGGCCTTCTGGCCGCGCGGCTTTGTTCCAACGGCGTCTGCGCCCAAGGCGCCGCGGACTTCGCGAAAATCGAGGACGGCCAGCTTGCCTTCATCGCATTGGACACGCCACTGACGCTGGAAGCCGGCGGCGCATATACCGTCGAATTCCGGAAAGAAGGCGAGACCGCCGGCGTCATCTGGACCTACCCCCGCGGCGATGGCGCGCCCTTGCAACGCGCATTGGAAAGTCCCACACCGCTCAGCGACGGTTACGGCATCGAGTTGGCGTTTGTGCCCACCGGCCGGCCGAAACCTGTCCACGTCAGCCGGTCCATGTCGGTCTTTGAACTCGAGAACGTCCGGCCCTATGCATCCGCGCCGGACTGCGAGGTGACCTTGCGGTCTCATGACCGGATGCAAACCGCTTGCCGGCGCGCCTCGCGGCTCGTCCGCTTGAACGTCCATATGACGGGATGGACCGCCACGGTAAACGGCAGCGCCGCGCCGATCGGGCTTGCCGATGATACGTTCCAGACGATCGAGCTGCCGGAAGGATCGGCCGAGATCGCGTTCCGCTATGAGCCGCCCGGCTTCACCGCGGCTGTCGTCGGTGCGGCCGGCGCCGCCCTCCTGCTTCTGACGGGCTTTGCGCTAGCCGCCCGGCGCCGTTATAGAGGCCGCTTCGAGAATTCCGCTGACGCGGCCCCAGCCCTGCCGTAAAATTATAGCGACCCAAGGACTTATGGACGTTCGCGAGACAGGTTCGATGAACGAGAATGCCCGGCCGGCGATCGACGACGTTCAGGTGCCGCTGGTTGTGGACCTTGATGGGACGCTGCTGCGCACGGACCTCCTGTACGAGAAATTCGCGCTGCTGTTGTTCTCGACGCCCTGGATCCTCGCGCTCGTTCCGTTCTGGCTCCTGCGCGGCAAGGCCTATCTGAAGCGGGAATTCGCGCGGCGCGCCGAGCTCGACGTGGAGACCTTGCCCGTCAACGAGGAGCTTCTAGAGTGGCTGCGGGCCGAGAAAGCGCGCGGGCGCACGCTCGCGCTGGTCTCCGCGTCGGATGACGGCGTCGTGCGCCGTGTCGCGCAGCGCTTCGGCGACCTCTTCGACATCGTGCAGGGCAGCAACGGCGCGGACAACCTCGCGGGCTCTCGTAAACTTGACGCGCTGACGGCGCGCTTCGGCGCGCATTTCACCTATGTCGGTGACGAACGCCGTGACATCGTGATCTGGGAACATTGCCGCTCGGCCGTGCTCGCGGGCCGCGGCTGCGACTTGCGGGACCGTCTCTCGCCGGCCGTTACCGTCGCCGGCGCGTTCACGACGCCAAAAGTCACCGCCGCGACATGGGCGCGCGCGTTCCGGGTGCAACAGTGGGCCAAGAATGCGCTGCTGTTCGTCCCGCTGCTCCTATCGGGCGATTTCCTGAATCTGGACCTGATCGGCCGGGTGACATTGGGCTTCTTCACCTTCAGCCTGCTCGCTTCGGCCTCCTATCTATTCAACGACCTGGTCGATCTGCGCGCGGACCGCATGCACCGTTCCAAGTCGAAGCGTCCGCTTGCGTCCGGGACGCTGCCGCTGCGCTCGGCGCTTCTGGCGCTGCCGGTGATGGCGATTGCCGTCGCCGCGCTCCTCTTCCAGCTGCCGTGGGAATTCACAGGTGTCGCGCTGGTCTATCTCGGCGTCACGCTGGCATATTCCTATGTACTCAAGCGCACGCCGATCCTCGATCTTCTGGCGCTCGGTTTCCTTTTCACCGTGCGCATCCTCGCCGGCATCGCGGCCTCGGAAACGTCGATTTCCCCCTGGCTTCTGGTGTTCTCGATGTTCTTTTTCTTCAGCTTGGCGACCGTGAAGCGCTACAGCGAATGCCGCGTGATGGCGGCGGAAGGCCGCAGCCATCTGACCGGACGCGGCTACCATGCCGCCGACGCGACGACCTTGATGGCGCTCGGCATCGCCAGCGGCTTCTGCTCGATCCTCGTCTTCTTCCTGTTCCTGATCGATCCTTTGTCGCCCGTGAGCGCGTATAGCCGGCCAGAGCTTTTGTGGATGGTCTGCGCCGTGCTTGCCTATTGGCTGGGCCGCGCGTGGCTGTTCGCCGGACGCGGCGAGATGCATGATGATGTGGTGGTCTTCGCGTTGAGGGACCGCGTATCGCTTGCGCTTGGCGCGCTGTGCGCGATCCTCGGCTTGCTCGCAAACCTCTGATGGGCGCGCCGCACCCACGCAAGGACGCGCTGAGCTGGGGCCGCGCCCATCGCTTCACGCACCATATGGCGCAGCCCGCCTTCGCCGACGAGTTGCCCGCGATCCTGAAGGAGCGCGGCGCCCGGCCGGTCCTGGCGCGCGGGTTAGGGCGGTCCTACGGCGACAGCGGCCTCAATGCGGACAATATCCTGATCGACATGCGCGCCCTCGATCACATGCGCGGTTTCGATCCGGCCACGGGCGTCCTCGACGCCGAAGCCGGCGTCACGCTGAAAGATGTTCTGGATATCTGCGCGCGGCATGGCGGAACCTGGTTCCTGCCGGTCACCCCCGGCACCAAGTTCGTCACCCTGGGCGGCGCCATCGCCAACGACGTGCACGGCAAGAACCATCACGGCGCCGGCTGCTTCGGAAACCACGTCCTGTCGCTACGTCTCATGCGCTCAGACGGAACGGTGCTGACCTGCGCGCCGGAGGAGAACGCCGCGCTGTTCCGCGCCACGCTGGGCGGCATGGGACTGACGGGACTGATCCTGTCGGCGCGCGTTGCGTTGAAGGCCGTGCCAGGGTCGTGGGTGGAAAGCGAAGATATCCGCTATGACACGCTGGATGAATTCTACGCGCTGAGCGACGAGTCGCTCGCAGCCTGGGAATACACCGTGGCGTGGATCGACTGTCTGGCCCGGGGCAAGGAGACGGGGCGCGGCATCTTCTCGCGCTCACGCCATACCTTCTCTTCGCGGCCCGCGCCGCCGGTTCAAGACCCGCGCATCGCGCTGCCGGTCAACCTGCCGAACGTCGCGCTCAACAAGATGATCCTCGCGGCGTTCAACGCGCTGTATATCCGCCGCGCGCCGCGCAAGCCCGCGCGTAAAGTGGTTCCCTTCGACGGCGCCTTCTACCCGCTCGACGCCATCGGCCAGTTCAACCGGCTCTATGGCAGCCGCGGTTTTTATCAATACCAATGCGTGGTTCCCGCCCCTGGCGAACGCGACGCAACGCGCGCGCTGCTGACCGAGATTTCGCAAGCCGGTGTCGGATCGTTCCTGGCGGTGCTAAAGACCTTCGGTGACAAACCCTCGCCCGGATTGATGTCC